>NZ_CP139707.1:505000-835416 GCF_034377145.1 Sulfitobacter sp. OXR-159
CATAGTTCCATGTGTCCTTATCGTCCCTCGGGACGGATTGGACACAAGGAGCTTTCTGTGAAGCTGGCGCGTGAGCGATCCGGTGGAGAGATCACTAGTGAGAATGATGACATGAGTAGCGACAAAGAGTGTGAGAGACACTCTCGCCGAAAGTCCAAGGGTTCCTGCTTAAAGCTAATCTGAGCAGGGTAAGCCGACCCCTAAGGCGAGGCCGAAAGGCGTAGTCGATGGGAACCAGGTTAATATTCCTGGGCCAGATGGAAGTGACGGATCTCGAGGGTAGTTCATCCTTATCGGATTGAATGGGCTGCTTAGAGGTCCCTGGAAATAGCTCCATCGCTAGATCGTACCCTAAACCGACACAGGTGGACAGGTAGAGAATACCAAGGCGCTTGAGAGAACTATGTTGAAGGAACTCGGCAAAATACCTCCGTAAGTTCGCGAGAAGGAGGCCCGGTTCCTAGGCAACTAGGGGCTGGGGGCACAAACCAGGGGGTGGCGACTGTTTATTAAAAACACAGGGCTCTGCGAAGTCGCAAGACGACGTATAGGGTCTGACGCCTGCCCGGTGCCTGAAGGTTAAAAGGAGGGGTGAGAGCTCTGAATTGAAGCCCAGGTAAACGGCGGCCGTAACTATAACGGTCCTAAGGTAGCGAAATTCCTTGTCGGGTAAGTTCCGACCTGCACGAATGGCGTAACGACTTCCCCGCTGTCTCCAACATAGACTCAGCGAAATTGAATTACCGGTCAAGATGCCGGTTACCCGCGGTTAGACGGAAAGACCCCGTGCACCTTTACTACAGCTTCACACTGGCATTAGGCCGAACATGTGCAGGATAGGTGGTGGGCTTTGAAACCGAGACGCCAGTCTCGGTGGAGCCTCCCTTGAGATACCACCCTTGTTCTGCTTGATGTCTAACCGCGGACCGTTATCCGGTTCCGGGACCCTGTGTGGCGGGTAGTTTGACTGGGGCGGTCGCCTCCTAAATCGTAACGGAGGCGCGCGAAGGTTGGCTCAGAGCGGTCGGAAATCGCTCGTTGAGTGCAATGGCAGAAGCCAGCCTGACTGCGAGACTGACAAGTCGAGCAGAGTCGAAAGACGGCCATAGTGATCCGGTGGTCCCAAGTGGGAGGGCCATCGCTCAACGGATAAAAGGTACGCCGGGGATAACAGGCTGATACTGCCCAAGAGTCCATATCGACGGCAGTGTTTGGCACCTCGATGTCGGCTCATCTCATCCTGGGGCTGGAGCAGGTCCCAAGGGTACGGCTGTTCGCCGTTTAAAGAGGTACGTGAGCTGGGTTTAGAACGTCGTGAGACAGTTCGGTCCCTATCTTCCGTGGGTGTAGGATACTTGAGAGGAGTTGCCCCTAGTACGAGAGGACCGGGGTGAACGATCCACTGGTGGACCAGTTGTTATGCCAATAGCAGTGCTGGGTAGCTATGATCGGACAGGATAACCGCTGAAGGCATCTAAGCGGGAAGCCCCCCTCAAAACAAGGTATCCCTGAGAGCCGAGGTAGACCACCTCGTCGATAGGCCAGAGATGTAAGCGTGGTAACACGTTCAGTTGACTGGTACTAATTGCTCGATAGGCTTGATTTGATCCAGTAGAAGCAAGACTTCAACTTATCAATCAAAAGCATACACATACAATCAGTGGTACATGACTTGGACAAACAACGCTCAGCGCTGCAGTGGTGACCCCGTCGCTCTGCTGCGCAGAGCGCTTTTTCAGGAATTTATTTGGTTTGGTGATCATAGCGCGAGCAAAACACCTGGTCCCATCCCGAACCCAGCCGTTAAGTGCCGTAGCGCCGATGGTACTGCGTCTTAAGACGTGGGAGAGTAGGTCATCGCCAAACCTAATAAGTTCCTGATAAAAAAAGTATCTCTCAACGATGAGAAAAATAACAAAACCGCCGCAGCTATAAAGCTGCGGCGGTTTTGGGTTTGGGGGGGGGGCGCAAAACCACTATGCCCAAGAACTGTCCATTTTCCGCCCTGCAGGGGGCGCAATAGATCGGTAACTCTTTCGCAACTGTCTAAAGAGATCGATAAGATGACCCCCACAGATAAGGTTGCCCCTTCGTCAGCATCTGAATTGGACCCCACCGCGCTTTCTGCGATCCGAAACGTGATGGCGGAGGGGCATGCGGGCACCGGGATGGACACACCGGAGCCTCCCGCTAAACATCGGCGGTCCGGACGCAATGCCTTTCCCGAGCTGCCGGAGCCGGAGGTTGCCAAAGGCAAATCCGCAAGACGTTTGCCGCTCAAGATGCCCAAGAAACGACCGTCGCCTCGGGCGGTTATGCTGAGCCTGCTTGCGCTCGCAGTAATTATGCGGCCTTGGTTAGTACTGGGCGTGGTTTTCATCGCGGTGTTCGTCTCGCTGGGGGTCTTTCTCGCCCTTGGTTATGACGGGTTTTGGGGGCGCGCACTGGCGCTTGGGCGCTGGTATGCCGCGCGGCGGCCGGAGCGGGCGGCGGCGCTTCATGCACGTCTGGATGCATTCGCGATGAAATGGGATGCGGTGCTTGATCGCTTTCCCGAAGGGATGGTCGACGGGCTTTATCTGCCGGACTTTGGCGAGATGGCAGCGGCTGAGACCCGCCATGACGAAGCCCTCGATCGCCGATTTGATAGTCTGCGCAACTCCGAAGCCTAGGCTGCACGCGATGGTGTCTTGAAACTAGGGGGCGGACCCGTTACATCCGCCCAATCGGGCAACAAGGAAAGATGTCATGGCCACCACCAATCCGCTTCAGTTCATCCAGCAGGTTCGTACCGAAGTTGCCAAGGTTGTTTGGCCGACCAAGCGCGAAGTGATGCTGACCACTGTGATGGTCTTTATCCTCGCCGCGCTGACGGCGGTTTTCTTTGCGATCGTAGACATCCTGATCCGCGGCGGTCTGCAGCAGATCCTTGGGATGTTCGGCTAAGCATCGCCCGCTCGGGTGAATTTATCTTTACACCCTTGAAACCTGCGTCTGCGCGGGCTATTGCGCAGACCTGACCTGA
Source organism: Sulfitobacter sp. OXR-159 (assembly GCF_034377145.1). Lineage (NCBI taxonomy): Bacteria > Pseudomonadati > Pseudomonadota > Alphaproteobacteria > Rhodobacterales > Roseobacteraceae > Sulfitobacter > Sulfitobacter sp. OXR-159. The sequence goes on from NZ_CP139707.1 coordinate 508,026, forward strand.
AAAGGGGCGTGCGGCGATTCGAGTTGCGCGCCGATTTTTTGTTCAGATGTTGCGGGGCCGAGGCTCCGTGTGATTGACGAATTTACATGCCGGGGCAGCCCGCATGGCAAGACAGGGACCAGAGTTCAGATGGCAAAACGGTGGTATTCGGTCAGTGTCCTGTCGAACTTCGAAAAGAAGATTGCCGAGCAGATCCGCGCATCCGTGGCCGAGCAGGAACTTGAAGACCAGATTGACGAAGTGCTGGTGCCCACCGAAGAGGTGATCGAGGTCCGGCGCGGCAAGAAGGTGACAACCGAGCGTCGCTTCATGCCCGGCTATGTGCTGGTGCATATGGAAATGTCCGACGCGGGCTATCACTTGATCAACTCGATCAACCGCGTCACCGGTTTCTTGGGCCCGCAAGGCCGCCCGATGCCGATGCGCGATGCCGAGGTTCAGGCGATCTTGGGTCGCGTGCAGGAAGGCGAAGAAGCCCCACGCACGCTGATCCACTTCGAGATCGGCGAGAAGGTCAAGGTTGCCGACGGTCCATTCGAGGACTTCGACGGCATGATCGAAGAGGTCGACGAAGATAACCAGCGCCTCAAGGTGTCGGTCTCGATCTTTGGCCGGGAAACCCCGGTCGAATTGGAATTCACGCAGGTCAACAAGCAGATCTGAGTGTAAGGCGGGCTCAGGTCCGCCATCCCGGCGCCTCAACGGTGTCGGTCATTGTGGGAGGCAAGTGCGCCGCGGCGCCCAACCCGGACCACGCAACGAAGATCCCGCGGGGCGCGCCCCAAGGGTGTTGAAAGGAGAATGGTCAGATGGCCAAGAAACTCGTCGGTACGATGAAGTTGCAAGTTAAAGCGGGTCAAGCAAACCCGTCCCCGCCCGTGGGTCCAGCCCTCGGTCAGCGCGGCATCAACATCATGGAATTCTGTAAGGCGTTCAATGCCAAGACCGCAGACATGGAGCCGGGCGCACCGTGCCCCACCGTGATCAGCTACTATCAGGACAAGTCCTTCACCATGGACATCAAGACGCCCCCGGCGTCCTACTACCTGAAAAAAGCTGCCAAGGTGAACTCTGGCGCGAAAACGCCGAGCCGTGAAACCGTTGGTACCGTGACCACCAAGCAACTGCGCGAGATCGCAGAAGCAAAAGCTGCCGACCTGTCCGCGAACGACGTGGAAGCGGCGATGAAGATCATCCTGGGCTCTGCCCGGTCCATGGGCATCGAGGTGAAGTAAGATGGCAAAACTTGGTAAACGCACCCGCGCCGCCCGTGAAGCCTTTGCTGGCAAAGAGGACCTGTCCGTTGAAGAAGCGGTAAGCCTCATCAAAGCAAACGCCAACGCAAAGTTCGACGAAACCATCGAGATCGCGATGAACCTCGGTGTTGACCCACGCCACGCTGACCAGATGGTCCGCGGTGTTGTCGGCCTGCCCAACGGCACCGGCAAAACCATGCGCGTTGCTGTCTTCGCCCGTGGCGCGAAAGCTGAAGAAGCCGAAAAGGCTGGCGCAGATATCGTTGGCGCAGAAGACCTGATGGAATCCGTGCAGTCCGGCAAGATCGACTTTGATCGTTGCATCGCGACACCCGACATGATGCCGATCGTTGGCCGTCTGGGTAAAGTGCTTGGCCCCCGTAACCTGATGCCGAACCCCAAGGTTGGCACCGTGACCATGGATGTCGCCGACGCCGTGAAAGCGGCCAAGGGCGGTGAAGTTCAGTTCAAGGCCGAAAAGGGCGGTGTCGTCCACGCAGGCGTTGGCAAACTGTCCTTCGACGAAGCCAAGCTGGCCGAAAACATCCGTGCCTTTGTTGGCGCGGTGTCCAAAGCCAAGCCGGCCGGTGCCAAAGGCACATATATGAAAAAGATCAACCTGAGCTCCACAATGGGCCCAGGCGTGTCGGTCGCTGTCGAGAACGCAACCGCCGAGTGATCCAGTGGGGTGGGGGCCAGCCTCCCACCTTACGACCCGAGATTTGGCGGCTTCGGCCGTCAGATACGCAAGGACCAAAAGATCGGTCCGCGCGTCTGTCCGAGACGGAGGGTTTGGGCCATGGCCTGAATAATTCCTTCCTGAGATGGGAAACCGGAAAAATTCTGCCCTCGGGCGGTTTTGGCCGGGACCCTGACATTGGACCCGAATGGGATGCAGAAGACCGCATCCTGAACTGAGCCGGGGGGCAACCCCCAAATTTGGAGTGAAACTGTGGATAGAGCACAAAAAGAACAGCTGGTCGACGAACTCGGCCAGATCTTTGAAAGCTCTGGCGTCGTTGTGGTTAGCCACTACGTCGGTTTGACAGTTGCCGAAATGCAGGACCTTCGGGCGCGCGCACGCGCTGCCGGTGGGGCCGTGCGTGTTGCCAAAAACAGGCTCGCCAAGATCGCCCTTGAGGGCAAGCCATGCGAAAGCATCGCTGACCTTCTGACGGGTATGACCGTTCTGACCTATTCTGAGGATCCTGTGGCTGCGGCCAAGGTTGCTCAGGAATTCTCCAAGGAAAACCCGAAGCTGGTGATCCTCGGTGGTTCCATGGGTGAGAACGCGTTGGACGCCGCTGGTGTCGAAGCCGTGTCGAAAATGCCTTCGCGGGAGGAGCTTATCTCCACCATCGCGGGCATGCTCGGCGCACCTGCTTCGAACATCGCCGGGGCCATTGGCGCACCTGCAAGCAACATCGCATCCATCTTGTCCACGATCGAGGACAAGGCGGCTGCGTAAGGCATATCGTCAAGCCGGCGCTCGGGTTGAACACGCGCGTTGGAACACACATATCGTAACGGAAAGAGCTAAACATGGCTGATCTGAAAAAACTGGCAGAAGACATCGTTGGTCTGACTCTGCTTGAAGCACAAGAACTGAAAACCATCCTCAAAGACGAGTACGGCATCGAGCCCGCCGCTGGCGGCGCAGTGATGATGGCTGGTCCTGCTGATGGCGGCGCTGCCGAAGAAGAAAAGACAGAATTTGACGTCGTTCTGAAGAACGCCGGCGCATCCAAGATCAACGTGATCAAGGAAGTCCGCGGCATCACAGGTCTCGGCCTGAAAGAAGCCAAAGACCTGGTCGAAGCCGGTGGCAAGATCAAAGAAGGCGTCGACAAAGCCGAAGCCGAAGACATCAAAGGCAAGCTGGAAGCAGCTGGCGCCGAAGTCGAGCTGGCCTAAGCCAGAGGTGCGCGGCAACGTGCACCACGCATGAACAAGGGCTGGACGGGAGTTTTCCTGTCCAGCCTGACCTGTTTTGACGAATGTTCTAGCTCAGAGCATTTCTCTGGAGAGGTCCATGGTCGGAAGGGATGCAGTGGGACGCATTCCAAGAATTGACCCGGATTTTCCGCTCTTATGGGCGCGCACCACGGCCCCGGTGGTTGATGCGCTCGGCAAGAGACACGAAAGGTGACACGACACATGGCACAATCCTTCCTTGGCCAGAAACGTCTGCGTAAATATTACGGCAAAATCCGCGAAGTGCTGGAGATGCCGAACCTCATCGAGGTTCAGAAATCCTCTTACGATCTGTTCTTGAATTCCGGCGACGCCGAGACCCCCACCGCTGGTGAAGGTATCACAGGCGTTTTCCAGTCGGTTTTCCCGATCAAAGATTTCAATGAGACTTCCGTGCTTGAATACGTTAAGTACGAGCTCGAAAAGCCGAAATACGATGTTGAGGAATGTCAGCAGCGTGACATGACCTACAGCGCGCCACTCAAGGTGACGCTGCGCCTCATCGTGTTTGATGTGGACGAAGACACCGGCGCCAAGTCGGTCAAAGACATCAAAGAACAAGACGTGTTCATGGGCGACATGCCCCTGATGACGCCGAACGGCACTTTCGTCGTGAACGGCACCGAGCGTGTGATCGTATCCCAGATGCACCGCTCCCCGGGCGTGTTCTTTGACCACGACAAGGGCAAAACCCACTCGTCGGGCAAGCTCCTCTTCGCTTGCCGCATCATCCCCTACCGCGGTTCCTGGCTGGACTTCGAATTCGACGCCAAAGACATCGTCTTTGCCCGGATCGACCGCCGCCGCAAACTGCCTGTGACGACCTTGCTCTATGCCCTCGGGCTGGACCAAGAGGCGATCATGAACGCCTATTATAACACGGTCACCTACACGCTGGAGAAGAACAAGGGCTGGGTTGCACCCTTCTTCCCCGACCGCGTGCGCGGCACCCGTCCGACCTATGATCTGGTGGATGCAGCGACAGGTGAAATCCTGTTCGAAGCGACCAAAAAGGTCACGCCTCGCGCCGTCAAAAAACTGCTCGACGAAGGCAAGGTCAAAGACCTCCTGCTGCCTTTCGATCACATCGTTGGCAAGTTCGTCGCGCGTGACATCATCAACGAGGAAACCGGCGCGATCTACGTCGAAGCCGGTGACGAGTTGACGCTGGAATACGACAAAGACGGCACCCTGATCGGCGGCACCGCGAAAGAGCTGATCGACGCGGGCATCACCGAGATTCCGTTGCTGGATATCGACAACGTCAATGTCGGCCCCTACATGCGCAACACCATGGCGATGGACAAGAACATGAACCGCGACACCGCGCTCATGGACATCTACCGCGTCATGCGTCCGGGCGAACCGCCCACCGTCGAGGCCGCGTCTGCGCTCTTCGACACGTTGTTCTTTGATAGCGAACGCTATGACCTCTCGGCCGTTGGCCGCGTGAAAATGAACATGCGTCTGGCACTCGACAAGCCCGACACACAGCGCACGCTGGACCGTGACGACATCGTCGCTTGTATCAAAGCGCTGGTTGACCTCCGCGATGGCCGTGGCGACATCGACGACATTGACCACCTCGGCAACCGTCGTGTGCGTTCCGTCGGCGAATTGATGGAAAACCAGTACCGCGTTGGCCTGCTGCGCATGGAGCGTGCGATCAAAGAGCGGATGTCCTCCGTCGAGATCGACACGGTGATGCCGCAAGACCTGATCAACGCTAAGCCAGCCGCGGCTGCGGTGCGTGAATTCTTCGGCTCATCGCAGCTGTCGCAGTTTATGGACCAAACCAACCCGCTGTCCGAAGTGACGCACAAGCGTCGCCTCTCGGCGCTTGGGCCTGGCGGTTTGACACGTGAGCGTGCGGGCTTTGAAGTCCGCGACGTTCACCCGACCCACTATGGTCGGATGTGCCCGATTGAAACGCCGGAAGGGCCGAACATTGGTCTGATCAACTCGCTGGCCACTTTTGCCCGCGTGAACAAATACGGCTTCATCGAAACGCCTTACCGCGTTGTCAAAGACAGCACCGTCACCGACGAAGTGCACTACATGTCCGCGACCGAGGAAATGCGCCACACCGTGGCTCAGGCGAACGCCAACCTCGACGAGAACATGAAGTTCGTCAACGAACTGGTCTCGACCCGTCAGTCCGGTGACTACACGTTGGCCCCGACGGAAAACGTGGACCTGATCGACGTTTCGCCCAAACAGTTGGTCTCGGTCGCTGCTTCGTTGATCCCGTTCCTCGAAAACGACGACGCCAACCGCGCTCTCATGGGCTCGAACATGCAACGTCAGGCCGTACCGCTTCTGCAAGCCGAGGCGCCGCTTGTCGGCACCGGCATCGAAGAAGTGGTGGCACGCGACTCTGGCGCCGCCTACACGGCCCGCCGCGCGGGTATCATCGACCAAGTCGATGCGTCGCGTATCGTGATCCGGGCCACCGAAGACCTTGAGCTGGGCGACGCGGGTGTGGACATCTACCGCATGCGCAAGTTCCAGCGCTCGAACCAGAACACCTGCATCAACCAGCGTCCGCTGGTGAAGGTGGGCGAGAAGGTCACCAAGGGGCAGGTCATCGCGGATGGTCCGTCCACCGACATGGGGGAACTGGCGCTCGGTAAGAACGTCGTCGTCGCCTTCATGCCGTGGAATGGCTACAACTACGAAGACTCCATCCTGATCTCCGAGCGGATTTCCCGTGACGACGTCTTCACCTCGATCCACATTGAGGAATTCGAAGTCGCCGCGCGTGACACGAAGCTTGGGCCGGAAGAGATCACCCGCGACATCCCCAACGTCGGCGAGGAAGCTCTGCGCAACCTCGACGAAGCCGGTATCGTGTACATCGGTGCGGACGTAGAGCCGGGCGACATCCTTGTGGGTAAGATCACCCCGAAGGGCGAAAGCCCGATGACGCCGGAAGAAAAGCTTCTGCGTGCCATCTTCGGTGAGAAAGCCTCTGACGTGCGCGACACTTCGTTGCGTGTGAAGCCGGGCGATTTCGGCACGGTTGTCGAAGTGCGTGTCTTCAACCGTCACGGCGTTGAGAAAGACGAGCGTGCGCTGCAGATCGAGCGTGAGGAAGTCGAACGTCTGGCCCGTGACCGGGACGACGAGCTGGCGATCCTTGACCGCAACATCTACGCGCGTCTCAAGGATATGATCCTTGGCAAAATCGCCGTCAAAGGCCCCAAAGGTGTGAAGGCGAACAGCCAGATCACCGAGGAACTGCTGGAAACACTGACCCGTGGTCAGTGGTGGCAGCTGGCTCTTGAGGACGAGGATGACGCGAAGATCGTCGAAGCCCTGAACGAGCAGTATGAAATCCAGAAACGGACCTTGGATGCACGTTTCGAGGACAAGGTCGAGAAAGTACGCCGTGGTGACGATCTGCCCCCGGGTGTGATGAAGATGGTAAAAGTCTTTGTCGCGGTGAAGCGTAAGCTGCAGCCGGGTGACAAGATGGCCGGTCGTCACGGGAACAAGGGTGTGATCTCGAAAGTGGTGCCGATGGAGGACATGCCGTTCCTCGCCGATGGTACCCCGGTCGACTTCTGTCTTAACCCTTTGGGCGTGCCTAGCCGGATGAACGTTGGTCAGATTCTTGAGACGCATATGGGTTGGGCCGCACGCGGTCTGGGCCTGAATGTCGACGAGGCGCTGCAAGAGTACCGCCGTTCGGGTGATCTGACCCCAGTTCGCGAAGCGCTGAGCTTGGCTTATGGCGATGATGTCTACGAAGAAGGCATCAGCGGCATGGATGAAGACACGCTGCTCGAAGCGGCTGGCAACGTGCGCCGCGGCGTGCCAATCGCCACGCCGGTCTTTGACGGTGCCAAGGAAGCGGACGTGAACGACAGCCTCAAGCGGGCCGGGTTCGACACCTCCGGTCAGTCGGTGCTGTTCGATGGTCGTACAGGTGAGCAGTTTGCCCGCCCCGTGACTGTCGGCGTCAAGTACCTGCTCAAGCTGCACCACCTGGTGGACGACAAAATCCACGCACGTTCGACAGGGCCGTACTCCCTCGTCACACAGCAGCCGCTGGGTGGTAAGGCACAGTTCGGTGGCCAGCGCTTTGGTGAGATGGAAGTCTGGGCTCTCGAAGCTTACGGCGCCGCTTACACATTGCAGGAAATGCTGACCGTCAAGTCGGACGACGTCGCGGGCCGGACCAAGGTCTATGAAAGCATCGTCAAGGGCGAGGATAACTTCGAAGCGGGCATTCCAGAGAGCTTTAACGTTCTCGTTAAAGAAGTGCGCGGCCTCGGCCTGAATATGGAACTCCTGGATGCGGAGGAGGATGAGTGACGCGGTAAACGGGATTTTTTAAAAATCCCGGCCCGTTTTCTTCGAAAGAAAACGGGTCCGGTCCCTCCCAACGCACCCCTTTCAAGGATTTGAAAATGAACCAGGAACTGACAAACAACCCGTTCAACCCGCTGACGCCGCAAAAAGCGTTTGACGAAATCAAGGTCTCTTTGGCCTCGCCCGAGCGGATCCTCAGCTGGTCCTTCGGTGAGATCAAAAAGCCGGAAACCATCAACTACCGGACGTTTAAGCCCGAGCGTGACGGCCTGTTCTGCGCGCGTATCTTTGGCCCGATCAAAGACTACGAATGCCTTTGCGGCAAATATAAGCGGATGAAGTATCGCGGCGTTGTCTGCGAGAAATGCGGTGTCGAAGTGACGCTGCAAAAGGTCCGCCGTGAGCGTATGGGCCACATCGAACTGGCGTCGCCCGTGGCGCATATCTGGTTCCTCAAGTCGCTGCCCTCGCGCATCGGCCTGATGCTGGACATGACCCTGCGCGATCTGGAACGTGTTCTCTACTTTGAGAACTACGTCGTGATCGAGCCGGGCCTTACCGATCTTCAATACGGTCAGATGATGACCGAAGAAGAGTACATGGATGCCCAAGACGCCTATGGCATGGACGCTTTCACCGCCAACATCGGTGCCGAAGCGATCCGTGAGATGCTGGCCGCCATTGATCTGGAAGCCGAAGCCGAGACCCTGCGCGCCGATCTGAAAGAGGCGACAGGCGAGCTGAAGCCCAAGAAGATCATCAAGCGTCTGAAAGTGGTTGAGTCCTTCCTCGAGTCGGGCAACCGTCCTGAGTGGATGGTCATGACCGTGATCCCGGTGATCCCGCCAGAACTGCGCCCGCTGGTGCCGCTGGACGGTGGCCGTTTCGCGACCTCTGACCTCAACGACCTGTACCGCCGCGTGATCAACCGGAACAACCGTTTGAAGCGTCTCATTGAGCTGCGCGCACCTGACATCATCGTCCGCAACGAAAAGCGGATGTTGCAGGAATCCGTCGACGCTCTGTTCGACAACGGCCGTCGTGGCCGCGTCATCACCGGTGCCAACAAGCGCCCGCTGAAGTCGCTGTCCGACATGCTGAAAGGTAAGCAGGGTCGCTTCCGTCAGAACCTTTTGGGTAAGCGCGTCGACTTCTCGGGCCGTTCGGTCATTGTGACCGGCCCTGAGTTGAAGCTGCACCAATGTGGTCTGCCCAAAAAGATGGCTTTGGAGCTTTTCAAGCCGTTCATCTACTCGCGGCTTGAGGCCAAAGGTCTGTCCTCCACCGTGAAGCAGGCGAAAAAGCTGGTCGAGAAAGAGCGTCCCGAAGTTTGGGACATTCTTGATGAGGTGATCCGTGAGCACCCCGTCATGCTCAACCGCGCGCCGACGCTTCACCGTCTCGGCATTCAGGCGTTTGAGCCCGTGTTGATCGAGGGTAAAGCGATCCAGCTTCACCCGCTCGTCTGCTCGGCCTTCAACGCTGACTTCGACGGTGACCAGATGGCCGTTCACGTGCCGCTCTCGCTGGAAGCCCAGTTGGAAGCACGTGTTCTGATGATGTCCACGAACAACGTTCTGTCGCCTGCAAACGGCGCACCGATCATCGTGCCGTCGCAGGATATGATCTTGGGTCTCTACTACACGACCCTTGAGCGCAAAGGCATGGTTGGCGAAGGCATGGTCTTCGGCTCCGTCGACGAGGTGCAGCACGCCCTCGACGCCGGTGCGGTTCACCTGCACTCGAAAATCAAAGCGCGGATCAAACAGATCGACGCCGAAGGCAACGAAGTGATGATGCGCTTTGACACGACCCCCGGTCGTATCCGTCTTGGGGCGCTTCTGCCACTGAACGCGAAAGCGCCGTTTGACCTCGTCAACCGTCTGCTGCGTAAGAAAGAAGTGCAGCAGGTCATCGACACCGTCTACCGTTATTGCGGTCAGAAAGAGTCGGTTATCTTCTGTGACCAGATCATGACCATGGGTTTCCGCGAAGCTTTCAAAGCGGGCATCTCCTTCGGCAAAGACGACATGCTGATCCCCGACACGAAATGGCCGCTGGTTGAAGAGACCCGCGAGCAGGTGAAGGACTTTGAACAGCAGTATATGGACGGCCTGATCACTCAGGGCGAAAAGTACAACAAAGTCGTCGATGCATGGTCGAAGTGTAACGACAAGGTCACCGAGGCGATGATGGGCTCCATCTCGGCCACTACGTACCACGAGAATGGTTCCGAAAAAGAGCCGAACTCGGTCTACATGATGGCCCACTCCGGTGCTCGTGGCTCGGTCACGCAGATGAAACAGCTGGGCGGGATGCGCGGCCTGATGGCGAAGCCGAATGGCGACATCATCGAAACGCCGATCATCTCGAACTTTAAAGAAGGTCTGACCGTTCTTGAGTACTTCAACTCGACACACGGTGCGCGGAAAGGTCTGTCGGATACCGCTCTGAAAACAGCGAACTCCGGTTACCTGACACGCCGTCTGGTGGACGTAGCCCAGGACTGCATCGTGCGTGAGCATGACTGCGGGACCGAAACTGCGATCACTGCCGAAGCGGCTGTCAACGATGGTGAGGTTGTCTCCTCGCTGGCCGAGCGTCTGCTGGGCCGTGTTGCGGCGGATGACATTCTGGTGCCCGGCACCGAGGATGTTCTGGTGCCCGCAGGTTCGTTGATCGACGAGCGCATGTCGGATGCCATCGACGAAGCCGGGGTGCAGTCCGCACGGATCCGCAGCCCGCTGACCTGTGATGCCGAAGAGGGTGTCTGCGCCATGTGCTATGGCCGTGACCTTGCACGCGGTACGCTGGTTAACCAAGGTGAGGCCGTCGGCATCATCGCGGCCCAGTCGATCGGTGAACCCGGTACTCAGCTGACGATGCGGACCTTCCACATCGGCGGCGTTGCTCAGGGTGGTCAGCAGTCCTTCCTCGAGGCCAGCCAGTCCGGCAAAATCGTGTTCGACAATGCGCAGACGCTTGAAAACAGCGCCGGTGAAATGCTCGTCATGGGCCGGAACATGAAACTGTCGATCGTCGATGAGAACGGCGATGAGCGCGCCAGCCACAAGATCGGCTACGGCACCAAGCTTCACGTCAAGGAAGGCGACAGCGTTGCACGCGGCGACAAGCTGTTCGAATGGGATCCCTACACCCTGCCGATCATCGCCGAAAAACCGGGTATGACCAAATACGTCGACCTTGTTTCGGGCATCGCGGTCAAAGAAGACACCGACGAAGCAACCGGCATGACCCAGAAGATCGTGATCGACTGGCGCGCGGCCCCCAAGGGCAACGAGCTTAAGCCCGAGATCATCTTGGTGGGTGAAGATGGCGAACCCGTCCGCAACGATGCGGGCAACCCGGTGACCTATCCAATGTCGGTAGATGCGGTTCTGTCCGTTGAGGACCAGACCGAGGTTCAGGCCGGTGACATCATCGCGCGTATCCCGCGTGAAGGTGCCAAGACCAAGGACATTACCGGTGGTCTGCCGCGTGTGGCCGAACTCTTTGAGGCACGTCGCCCCAAAGACCACGCCATCATCGCGGAAATCGACGGCTATGTGCGCTTCGGCAAGGACTACAAGAACAAGCGCCGCATCGCGATCGAAAGCTCGGATGATCCGGACGTGAAGGTTGAATACATGGTGCCCAAGGGGAAACACATCCCCGTTGCCGAAGGCGACTTCGTGCAGAAGGGTGACTACATCATGGACGGCAACCCCGCGCCGCACGACATTCTGGCGATCATGGGCGTCGAAGCCTTGGCCGAATACATGATTGACGAAGTGCAGGACGTTTACCGCCTGCAGGGTGTGAAGATTAACGACAAACACATCGAAGTCATCGTGCGTCAGATGCTGCAGAAGTGGGAAATCCAAGAAAGCGGCGACACCACGCTGCTCAAGGGTGAACACGTCGACAAGCAGGAATTCGATCAGGCCAACGAAAAGGCCCTGTCGAAGGGTGGCCGTCCTGCCAAGGGCGAACCGATCCTGCTGGGCATCACCAAGGCGTCGCTGCAGACCCGCAGCTTCATCTCCGCCGCGTCCTTCCAAGAGACAACGCGCGTGCTGACCGAAGCTTCGGTTCAGGGCAAGCGGGACAAGCTGGTCGGTCTGAAAGAGAACGTCATCGTGGGCCGTCTGATCCCGGCGGGCACTGGTGGGGCGACCCAGCAGATGCGCAAAGTGGCGACAGACCGCGACAACGTCGTGATCGAAGCGCGCCGCGAAGAGGCCGAAGCTGCCGCCGCACTGGCAGCACCTGCGGCATCCGCGGATGACGACATCGTCGGTGGTGATGTGTTCAACACGCCGGTCGGTGACGACGAGAGCCGCGATTGATCGCAGGTTTGACCTGAAAATCAGAAGCCCCCGCAGTGAAAGTTGCGGGGGCTTTTTTATGCGCGGTGCCGCAGCCTTGAATGCGCATCGCCAGCGAGATGGCCGGGAATTTGCCGCCGTAGCCTTACATCCGCCACATAGTGGCAATAGGTTTGCGAAAGCTTAACCGTCGTAAGGTTCTTCAGATGACGTCTCGCATTCTACATATCGACGATGATCCGATCATTCTGGAATTGGTAAAGATGATCTTTTCCGACGACAGATCGCTGACCTTTGTCTCCTGCCTGAACGCCCGCGATGCGCTGGCGGTGGTGAATGACCTGAAGCCCGATTTGATCATCAGTGATATCTCCATGCCCGATATGGGTGGTTTGGAATTGGCGCACCGCTTTGGCGAAAACCCCGCCATCGCCGGAACGCCTATTATCTTCCTCAGCGGCCGCACCCGCGATCTTGAGGTTTATGACGCCTTTCGCAATCTGGCCGCGACGGTGATGCAGAAGCCTGTCGAGCCGGGGTTGCTGCGCAGTACGGTTCGGAATCTGTTGGCCAGTCAGCAACAGCCCGTGGCGGAGGCGTCCAACCAGTAAGACCGGGCAACTGCGGCAGGGGCAGACGTCGTACGTAGTCGCCATGCCGCATTTGAGGGGCGCCAAGCGGTGAACCTGCACAGCCCCCCGTTCTTGACAGCTCTGGTGCCCGCTGCCAGTCATTCGGGAGCGGTATCGATATAAGCCGCGCGGTTTATTCCCGGAGCGCTTTCATGTCCCCCAATACCATCGGCGCGCTGCTGATGATCGCCTCGATGGCCTGTTTCACGTTTAACGACACGCTGCTGAAAATGACCGACGGGGCGCTGCCGCTGTTTCAGCTTTTGTTCCTGCGGGGGGTGACGACCTCGGTCCTGATCTTGGCCCTCAGCCGCCAGCTTGGTCGGATTGATTTCCGTCTCCTGCCGCGGGATTGGCAGGTGATTGGCCTGCGCTCGGTGGCCGAGATTGCGGCGGCTTATTTCTTTCTCACCGCGCTGTTCAACATGCCCTTGGCCAATGTCACCGCCATCCTTCAGGTGGTGCCGCTTTCGGTCACGCTGGCGGCGGCATTGGTGTTTCGGCAGGCGGTGGGCTGGCGGCGTTTGGTGGCGATTGGGATCGGTTTCTGCGGTGTCCTGCTGATCGTGAAGCCGGGCGCGGAGGGGTTCAACATATGGTCGATCTACGTCTTGATCGCGGTGCTTTGCGTGACGGTCCGTGACCTGTCGACCCGCGCCTTGTCGCCTGCGGTGCCTTCCATGACCGTCACTTTGGTGACCGCGCTGTCGGTGATGACGGCGGCGGGGTTGGCATCGCTCAGCGGACCATGGGCGCCGGTGACCCCGTCGGTGGCGGCGCTGATCGGCGGCTCCGGGGTCTTTGTTTTGGGCGGCTATTTCTTTTCAATCCAGGTCATGCGGGTCGGCGACATCGGCTTTGTCGCGCCGTTTCGCTATACCGGCCTGCTTTGGGCGCTGCTGCTGGGCTGGACCGTCTTTGGCGAATGGCCGGGAGCCTTGACCCTGACCGGGGCGGGGATCGTCGTGGCCACAGGGGTCTTTACCCTCTACCGCGAGCGGAAGCTGAAGGTTCAGGCCGAGAAGACCCGCCGCACCTGATCGTTGTCGATGGCGAAACGTTCCCGAAACAGCGCTTCGCCTTCGGCGTCTAGCGGCGCGACCTCCACATGCCGCGCAAGCCCTTGGCGCGAATCGTTCGATCCGTTGTGGCTGCGCACGAACATCGCCGCGTCGGGCCGGCTGACGCAGGGCATGAAACGCGGCAGTTTCTCATGGGCGAAGTTCATAATCGTGACCGGGCTGCCGCCCTTCACATACATCGCCAAGGCTGCCACATTGAGGGGGCGGAACACTTCCGCCGCGCGGATGCCGCCCTGCCCGAACTCCGCGATATACCCTTTGGGCCAGTCGAAAGCGACCGAGCGTTGACCCGCCAAAAGCCCCGCGCTGTCCTCAACCGTACGCCGCAGCCGGGCAATGAAATCGACCGAGACCGCATCGTCATCGTCATAGCGGAATTGGAGACAGGGCTCTTTGGGGTTGATCCGCGCGGCGTTCAGCACCTCTTTCATCACCTCGCGGTGCTGGCGGGGCGGCTCGCGGTGGATCACCGCTTGCGGCAGGTCGGCGAGGAGCGATTCGAGGCGGCGTGCGTGGTGGTCCGGGAACTGGTCGCCGATCACGAAGATCATTGAGAAATCCGGGTCTGACTGTGCTTTGAGGCAGGGCAGGGCGACGGCCTCAAACAAGCGGAAGCGCTCCTCAAGCCGGGCGTCGTCATAGAGGTAGGCGATACGTTCCTCGGTGGTGTCGTGCCCCACCTGAAATCCACCAAGGGCGGGGTAAGAAAAACGGCACAGGCCGATGGCTTGCATGGTATTGCCCCTCAAGGAAAACTTCGACGAATATGGCGACAGGGTGCGGCCGCTGGCAAGGGGGGTTAGCAGGGCAGGGGGCGGATGGCGCAGCCAGAGCACGCGATGGCACGCTCTCGGCGGTGCCGGGCCGGGTGGTGCTGTTGACAGCCCCCGCGCAACGCTCTATACGCCCGCTATCTCGGAGGCAGAGGCCGCTCTGCCAGCCCGAACTCATAACTGAAGTGGTCACGATCCGGCCTACTACTGGCCCGATCCTCTGTTAACCCACCGCGTCGTTTTCCTCGGTACGGGAACGTTGCGGTCATTTTGCTTTGTGGACGCATGAAGTAACCGAAATTAGCCGCATGGGGGATCCCCCGTGTACAAAATCTGAGCGATACGGGGATATATCCGGAATGCCAACGATCCAACAGCTGATCCGCAAGCCGCGGCAGCCGAAAGTCAAACGTTCGAAATCCATGCACCTGCAGGAGTGCCCGCAAAAGCGCGGCGTCTGCACACGGGTTTACACAACGACACCCAAAAAGCCGAACTCGGCCATGCGTAAGGTTGCCAAAGTGCGCCTGACAAACGGTTTCGAAGTCATCTCTTACATCCCGGGCGAGAGCCACAACCTTCAGGAACACTCCGTGGTTCTGATCCGCGGCGGTCGTGTAAAAGACCTTCCGGGTGTGCGTTACCACATCCTGCGCGGTGTTCTTGATACGCAGGGCGTTAAAGACCGTAAGCAGCGTCGTTCGAAGTACGGCGCGAAGCGTCCGAAGTAATCTCGCACAGGTGGGGCACGGCCCCGCCTTTCCACCCGATGTTCGGTGGGGCAGCGCCCCACCACCCGCCAAGAGGAAGACACTGACATGTCACGCCGCCACGCCGCTGAAAAACGCGAAGTCCTGCCAGACGCCAAATACGGCGATCTGGTTCTCACAAAATTCATGAACAACCTGATGATCGACGGCAAAAAATCTGTCGCCGAGCGTATCGTCTACAACGCGATGACCCGCGTCGAAGACAAGATCAAACGCGCCCCGATCGAAGTGTTCCACGAAGCGCTTGAAAACATCCAACCGTCGGTCGAAGTTCGTTCGCGTCGCGTTGGTGGTGCCACCTATCAGGTCCCAGTCGAAGTGCGCCCCGAGCGTCGTCAGGCGCTGGCGATCCGCTGGTTGATCAAAGCCGCCCGTGCGCGTAACGAAAACACCATGGAAGAGCGCCTTGCAGGCGAGCTGCTGGACGCCGTTCAGTCCCGTGGTACCGCTGTTAAAAAGCGCGAAGATACGCACAAGATGGCCGACGCGAACAAAGCGTTCAGCCACTACCGCTGGTAATTTCAACGTCGCGCCCGGTTTCGGGCGCGATCTGTTCGTACTGATATTTTCGAGGAAGCAGCCCCATGGCACGCGACTATCCGCTCCAACGCTACCGCAACTTCGGCATCATGGCTCACATCGATGCCGGCAAGACCACCTGTTCCGAACGCATCCTGTTCTACACCGGCAAATCCCACAACATCGGTGAGGTGCATGACGGCGCCGCAACGATGGACTGGATGGAGCAGGAACAAGAGCGTGGCATCACCATCACCTCCGCCGCGACCACCACGTTCTGGCAGCGCCAGGAAGAGCCCACAGCCGATGCGACATCCGACACCAAGTACCGGATGAACATCATCGACACCCCCGGCCACGTTGACTTCACCATTGAAGTTGAGCGTTCGCTGGCGGTTCTCGACGGCGCAGTTGCCGTTCTTGACGCCAACGCCGGTGTTGAGCCGCAGACCGAAACCGTGTGGCGCCAAGCTGACCGCTACAAGGTGCCGCGTATCGTCTTCGTCAACAAGATGGACAAGATCGGCGCGGACTTCTTCAACTGCGTTCGCATGATCAAAGACCGTACAGGTGCCACGCCTGCACCAGTGCAGATCCCGATTGGTGCAGAGAACGAGCTGGAAGGCATCGTTGATCTGGTCACCATGAAGGAATGGGTCTGGTCTGGCGAAGATCTGGGTGCGGGCTGGGAACAGCGCGAGATCCGTGACAGCCTGAAGGACACTGCCGACGAATGGCGTGCCAAGCTCATCGAGACCGCGGTCGAGATGGACGATGAGGCGATGGAAAACTACCTGATGGATGGCGCCGAGCCGGACGTCGACACCCTGCGCGACCTGATCCGCAAGGGTACGCTGGCGATCAAGTTCATCCCCGTTCTCTGTGGTTCCGCCTTCAAGAACAAAGGTGTTCAGCCGCTTTTGAACGCCGTGATCGACTATCTGCCCAGCCCGCTGGACGTTGTCGACTATATGGGCTTCAAGCCGGGCGATGAGACAGAAACCCGTAACATCCCGCGCCGCGCGGATGATGACATGGCGTTCTCTGGCCTTGCGTTCAAAATCATGAACGACCCCTTCGTTGGTTCGTTGACCTTCACCCGCATCTACTCGGGCGTGCTGAAGAAGGGCGATACCCTTCTGAACTCGACCAAAGGTAAGAAAGAGCGCGTCGGTCGTATGATGATGATGCACTCGATCAACCGCGAAGAGATCGAAGAAGCCTTTGCGGGCGACATCATCGCGCTTGCCGGTCTGAAAGACACCACCACAGGTGACACGCTTTGTGCCGCCAACGATCCGGTGGTTCTGGAAACCATGACCTTCCCCGATCCTGTGATCGAGATCGCGGTTGAGCCAAAGACCAAGGCCGACCAAGAAAAGATGTCTGCAGGTCTGGCCCGTTTGGCCGCCGAAGACCCCTCTTTCCGCGTCGAAACCGATCTGGAATCCGGTCAGACCATCATGAAGGGCATGGGCGAACTTCACCTCGACATTCTGGTGGACCGTCTGAAGCGCGAATTCAAAGTTGAAGCGAACATCGGTGCACCGCAGGTGGCATACCGTGAGACGATCAGCCGCGAAGCCGAGATCACCTACACCCACAAGAAACAGTCGGGTGGTTCGGGTCAGTTCGGTGAAGTTAAGATGATCCTGATGCCGACCGAGCCGGGCGAAGGTTACTCCTTCGAGAGCCGTATCGTCGGTGGTGCCATTCCCAAGGAATACATCCCGGGCGTGGAAAAAGGGATCAAGTCGGTTCTGGACTCCGGTCCGCTGGCGGGCTTCCCGGTCATCGACTTCAAGGTTGCTCTGATCGACGGTAAGTTCCACGACGTTGACTCCAGCGTTCTGGCCTTCGAAATCGCCGCCCGTATGGGTATGCGCGAAGGCATGAAAAAAGCTGGCGCAAAGTTGCTGGAACCGATCATGAAGGTCGAAGTTGTGACACCGGAAGAGTACACCGGTGGCATCATCGGTGACCTGACATCCCGTCGGGGTCAGGTGCAGGGTCAAGACACGCGCGGCAATGCCATCGCGATCGACGCCTTCGTACCGCTGGCCAACATGTTCGGCTACATCAACACGCTGCGTTCGATGTCTTCCGGTCGTGCGAACTTCACCATGCAGTTCGACCACTACGAGCCTGTGCCGCAGAACATCTCTGACGAGATTCAGGCCAAATTTGCATAACCGGGATGGCGGGGTGAACCCCGCCCTACCCATTCTGTAGGGTGGGTTTTTAAGCCCACCACCCAACATCTAAAGGAGCCAACACCATGGCAAAGGCAAAGTTTGAACGTAACAAGCCACACGTCAACATCGGCACAATCGGCCACGTTGACCACGGTAAAACCACGCTGACCGCGGCGATCACCAAATACTTCGGTGACTTCCAGGCGTATGACCAGATCGACGGCGCGCCCGAAGAGAAGGCCCGCGGCATCACCATCTCGACCGCACACGTCGAGTATGAGACCGAAGCACGTCACTACGCCCACGTCGACTGCCCCGGCCACGCTGACTATGTGAAAAACATGATCACCGGTGCCGCTCAGATGGACGGCGCTATCTTGGTTGTGAACGCGGCCGACGGCCCGATGCCCCAGACCCGCGAGCACATCCTGCTCGGCCGTCAGGTTGGCATCCCCGCCATGGTCGTCTTCATGAACAAAGTTGACCAGGTTGACGACGAAGAGCTGCTTGAGCTGGTTGAGATGGAAATCCGCGAACTGCTGTCTTCCTACGACTACCCCGGCGACGACATCCCCGTCGTGCCCGGTTCCGCTCTGGCGGCGATGGAAGGCCGTGACGAAAACATCGGTGAGAACGCGATCCGCAAGCTGATGGAAGAAGTCGACAACTACATCCCGACACCAGAGCGTGCTGTTGACCAGCCGTTCCTGATGCCCGTCGAAGACGTGTTCTCGATCTCTGGTCGTGGTACCGTTGTGACCGGCCGTGTTGAGCGTGGCGTGATCAACGTTGGCGACGAAATCGAAATCGTCGGCATCCGCGACACCAAGAAAACCACCTGCACAGGCGTGGAAATGTTCCGCAAGCTGCTGGACCGTGGTGAAGCTGGCGACAACATCGGCGCGCTGCTGCGTGGCGTTGAGCGTGACGGCGTTGAGCGCGGTCAGGTTCTCTGCAAGCCCGGCTCCGTGAACCCGCACACCAAGTTCGAAGCCGAAGCCTACATCCTCACCAAAGAGGAAGGTGGCCGTCACACGCCGTTCTTCGCGAACTACCGTCCACAGTTCTACTTCCGTACAACTGACGTGACCGGCACCGTTCAGCTGGCAGAAGGCACCGAGATGGTCATGCCCGGCGATAACGTGTCCTTCGGCGTTGAGCTGATCGCACCGATCGCCATGGAAAACGGCCTGCGCTTCGCGATCCGCGAAGGTGGCCGTACCGTTGGCGCGGGCGTTGTTTCCAAAATCACCGAGTGATTTTGGGCTGGGCCTTCGGGCCTGACGTCTGAGAGATTTGAAAGGCCGCAGCGTTTGCTGCGGCCTTTTGCTTTTGTGGGGGAGGGGGCTTTTTGGGACGCTTCGGTGAAACGGGAAAGCTAAGTGTGGTTTTCGGTGGTGATTGAACGTTGGCGGGGTGCGCTGTCACGCCGTGGCCGGCGTGACTTTGCGCACTGGTTCTAAAAACACGGGGGTTTTTAGAACCCTCTTGCCACCTGTTGCGATTCCCCCTATAGGACGCCCATTGAACCGGGGTGCGTTAGACGCGCCCCGTTTGATTTAATACCAAGGCGCGATGAGGGGGCCGGATGAGCCTGCTTCCTCCAATCCGTTAGAATCCCAAAACAAGGGATATGCATATGGCCGTTCAAAGCCAGAACATCCGCATTCGCCTCAAGGCGTTTGACTACCGGGTGCTCGATGCCTCCACTCAGGAAATCGTCAGCACCGCCAAGCGCACAGGCGCTTCGGTTCGCGGTCCCATTCCGCTGCCGAACAAAATCGAGAAATTCACCGTTCTTCGTGGTCCCCACGTTGACAAGAAATCCCGTGACCAGTTCGAAATCCGCACGCACAAGCGTCTGCTGGATATCATTGATCCGACCCCCCAGACCGTGGACGCGCTGATGAAGCTCGACCTCGCTGCTGGCGTGGATGTCGAGATCAAGCTGCAATCGTAAGCCGGGAGGGTAATCATATGTTGCGCTCAGGCGTTATTGCAAAAAAAGTCGGCATGACCCGGCTGTTCATGGAAGACGGCAAGCAGATTCCTGTAACCGTTCTTCAATTGGACAAGCTTCAGGTTGTCGCACAGCGCACCGCAGACCGTGACGGCTATACCGCCGTTCAGCTGGGTGCCGGTTCGGCGAAAGCCAAACGCACAAGCCAAGCCATGCGTGGCCATTTCGCAGCTGCGAAAGTGGAACCCAAGCGCAAGGTTGCTGAGTTCCGCGTCGATGCGGACGCGATGCTGGACGTTGGTGAGGAAATCATCGCGGACCATTACTTCGCGGGTCAGTACGTTGACGTTGCAGGCACTTCGATCGGTAAAGGTTTTGCTGGTGCGATGAAGCGTCACAACTTCGGCGGTCTACGGGCGACACACGGTGTCTCCATCAGCCACCGTTCGCACGGCTCCACAGGCCAGTGTCAGGATCCCGGCAAGGTTTTCAAAGGTAAGAAAATGGCCGGTCACATGGGTGCTGCCCGTGTTACCACGCAGAACCTCGAAGTCGTTAAGACCGACAGCGCGCGTGGCCTGATCATGGTAAAAGGCGCCGTTCCTGGCTCCAAAGGTGGCTGGGTCACGGTCAAAGATGCGGTCAAAAAGCCGTTCCCCGAAGACGCGATTCTGCCCGCCGCTCTGAAATCCGCCGCTGAAGAAGCCGCGAAAGCCGCCGAAGAGGCAGCCGCCGCAGCCGCAGCAGAGGCAGAAGCCGAAGCCAAGCGTTTGGCCGAAGAGCAAGCCGCACAGGAAGCCGAAGCGCTGAAGGCCGCTGAAGCTGAAATCGCAGCTGAAGGTTCGGATGCCGATAATTCCGATGCCGACGCTGACAAGAAAGAAGGTGACGCATGAAACTCGATGTCATCAAACTCGACGGTGGCAAAGCCGGGTCCGTAGACCTGGACGAAGCACTGTTCGGCCTTGAGCCGCGTGCCGACATCCTGCACCGCGTCGTGCGCTGGCAGCGTAACAACGCGCAGCAGGGTACGCACAAGGTCAAGACCCGGTCCGAGACCAGCTACTCGACCAAGAAGATCTATCGCCAAAAAGGCACCGGCGGCGCACGCCACGGTGACCGTAACGCGCCGATCTTCCGTAAGGGTGGTATCTACAAGGGTCCGACCCCGCGTAGCCACGGCCACGAGCTGACCAAAAAGTTCCGCAAGCTGGGCCTACGCCACGCGCTGTCCGCCAAAGCAAAAGCCGGTTCGCTGGTCATCATCGACGAAGCCACATCCGAAGGCAAAACAGCCGCTCTGGCCAAACAGGTGTCGAACCTGGGTTGGAAGCGCGCGCTGGTCATCGATGGCGCTTCGGTCAACGAGAACTTCGCACAGGCCGCGCGCAACATCGAAGGGCTGGATGTTCTGCCGTCGATGGGCGCAAACGTCTATGACATCCTCAAGCGTGACACTCTGGTGATCACCAAAGCGGGGATCGAAGCATTGGAGGCACGCCTGAAATGAGCGCCAAGCATGAACACTACGACGTGATCCGCAAGCCGATCATCACCGAGAAAGCAACCATGGCGTCCGAACAGAACGCTGTCGTTTTCGAAGTGGCGATCGAAAGCAACAAGCCGATGATCAAAGAGGCCGTTGAGGCGCTCTTTAACGTCAAGGTGAAGGCCGTGAACACGTCCATCACCAAAGGCAAGGTCAAGCGTTTCCGGGGCCAGATGGGCCGCCGTAAAGACGTGAAAAAGGCTTATGTGACGCTCGAAGAGGGCAACACAATCGACGTATCCACCGGGCTGTAAGCTTTCGGTTTGGTATTTGGGAAAGGCCTCCGCATTGCGGGGGCCTTTTCCGTTGTGGCGGTTGACCCTTTGGGGATCGCGCATTTGATTTCCCCACGAAGGGTGCCCCCCCCCGGCAGCGGGCCGTAGGCGCTGGCCTTTCGGTTCCGTGGGAAGCTTTGCCGCATGGGCCGTTTCCGGCCTAAATGACGCTATGCAGCGGCAAAAGGCATCGGGGGCGTTGCTTGCGGCGCGCTTTCCTCTACAAGACCTCGGAGAACGACAAAAAGCAGGTCTATGTCCCACGAAAAATCTACCCCCGGCGCGTCTGCGGACGTGTCGAACGCGCGCGACTGGGTGCGCGTGCTGGCCCGCTACCGCGAGCCAAGCACTTGGCGCAGCAGTTTTGAACTGGCGATCACGCTCGGGCCGTTTGTCCTTCTTTGGGCACTGGCTTGGTGGGCGTTGTCGATCAGCGGCTGGCTGACACTTGGCATTTCGCTGGTGAATGCAGGCTTCCTGCTGCGGCTTTTTGCGATTCAGCATGACTGCGGCCATGCGGCCTTTTTCAGCAGCCGTCGCACCAGCGATTGGGTGGGCCGCGTGCTGGGGGTGCTGACACTGACGCCCTATGACGTTTGGCGCCGGACCCATTCGATTCACCATTCCTCGGCTGGGAACCTTGGCCGTCGAGGGATTGGCGATATTCACACACTCACCGTTGCAGAGTATCGCGAACTTGGGCTGCTCGGGCGGTTGCAGTACCGGCTCTACCGCAATCCGGTCGTGCTTTTTGGTCTTGGGCCGAGCTACCTGTTTTTCGTGCAGAACCGCGTACCGCTGGGGCTGATGGCGCAAACCCGTTATTGGCTAAGCGCGATGGGCACCAACCTGACGATCCTCGCAGCACTTGCGGTGATCTTCTATTTCGGGGGGATCATGCCCATTCTGCTCATCTTTGTCCCCAGTACCCTGTTGGCGGCCACGGCGGGCATGTGGCTGTTCTATGTGCAGCACCAGTTCGAGACGACCCATTGGGAGGAAAATGAGGCGTGGGATTTGCATGACGCGGCCTTTCACGGCTCGTCGCATTACATCCTGCCTCGGCCTTTGCAGTGGCTGAGTGCCAATATCGGCATTCACCATGTGCACCACCTTTACAGCCGCATCCCGTTCTACCGCCTGCCGGAAGTGCTGCGCGATCATGTGGCCTTGGCCGAGGGGAACCGGATGACGATTCGCGAAAGCCTCGCCAATGCGCGGCTGCATCTGTGGGATGAAAAGAGCAAGCGCCTGTTATCATTCGCACAGGCGCGCCGCGCCGTTTAAGCCCTAAAATATCGCTGATGTAAGACCCCCGCACCGGCGGGGTTTTTGCGTTTTTAGGGGGAGGCATTACCCAGGCGCGATCCCGTCGGGGCCTGCTTCAATCATGTGGCGACCCCTAGAAAGTTCCGAAAAAATGCTATCAATTTTCTTGGAACAGAGCGGAAAGCTGCCGGTTGTCTCACCGTGGAAGACGGGGTGCTGGGCGCCTCAACTATCCTAAAAAAGTACGGGAGAGACCTAATGATCTATACCAAAACACTCATGGCCGGCGTATCCGCCGTTGCCCTTTTCGCAGCCGCTCCGGTTCTGGCGCAGGACGCAACAGAAAAAGTAGAAGAGACCATCGAGCGCAACGCCGAAGCCGAGATGGAAGCAGAAGCTGAAGTCGAAGTTGAAGGTGACGCAGCCGCAACCGCTAATGTAGCCGGCGGCCAAGTGGTTGTTGAGCAGGAAGACGCCCAAGTTGACGTGACCGTGCCCGAGCCCGATGTAAACGTTTCGCAGGACGCTCCCGTGGTAACGGTTGAGCAGGGCCAGCCCGAAGTAACCGTAGCCGTGCCCGAGCCGACCGTTCGCGTGCAGCAGCAGGCGCCGATCATCACCGTTGAGCAGGCACAGCCGCAGGTGACCGTGCGCATCCCTGAGCCGGTCGTGACCGTGCAGGTTCCCAAGCCGCAGGTTGATGTGGAAACAGGCGAGCCGATCGTTGATCTGGAGCAGCCCGAACCCGTCGTGAAATTCGTGCGGCCCGAGCCGAAAGTGACCATCGAAGAAGCCGAGCCGCGCGTGACGGTTGAGCAGGCCGAAGCCAATGTGAACGTGGCTGAATCCGAAGAAGCCCGCGTCGCTGTTGAGCAGGAAGAAGCCAACGTGAACGTGCAGCAGGGTGAAGACGCGAATGTCGTCGTCGAAGAAGCCGAAGCGCCTGAGGTCAACGTAGAAGGTGCCGAAGGCGCCGAGATCAACGTCGAGCAAGAGCAAGCCCGCGTGCTGATGGAAGACTTCAATGCTGATGAGCAAGGCAATATGGCCGAAGAAGACCGCACCCGCTATCAAGAGAACGTGCAGCGTCTGCCGATCTTTAACCTGACCGCCGAAGAACTGACCGGCCGCAGCGTCGCCACCGAAACCGGCGAAGACGTTGGTGAGATCGACTTTATCGGCGTCCGTGGCGACACCGTTGTTGCGATCATCGGCGTGGGCGGTTTCCTTGGGATGGGCGAAAACGAAGTCGCCATTCCGGTTGAGAAGCTGATCATGCGTGAAGACGAAGTGATCGTCCCCGGCGTCACCGAAGAGCGTCTGGAAAGCATGCCGGAATTCAACGAAGCAGAAGTTGAAATCCTTGACCCCGGTATGCGTCTGGCCGAGAGCATTGGGCTTGACTAATACCCGCTTTGGGTAATCGGTAAACCTACGGAAGGAGGCGCTTCGGCGCCTTCTTTTCTTTTGTGCGGGCAGGGGAGAGGAATTTCGCCATGCCCACTGGACGGGCAGAATTGAACCTGCTAGGTCGCCACATCGGCTCAAGCCCCGGATTCGTCCGGGGTTTGGCTATTTGAACGATCCCGGTGGTTGGGATGCCTGCCTCGCAAGAGATTTAAGCCCATCCACCACTCCTACAGGGGACCTTCGGGGCCCTACAACCAACGCGCTTTCATCATGATGGATGCGTGCCAAGCAAACGGAAGACAGAGAACATGGCACTCAAGTCGTACAAACCGACGACGCCAGGCCAGCGTGGACTGGTACTGATCGACCGTTCGGAGCTGTGGAAAGGCCGCCCGGTCAAAGCCCTTACTGAGGGTTTGACCAAATCTGGCGGTCGGAACAACACCGGACGAATCACAATGCGTCGTACAGGTGGTGGTGCAAAGCGCCTCTACCGTATCGTTGATTTCAAGCGTAACAAGCTGGACATGTCCGCTGTTGTCGCGCGGATCGAATATGACCCCAACCGGACCGCTTTCATCGCACTGATCCAGTACGAAGACGGCGAGCAGGCCTACATCCTGGCCCCCCAGCGTCTGGCCATCGGCGACAAAATCATCGCCGGCGCCAAAGTGGACATCAAACCCGGTAACGCGATGCCTTTCTCGGGCATGCCGATCGGTACGATCGTCCACAACATTGAGATGAAGCCCGGCAAGGGCGGTCAGATCGCACGTGCCGCCGGCACCTACGCCCAGTTCGTGGGTCGTGACGGTGGCTACGCTCAGATCCGTCTGAGCAGCGGCGAGCTGCGTCTCGTGCGTCAGGAATGCATGGCCACCGTTGGTGCTGTGTCTAACCCCGACAACTCCAACCAGAACTACGGTAAAGCGGGCCGCATGCGTCACAAGGGCATCCGTCCTTCTGTACGTGGTGTGGTGATGAACCCGATCGACCACCCGCACGGCGGTGGTGAAGGCCGGACCTCTGGTGGTCGTCACCCGGTTACTCCTTGGGGTAAGCCGACGAAGGGTGCCAAGACCCGCAACAAGAACAAAGCGTCCAGCAAGCTTATCATCCGCTCGCGTCACGCCAAGAAGAAGGGGCGTTAATTCATGGCTCGTTCAGTATGGAAAGGTCCTTTTGTTGACTCTTATGTCCTCAAAAAGGCAGAGGCTTCCCGCGAGGGCGGCCGTAACGAAGTGATCAAGATCTGGTCGCGCCGCAGCACGATCCTGCCCCAGTTCGTGGGTCTGACGTTTGGCGTGTACAACGGTCATAAGCACATCCCTGTTAACGTCAGCGAAGACATGATCGGTCAGAAGTTCGGTGAGTACTCCCCGACTCGGACCTACTACGGTCATGCCGCCGACAAAAAAGCGAAGCGGAAATAAGCCATGAGCAAGGATAAGAATCCCCGCCGCGTGGCAGACAACGAAGCAATGGCAAAACTGCGCATGCTTCGCACCAGCCCGCAGAAACTGAACCTGGTTGCAGCTTTGATCCGTGGCAAGTCCGTGGACAAAGCGCTGACCGACCTCACCTTCTCCAAGAAGCGGGTCGCGCAGGACGTGAAGAAATGCCTTCAGTCCGCGATTGCCAACGCCGAGAACAACCACAACCTGGACGTCGATGAGCTCATCGTGGCCGAGGCCTATGTCGGTAAGAACCTGACCATGAAGCGCGGTCGCCCGCGTGCCCGTGGCCGGTTCGGCAAGATCATCAAGCCGTTTGCCGAGATCACGATCAAAGTGCGTCAAGTTGAGGAGCAAGCCTGATGGGTAACAAAGTCAATCCGATCGGTATGCGTCTTCAGGTGAACCGCACCTGGGACAGCCGCTGGTACGCCGACACCAAGGATTACGGTGATCTTCTTCTCGAAGACCTCGCAATCCGCGACTTCATCAAGAAAGAGTGCCACCAAGCTGGTGTTGCCCGTGTGATCATCGAGCGTCCGCACAAAAAGTGCCGCGTCACGATCCACACAGCACGCCCCGGTGTCATCATTGGCAAGAAAGGCGCGGACATCGAGACGCTGCGCCAGAAGATCGCCAAGATGACCAACTCGGAACTGCACCTCAACATCGTTGAGGTCCGCAAGCCCGAGCTGGACGCACACCTTGTTGGTGAGAGCATTGCACAGCAGCTGGAGCGCCGGGTTTCTTTCCGCCGCGCCATGAAACGTGCCGTGCAGAACGCCATGCGCATGGGCGCACTGGGCATCCGCGTGAACCTCGCGGGTCGTCTTGGTGGGGCCGAAATCGCGCGTACCGAATGGTACCGTGAGGGTCGCGTGCCGCTGCACACATTGCGTGCCGACATCGATTACGCACATGTCGAAGCGGCCACCGCTTATGGCATCATCGGGATCAAGACATGGATCTTCAAAGGCGAGATCATGGAACATGACCCCGCCGCGCGTGACCGTAAGGCACAGGAACTCCAAGACGGCCCAGCACCTCGCGGTGCCGGCGGTCGTCGCTAAGGGGGAATGACAAATGCTTCAACCAAAGCGTACTAAATTCCGCAAGCAGTTTAAGGGCTCGATCAAGGGTCTGGCAAAGGGCGGGTCTGACCTGAACTTTGGCACCTACGGCCTGAAGGCACTGCAGCCGGAGCGGGTTACAGCCCGTCAAATCGAAGCGGCACGCCGCGCCATGACGCGTCACATGAAGCGTCAAGGCCGTGTCTGGATCCGCATCTTCCCGGACGTACCGGTCACCTCCAAGCCCGTCGAAGTTCGTATGGGTAAAGGTAAAGGTTCCGTCGACTTCTGGGCAGCCAAGGTCAAGCCGGGCCGTATCATGTTCGAAATCGACGGTGTCGGTGAAGACGTGGCACGCGAAGCCCTGCGTCTGGCAGCCATGAAGCTGCCGATCAAAACTCGGGTTGTTGTCCGCGAGGACTGGTAAGCCCGCAGCCCCGTAAGGGGTGGCTGAAAGACATAAAACCCCCGTCGAGCGATCGGCGGGGGTTTTGCTTTGTCAGACCAGCGCGTCGGCCTCAAGGTCGAGCCAGAGTTTCCCATCCCGGTAGCCGCCTTTGATCAGGTGTCCCGGCTCAGCGATTTCCGGATGGGCCTCCGCCCAATCGCGGAACTGATCGCGGCTGACGACCTGCCCGCCGTAGTCTAGGGCGGATTGCAGTATATAGGGGTCCGCGGGCGTGCCCTTTGGGACGACCATCACCCGGTCCACCGGCAGGTCAAGTTGTCTGCTCAGCGCCTTGTCATGTTGATAGCGACCCGCGAGCAGATAGCCCGCGTTGGCGTCAAACACGACGCCGGGGGAATAGCCCCTCGAGCGTAACTCATCCACAACGTCCCGGACCGCATTCATGTCCGGCGCGCCGGTCTTCCAATGCATGACGTTGGAGCCGTCGACGATGATCCATTTTTTCCGCTGCTGATGCGCGCCGCGGAAAGACCAGAGCAGAAGGATCGCACTGGCGATGACACAAAGCGCGCCGAGCAGGCTGAAGTCCCCATAGCCCGGCGTGGATGCGGCTGCGATTGTAAGGGCGAGGGATATAAAGAGCAAAAGGAACGGGACAAACATCGGCAGTGGATACTCAAATAAATCTAAAGGTTGAATGTTCACCAATCGGGCAGGCGGGGCAAGCAGCACCTGCAACGCTGGCCAATGCGCTTTAATCTAGGTAGCCTTTGCTTAACCCCATGCCGCAGGAAAGGCCCAGCCCGATGAAGCACGTCCCAAAGCCGAACACCGACGAAGACCTCATCAAAGCGTTTCTCGACAAGGGCGGAGAGGTGAAGAAGGGCAAGACCAAGCCGATGCCCAGTGATCTCGGGCTCAGCAACAATCAGTGGGGCAACAAGCTGACCAAGGAAGAAAAGGCAGCGGTCAAGGCGCAGGAAGAGGCGGCGAAGAAACTGAAATAGCCGCCGGGCGGTGCCTCAGATGTCGACCTGATAGACGCCCAATGCCTCGGCCAAGGCGGTCTCTTCGAATTTGAAATGCGAGCGCACCACTGCGACCAGTTGGTCGAATATCGCGCGGGTTTCGGCGAATTGTTCTGAGCTCGGTGCCTCGGTCAATCCGTCCGCCGCCGCGCCCAGCCGTTCGAGAAGCGCGTGAACGACCTCATGTTCGGCCCGCAGACGGTCCACGATTGCGCGCACCGGTTCTGACCCGCGCGCGAGCAGCTGCGGGAAAATGCTCTGTTCTTCGATATTGTGGTGCATCGTCAACGCCCAGCATTGCTGACCGCAGAGCGTTCCGGCGGCGGCGAAATTCTGGGCCATCTGGCTATGCAGGACGATATGTGCAAGCTCAGCCGGGGGCGCCTCTCCGGCCTCAATGCGGGTCATCACCTGAGCGATTTGTGATAGATCGCTGAGGTAGTGACGGTGGATCGCCGCAAGGTGCCGCCCAGCTTGTCGCTGTGCCTCGGTGACGTCGCCCATGTCGGGCAGGGGCGGGCGGGTCTCGGCGTCGATTGTCAGGTCCGACAGGGGGAGGGCGCTCACGTCCTCGGCCATCGGTCAGGCCCAGTTGTAGTTGAACGAGACCGAAACGCGGTCTTCTTCGATCATGTTCATCGGCACCTCATGGCGCAGCCAGCTTTCCCAGAGCAGCACGTCGCCCGCGTCGGGTGCGACATAGATGAAGGGGCGCAGCTCTTCGCGGGCGTCTTTCACCCGGCCCGGCGCGGCCATCATCATCGGCAGGCGCGGATCCTCGAAGCGGATCGCGCTGGCGCCTTCGGGCATGGTCACATAGGTCGTGCCAGAGATCACGGAGTGGGGGTGGATATGCGAGGTGTGGATGCCGCCTTCGGGCAGGATGTTCAGCCACAGGGAGTCTAGCACCAGCTTGCGCTCGCCCAGATCGAAGTCGAGATCCTTGGCAAAGGCGGCCACATGTTTGTCCAGCACCGCGACCAGATCCTTGAAGATCGGGAACCGGTAGGGCAGGTCATCCAGCGACGCATAAGAGGTGTAGCCCGCATAGCCGTTCTCTTCGCACCAATCCTGCCCGGCCTCATCATCCTCGGCGATCGAGAAACAAGAGGCGGCCAGTTCATCGGTGTCGATGGGTTTGCCATGGTCCGACAGGGCGGCGTGATAGAGGCGGGTGGCGAAAAGCGATTTGATGTTTGACATAGGCCCTTCTTATGCGGAACATGTTCCTATCGCCAGCGTCTTTCCCGCCTAATTCACAGGCGCCGGGCCATCGGGGGTTGCCATGTGCGACCTCAGCGCGTATTGGCACCTTTCATCATGAACTCCACCAGAATCATGGTCACCCTGACAGGGGCCTACTGGTGATGTTGAAAGGAAGAGGCCGTGAAAGCCAGCGAACTGCATGACAAGACGCCGGATCAGCTCCGCGACGAACTTGTGAACCTGAAAAAAGAATCCTTCAACTTGCGTTTTCAGCAGGCCACCGGCCAGTTGGAAAACCCCGCACGTCTGAAGACTGTTAAGCGTGACGTGGCCCGTGTCCACACCGTGCTGAACCAGAAAGCCGCTGCTGCGGCAGCCGAATAATAGGAGCCTGAAACATGCCCAAGCGTATCCTTACAGGCACCGTGACATCGGACGCCAACGCACAAACAGTTTCCGTTTCCGTAGAGCGCCGCTTTACGCATCCGGTTCTGAAGAAGACCATCCGTAAGTCCAAGAAGTACCGGGCTCACGATGAGAACAACACGTTCAAGGTGGGCGACACTGTGCGCATCATCGAATGTGCCCCCAAGTCGAAAACCAAACGTTGGGAAGTTCTGACTTCGGACAAAGCCGAAGCCTGAGCCCCTTAAACGAAACCCTGGGATGAGGGCCGCATCGCCCCCCAGAAGGTCGGGAGAAACCAAATGATCCAGATGCAGACCAACCTGGATGTTGCTGACAACAGCGGCGCGCGCCGTGTTCAGTGCATCAAGGTCCTGGGTGGTTCCAAGCGTAAATACGCATCCGTCGGCGACATCATTGTCGTCTCGGTCAAGGAAGCCATCCCGCGCGGTCGTGTGAAAAAAGGCGACGTCCGTAAGGCCGTTGTCGTTCGCACTGCCAAAGAAGTTCGTCGTGAAGATGGCACCGCCATCCGCTTCGACCGCAACGCTGCTGTTATCCTGAATAACAACAACGAGCCTGTCGGCACCCGTATCTTCGGGCCGGTAGTTCGTGAGCTGCGTGCGAAGAACTTCATGAAAATCATCTCGCTCGCTCCGGAGGTGCTGTAATCATGGCTGCTAAACTTCGCAAAGGTGACAAGGTCATCGTCCTGTCCGGCAAGGACAAGGGCAAGACGGGCACCATCTCGTCTGTTGACCCCAAGTCGAACAAGGCCATCGTTGACGGCGTGAAAATCGCCATCCGCGCAACGCGCCAGACACAGACATCTCAGGGCGGCCGCATCCCCAAGGCGATGCCGATCGACCTGAGCAACCTCGCATTGGTGGATGCCAACGGCAAAGCCACGCGCGTAGGTTTCAAAATCGAAGGCGACAAGAAAGTGCGCTTTGCCAAGACCACGGGGGACGTGATCGATGCTTGATACCGCAACCTACACACCCCGCCTTCAGGCCGAATACCGCGAGAAGATCCGCGCCGCCCTGAAAGAGGAATTCGGCTACAAGAACGACATGATGATCCCCAAGCTGGACAAGATCGTTCTGAACATCGGCTGCGGTGCCGAAGCCGTGCGCGACAGCAAAAAAGCCAAGTCGGCTCAGGAAGACCTGACCGCGATTGCAGGCCAGAAGGCTCTGACAACCGTGGCCAAGAAATCCATCGCTGGTTTCCGCGTGCGTGAAGACATGCCTTTGGGTGCGAAAGTTACCCTGCGTGGCGACCGCATGTACGAATTCCTTGATCGTCTGATCACGATCGCAATGCCCCGTATCCGTGACTTCCGCGGCATCTCGGGCAAGAGCTTTGACGGCCGTGGCAACTACGCCATGGGCATGAAAGAGCATATCGTGTTCCCCGAAATCGACTTCGACAAAGTTGACGAGACTTGGGGTATGGACATCGTGATCGCCACCACGGCGAAAACCGACGCTGAAGCCAAGGCGCTGTTGAAAGCTTTCAACATGCCCTTCAATTCATAAGCGCGGGAAGGATTAGAAATGGCTAAGAAATCCATGATTGAGCGCGAGAAGAAGCGCGAAGCACTGGTCAAAAAGTACGCTGAGAAGCGCGCGGCTCTGAAAGAGATCGTGAGCGACGAAAGCAAACCGATGGAAGAGCGTTTCCGCGCTTCCCTGAAACTGGCGAAACTGCCGCGCAACAGCTCTGCTGTGCGTCTGCACAACCGTTGCCAGCTGACGGGCCGCCCGCACGCCTACTATCGTAAACTGAAAATTTCGCGGATCGCGCTGCGGGATCTCGGCTCTTCGGGCCAAATCCCCGGCATGGTCAAGTCGAGCTGGTAAGGAGCGCATCAGATGAACGATCCTATCGCAGATATGCTGACACGCATCCGTAACTCTTCGCTGCGCGGCAAATCCACCGTCTCCACACCGGCTTCCAAGCTGCGTGCATGGGTGTTGGACGTGCTGGCCGACGAAGGCTACATCCGCGGCTACGAAAAAGTCACGGGCGCCGATGGCCACCCCGCCATCGAGATCAGCCTCAAGTACTACGAAGGCGAACCTGTTATTCGTGAACTGAAGCGGGTTTCCAAACCCGGTCGTCGCGTCTACATGGCCGTCAATGACATCCCCGTTGTCCGTCAGGGCCTCGGCGTGTCGATTGTCTCCACCTCCAAAGGTGTGATGTCGGACGCATCTGCACGCTCTGCCAATGTTGGCGGCGAAGTGCTCTGCACCGTATTCTAAGGAGAAGACAATGTCTCGTATTGGTAAGAAACCAGTCGCCATGCCTTCGGGCGTCTCGGCATCGGTGAGCGGTCAGACGATCGAAGTGAAGGGCCCCAAGGGCACCCGCAGCTTCCGCGCAACTGACGACGTGACCCTGACGGTCGAAGACGATGCAATCTCTGTGACACCGCGTGGCAAGTCCAAGCGCGCACGTCAGCAGTGGGGCATGTCCCGCACCATGATTGAAAACCTCGTGACCGGCGTCACCGAGGGCTTCAAGAAGGAGCTGGAAATCCAGGGTGTTGGTTATCGTGCGGCCGTCAATGGCAACACGCTGAAACTGAACCTCGGCCTCAGCCACGATGTTGACTACGTTGCGCCCGAAGGCGTCACCGTAACGGCACCGAAGCAGACCGAAATCGTTGTGGAAGGCATTGACGAACAGCTTGTTGGTCAGGTCGCCGCGAACATCCGCGCATGGCGCAAGCCCGAGCCCTATAAGGGCAAAGGCATCCGCTATAAGGGTGAGTTCGTGTTCCGCAAAGAAGGCAAGAAGAAGTAAGGAACGGAAAGATGGCAAACACCAAAAGACAGCTGTTCCTGAAACGCCGCATGCGCGTTCGGAACAAACTCCGCAAAGTGAACGCCGGGCGTCTTCGCCTGTCGGTACACCGTTCGTCCAAAAACATCTCGGCTCAGCTGATCGACGATGTGAACGGCGTGACACTGGCTTCCGCTTCCTCGATGGAAAAGGATCTGGGCGTTTTCGGCAAGAACAACATCGAAGCAGCGACCAAGGTCGGTGCCGCGATTGCCGAACGTGCCAAGAAAGCCGGCGTCGAAGAAGCATACTTCGACCGTGGCGGCTTCCTCTTCCACGGCAAGGTGAAGGCTCTGGCCGACGCCGCGCGTGAAGGTGGTTTGAAGATCTGATTGTGCGGTGCGTGGGCAACCACGCACCTGCTTTCATATGGAGGCTGTGCCCCGCGCATAGCTTTCCTGCGAAGAGGGCCGGGTTGGCCCTCTCGATGATCCGGGGGCCAAGGGCTCACCAGGATTGATCCTATGGGCCTCAGGGCCACAGAAAAAGGAAGATGCCAGATGGCAAGAGATGACAACCGTGGGGGCAACCGCCGCAACCAACGCGACGAAACCCCGGAATTCGCTGACCGTCTGGTCGCGATCAACCGCGTGTCCAAGACCGTTAAGGGTGGTAAGCGTTTCGGCTTCGCCGCACTCGTGGTCGTGGGTGATCAGAAAGGCCGCGTGGGCTTTGGTAAGGGTAAAGCGAAAGAAGTACCCGAGGCCATCCGCAAGGCGACTGAGCAAGCCAAGCGTCAGATGATCCGCGTTCAACTGCGCGAAGGCCGCACCCTGCACCACGACATGCATGGTCGCCACGGCGCAGGCCGCGTTATCATGCGTACAGCACCTGAAGGTACCGGTATCATCGCCGGTGGTCCGATGCGTGCCGTGTTCGAGATGCTGGGCGTGAAAGACGTTGTGTCCAAATCGGTCGGTTCGCAGAACCCCTACAACATGATCCGCGCCACTCTGGACGGTCTGAAGAAAGAGCAATCGCCCCGTTCCGTCGCGCAGCGTCGCGGCAAGAAAGTGGCTGACATTCTGCCCAAGCGTGAAGACAACGTAGAGTCCTCCGCACAAGTGGCTGAGGAGGCATAAGCATGGCCAAGACACTCGTAATCAAGCAGGTCGGCTCGCCGATCCGCCGCCCCGCCAAGCAAAAGGCAACTTTGGTTGGCCTGGGTCTGAACAAAATGGGTCGTACCCGTGAGCTGGAAGATACACCTTCCGTCCGCGGCATGATCAACAAGGTCTCGCATATGGTTGAGATCGTCGAAGAGAAAGGCTGAACTTTGGTTCAGCGGTAGGGTGGGGGACCACTCTACGAAAACGCCTCGCAGGGAACTGCGGGGCGTTTTGTTTTCTTTCGGTCAGTTCTGGGGCTCAAAACCAACTTGATCCCAAAGGAGTGTCCTTGCTTCCTCCCAAAGTTCTCTGTCATCAGGTTCGATATAGTCGAGGGCGCGATAAAGACGGTTTATGCCGGCATTCAGTTCGCCTTCTAAGATCAGGCACTTCGCCTCTTCCACCCATGCTGCGTTTCTTTTTGCTACCAAATTATTTGTCGCATTCTCCGCTGCGACGAGTTGATTTAGTAAGGCTCGGTCCCTCGCGATCACCTTCTGATCATCTCGGCGTGCATCGTAATAAGGTTCGTTCCCGCGGCGGATCAAATTGGACACCCGATTTGCGGTTTCGGCAAACGCTACGATTTTAGGAAGCGCTTCGGTGCAATCGCTTGCGTCCAGTAGGGCTTCATACTCATCTTCCATTGCTTCTAGGTCTTCCAGCGTTATCGGCTGGCTGTCTGAATCAAATATCTCATAACGCGACAAAGCAGTTTCGTCGTTTTCCGCAGCATGAATGGAACTCGCCATCAAAATGAACGGAAATAGCAATTCTCTTTTTCTCATAATCTCTCACACTATACTAAAACGCATGGGGTAAGATTGAACTTTAGTTGCGGGCCCTAGCAACCTCAAAGTTTCAGAGAGCTATCCGGGTTGGTATTACGTTGTAAAATTCTAACTGAATGCGAGTCTTGGCCGGGGCTCTGCCACCCCCCTTGTCACCCGCCACGCCATCCCCTATACGCCCCCGGTGGCCCGTGTTGGGTCGCAATGGAATCGCAACGCCGCGTTTGGCCACTCCCGTCGCTGGGGGCCATTTCCGGCATAAGGAGAAGCGACATGAAACTGCACGAACTTTCCGACAACGAAGGCGCAACCAAGAAGCGTATGCGCGTTGGCCGTGGTCCCGGCTCTGGCAAGGGTAAGATGGGTGGCCGTGGTATCAAGGGTCAAAAATCCCGTTCCGGCGTCAGCATCAACGGCTACGAAGGCGGCCAGATGCCAATCTACCAGCGTCTGCCCAAGCGTGGCTTCAACAAGCCAAACCGCAAATCTTTCGCTGTTGTGAACCTGGGCCTGATCCAGAAATTCATCGACGCCAAGAAGCTCGACGCCGGCAACACCATCGACGGTGCCGCCCTGATCGCGTCCGGTCTGGTCCGTCGTGAGCTGGACGGTATCCGCGTTCTGGCCAAGGGTGACATCACCTCCAAGATCGACCTGAACGTCGCTGGCGCTTCCAAGTCCGCCATTGAGGCGGTCGAGAAGGCAGGCGGCAAGGTGACCGTGACCGCCCCCAAGGCGGCTGAGGCATCCGAGTAAAGCGGCCTTAAGGCTTGTGAGCGGCGCGCCAGCCGCTTACATAACCTCAAGTTTTCCCGAACGCCGCCCGCCGGAAAACGGCCCGGGCGGCGTTTTCGCAACAAAAGAAGAGACCCCTCATGGTATCTGCCGTCGAAAACATGGCCGCGAACACGAGCTGGGCCGCATTGGGTAAGGCAACAGACCTGCGCAATCGGATCCTGTTCACACTCGGGCTGCTTATCGTTTACCGCCTTGGCACCTTTATCCCGGTGCCCGGCATCGACGGCGGCGCACTGCGTGACTTCATGGAGAGCGCGGGCCAAGGCATCGGCGGCATGGTGTCGATGTTCACCGGCGGCGCGCTTGGCCGGATGGGTATCTTCGCTCTGGGCATCATGCCCTATATTTCGGCCTCGATCATCGTTCAGTTGCTGACCTCCATGGTCCCGGCGCTGGAACAGTTGAAAAAAGAGGGCGAACAGGGGCGCAAGAAGATCAACCAGTACACGCGCTACGGCACCGTGGCGCTGGCGACCCTGCAGTCCTACGGTCTTGCGGTCAGCCTCCAGGCTGGTGACATCGTGGCCGATGGGCAGATGGGTTTTAGCTTCATCGCCGCCTGTATGATTACCCTCGTCGGCGGCACCATGTTCCTGATGTGGCTGGGTGAGCAGATCACCGCACGCGGCATCGGCAACGGCATCTCGCTGATCATCTTCGTCGGCATCATCGCCGAGGTTCCCGCCGCCATCGCGCAGTTCTTCGCTTCGGGCCGCTCCGGTGCGATCAGCCCTGCGGTGATCGTGGGTGTGCTGGTCATGGTGATTGCGACGATCATGTTCGTGGTCTTCATGGAGCGCGCGCTGCGGAAGATTCACATCCAATACCCCCGCCGTCAGGTCGGGATGAAGATGTATGACGGCGGTACCAGCCACCTGCCGGTAAAGGTGAACCCGGCGGGCGTGATCCCGGCGATCTTCGCCTCTTCTTTGCTGCTTCTGCCGGTTACCGTCAGCACGTTTTCGGGCAATTCCACCAGCCCGGTGATGTCCTGGCTTCTGGCGAACTTCGGCCCCGGCCAGCCGCTTTACCTGCTGTTCTTCGTGGCGATGATCGTCTTCTTTGCTTATTTCTATACCTTCAACGTCAGCTTCAAACCTGATGACGTGGCCGACAACCTGAAGAACCAGAACGGCTTTGTCCCTGGCATCCGCCCCGGCAAGCGCACCTCCGAGTATCTGGAGTATGTGGTCAACCGCATCCTCGTTCTCGGCTCGGCCTATCTGGCGGCGGTCTCTGTTCTGCCCGAGATTCTGCGCGGCCAGTTCGCCATTCCCTTCTACTTCGGTGGCACCTCGGTGCTGATCGTCGTCTCGGTCACCATGGATACGATCCAACAGGTTCAAAGCCATCTGCTGGCGCACCAGTATGAAGGTCTGCTTGAGAAGTCTCAGCTGCGCGGCAAAGGCGCGGGCAAAGGCAAAGGTACACGCAAGAAACGGAGCCCCGTACGTCGATGAATATTATCCTACTCGGGCCTCCGGGCGCAGGCAAAGGCACCCAAGCACGTCATCTGGTCGAGACCCGCAACATGGTTCAGCTTTCCACCGGCGACATGCTGCGTGAGGCCAAGGACAGCGGCACGGAGATGGGCAAGATCGTGGCCGATGTCATGGACCGCGGCGCGCTGGTCACCGATGAGATCGTCATCGGCCTGATCCGCGAAAAGCTTACCGACAAAGCCGAGCATGGCGGCTTTATTTTTGACGGTTTCCCCCGCACGCTGGCGCAGGCCGACGCGCTGGCCGATTTGATGCAGCAAGAGGGCCAGACCCTCGACGCCGTGATCGAGATGAAGGTCGACGATGAGGCACTGGTCGCCCGCATCACCGCACGCTCGACCTGTGCGTCCTGCGGCGAGGTCTACAACGACCTGACCAAGCCGATCCCCGAAGATGGTAAATGTAGCAACTGCGGCGGGACCGAGTTCAAGCGCCGCGCGGACGACAATGAGGAAAGCCTCAAAACCCGTCTGATGGCCTACTACAAACAGACCTCTCCGCTGATTGGCTATTACTATGCCAAAGAGATGCTCAGCGGTGTGAATGGTCTGGGTCAGATCGAAGAAGTCCGCGGCGCAATCGCGCAGATTCTCGATAAGTGATTTCCCGGTGGTGGGGGCAGGGGCGACGCCGCCTTTCGCTCCGCGCCGCCGATCCTACGGGAGTTTTGTGCAAGGCTTGACGCCCTGCGCAAAACCTCATAGTCACCCCTATCTCGCAAGAGAATCAAATTGCGGCAAGGGTTCCGCCCAGCCCCGCAAGATCACCTGATCAGCCTCAGCCCGATGGCCCAAACGCCTCGGGCTTGTGTTGTGAAAAAAGGGTCTGGAACGACGGACCCGCAACGAAAAGGAATAGCTAACGTGGCACGTATTGCCGGCGTAAACATCCCGACTGCAAAGCGGGTTCCAATCGCCCTCACCTATATCACCGGTATTGGCACCTCCTCCGCCAAAGCCATCTGCGAAGCCGTTGGCATCGACGCGACCCGTCGCGTTAACGAGCTGTCCGACGCCGAAGTTCTGGCCGTGCGTGAGCACATCGACGCCAACTACACCGTCGAAGGCGACCTGCGTCGTGACACGCAGATGAACATCAAACGTCTGATGGACCTTGGTTGCTACCGTGGCCTGCGCCATCGTCGTAACCTGCCCGTTCGTGGTCAGCGTACCCACACCAATGCTCGCACCCGCAAAGGCCCCGCAAAGGCCATTGCTGGCAAGAAGAAATAAGGGAGGGTCTGATCAATGGCACGCGATAAGACAAAGACCAAGCGTAAGGTCTCCAAGAACATCGCCGCAGGCGTGGCGCATGTGAACTCGAGCTTTAACAACACCAAGATCCTAATCTCGGATGTTCAAGGCAACGCAATCTCCTGGTCCTCCGCTGGCACCATGGGCTTCAAAGGGTCGCGTAAATCGACACCCTATGCCGCTCAGATGGCCGCAGAAGATGCTGGCCGCAAGGCGCAGGATCACGGCGTCAAGACGCTGGAAGTCGAAGTGCAGGGCCCCGGTTCGGGTCGTGAATCCGCACTCCGCGCTCTGGCGGCTGCCGGTTTCAACATCACGTCGATCCGTGATGTGACCCCGATGGCCCACAACGGCTGCCGCCCGCCCAAACGCCGCCGCGTTTAAGCTGGGACTGTTTTACATGGGGTCGCGCCTTGCGTGCGGCCCCATACCGCTTTTCAGAAACCTCGAGCGTTTGTGTCATTTGGACATGAGGCACAAACAAGGATGGAGGGACGCATGATCCACAAGAATTGGGCTGAATTGATCAAGCCGCAACAGCTTGACGTCAAGCCGGGCAACGACCCCGCACGTCAGGCGACCGTCATGGCCGAACCGCTGGAGCGGGGCTTTGGCCTGACCCTCGGCAACGCGCTGCGCCGCGTGCTGATGTCCTCGCTGCAGGGCGCGGCGATCACATCTGTGCAGATCGACAACGTACTGCACGAGTTTTCCTCCGTCGCCGGTGTGCGCGAAGACGTGACCGACATCATCCTGAACCTCAAGGGCGTCAGCCTGCGCATGGAAGTCGAAGGCCCCAAACGCCTGTCGATCTCTGCCAAAGGTCCGGGCGTTGTGACCGCCGGTGACATCTCCGAATCCGCCGGTATCGAGATTCTGAACCGCGAGCACGTGATCTGCCACCTCGACGATGGTGCAGATGTCTACATGGAGCTGACCGTCAACACCGGCAAGGGCTATGTCTCCGCAGACAAGAACAAGCCGGAAGATGCGCCCATCGGTCTGATCCCGATCGACGCGATCTATTCGCCGGTCAAGAAGGTCTCCTATGACGTGCAGCCCACCCGTGAGGGCCAGGTGCTGGATTATGACAAGTTGACCATGAAAGTGGAAACCGACGGCTCCATCACGCCGGATGACGCCGTGGCCTTTGCCGCGCGCATCCTGCAGGACCAACTGGGCATCTTCGTGAACTTCGACGAGCCGGAATCGGCGTCCCGTCAGGACGACGACGATGGTCTTGAGTTCAACCCGCTGCTGCTCAAGAAAGTCGACGAGTTGGAACTGTCTGTGCGTTCGGCAAACTGCCTGAAGAACGACAACATCGTCTATATCGGCGACCTGATCCAGAAGACCGAAGCCGAGATGCTGCGCACCCCGAACTTCGGCCGCAAATCCTTGAACGAGATCAAGGAAGTGCTGTCGGGCATGGGTCTGCACCTTGGCATGGATGTCGAAGACTGGCCGCCAGAAAACATCGAAGACCTCGCCAAGAAGTTCGAGGATTCGTTCTAAGAGACACGGACCCGGAAACTTTTAAAGTTTCCGGGCCGATTTCTTCAAAAGAAATCGGGCGCCGTTACGACCGGGCGTAAGCCCCAAGGAGAGCCCAAGACACGCATCGCGGGCCAGACAAAGCAAAACCGCCCGTAGAGGGCTTCACGATTGGAGTAAGACAATGCGTCACGCACGTGGATACCGCCGCCTGAACCGTACACATGAACACCGCAAAGCGCTGTTCTCGAACATGGCAGGCTCGCTCATCGAGCATGAGCAAATCAAAACAACCTTGCCGAAAGCCAAGGAACTCAAGCCGATCATCGAAAAGATGATCACGCTGGCCAAACGCGGCGATCTGCACGCCCGTCGTCAGGCCGCGTCGAAGCTGAAAGAAGACCAGTATGTCGCGAAACTGTTCGACATCCTCGGCCCGCGCTACAAAGACCGCCAAGGTGGTTACGTTCGCGTTCTGAAAGCTGGCTTCCGCTATGGTGACATGGCGCCTATGGCGATCATCGAATTCGTCGACCGCGACCGCGACGCCAAAGGCGCCGCCGACAAAGCGCGTCTGGCCGAAGAAGACGCCGCAAAATAAGATTTCGCAGATTGCGGAATGGAAAGCCCTGCCATTTGGCGGGGCTTTTTCGTTGTCGCGGCAGAGATTTCAAGATCATTCCGAAATGGGAGTTGCGCCAGCCGGGGCGGCTGCGCATATCTGACGGCATGAGATATTTGCTGATGATCCTAACGCTGCTTGCCGCCCCCCTAGCGGCGCAGCAGGTGCCCAGTTCCGCCGCGCAGATGCAGTTGAGTTTCGTGCCACTGGTCAAACAGGCCACCCCCGCGGTGGTCAACATCTACGCCCGCATCCTGACCAAGCCACAGCGCACGCCGCTTCAGGCCGACCCGTTTTTCGAACGGTTCTTTCGGGATCCCTTCTCAGAGCGGCCCCGCGTGCAGAATTCGCTCGGCTCCGGGGTGATTCTATCGGCGGATGGCATCGTGGTGTCGAACTATCATGTGGTGGGCACGGCGACCGATATCCGTGTGGTCCTGAATGACCGGCGCGAGTTCAGTGCCCATGTGCTTTTGGGGGATGCGGAGAGCGATCTGGCGATTCTCAAGCTGGAAGGCGCGGCGGACCTGCCGTTTCTTGAGTTGCGCGACAGCGACGCGGTGGAGGTGGGTGAGCTTGCCTTGGCCATCGGGAATCCCTTCGGCGTGGGGCAGACGGTGTCGAGTGGGATCGTCTCGGGTCTTGCGCGGTCGGGGGCGGCGGATAATGGCGGGCAGGGCTATTTCATTCAGACCGATGCGCCGATCAACCCCGGCAACTCGGGCGGGGCGTTGATTGACATGGCGGGGCGGCTTATCGGGGTGAACACCTCGATCTTGACGCGCTCGGGCGGCAGCAACGGCATCGGCTTTGCGATCCCCGCTGATCTGGTCGCGGCCTTTGTCGCGCAGGCCCGCGCGGGGGAGGTGGCGTTCAGCCGCCCTTGGGCGGGTTTGGCCGGGCAACCGGTGGATGCAGATATGGCCGGGCCGCTGGGGCTGGATCGACCGGGCGGGATCATCGTTTCGGGGCTGCATCGCGCCAGCCCCTTTAACGCGGCGGGGCTGCAGGTGGGGGATGTCATCGTCAGCGTCGATGACCAGCCGGTCAATACGCCGTCAGAGATGATCTACCGCATGTCGGTCGCCGGTCTTGGGCATTCCGCGCGTGTGGGCGTCAGGCGCGATGGCGTTCTGCAAGAGATGACGGTGGCGCTGATCGCCGCCCCGGATGAACCGGACCGGGCCGAGGTCACGTTGGGCACCCGGAGCCTTTTGCCCGGATTGCGCGCTGCGCGAATCAATCCGGCGGTGATTTCGGAACTGAACCTGCCGCTGGAAAGCAGTGGCGTCGTGGTCATGGATGCGGGCCGCTATGGCCCGCGTGTGGGGCTGCGGGATGGTGATGTGATCCTTTCGGTGAATGGGGTAGAGGTGGCAGAGACGCATAGTTTGGCCGCCCTGCTGTCGGGCG
The DNA here is from genome assembly GCF_034377145.1 of Sulfitobacter sp. OXR-159. Classification (NCBI taxonomy): domain Bacteria; kingdom Pseudomonadati; phylum Pseudomonadota; class Alphaproteobacteria; order Rhodobacterales; family Roseobacteraceae; genus Sulfitobacter; species Sulfitobacter sp. OXR-159. The sequence continues at coordinate 549,742 of NZ_CP139707.1, forward strand.
AGGTGCGGCGCATTCAAATGGTCATTCAACGCGGCGACCGGCGTGTCGCACTGCGGTTCAGGGGGTAGCGTGGCGGATCTGTTTGGTGACGGCGACCCAGCGGCAGAGGCTGGGCACCGCCCCTTGGCGGACCGGTTGCGGCCGCGCGCGCTGTCCGAGGTGATTGGGCAAGAAAAAGTGCTTGGCCCCGATGCGCCGCTGTCGGTGATGTTGGCCGCGGGCGCGCTGTCTTCGCTGATCTTCTGGGGGCCGCCCGGCGTTGGCAAGACCACCATCGCGCGGCTTCTGGCGGATGAGACCGATCTGCATTTCGTGCAGATCAGCGCGATTTTCTCGGGCGTGCCGGAACTGCGAAAGGTTTTCGACGCGGCCAAGATGCGGCGGCGGCAGGGGCAGGGGACGCTTTTGTTTGTCGACGAAATCCACCGTTTCAACAAGGCGCAGCAGGACGGGTTCTTGCCGCATATGGAGGATGGCACGATCCTTCTGGTCGGTGCCACCACCGAGAACCCGAGTTTCGAATTGAACGCCGCTGTGCTGTCCCGCGCGCAGGTGCTGGTGCTGGAACGCCTGCCGCTCACCGATCTGGAGCGATTGGCGGAGCGGGCCGAGCACGATTTGGGCAAGCCCCTGCCGTTGCAGCCCGAGGCGCGCGAGGCGCTTTTGGAGATGGCCGATGGCGACGGGCGGGCGCTGCTCAACCTGATCGAGCAGGTCACGGCGTGGAAAGGCGATGCGCCGCTCGACAAGGCGGGGCTGTCGAAACGGCTCATGCGGCGGGCCGCGCAATACGACAAATCGGGGGATTCGCATTACAACCTGATTTCCGCCCTGCACAAATCCATGCGCGGCTCGGACCCGGACGCGGCGCTTTATTGGCTGGGCCGGATGCTGGAGGGGGGGGAGGACCCGCGCTACCTGATGCGGCGCATTACCCGCATGGCGGTTGAGGACGTTGGCCTCGCCGATCCGCAGGCGCAGGCTTTCTGCCTTCAGGCGTGGGAGACCTACGAACGGCTTGGCAGCCCCGAGGGGGAGTTAGCCATCGCGCAGGCGCTGACCTATATCTGCCTCGCGCCCAAATCCAACGCCGTCTACAAAGCCTACAAGGGGGCCCGCAGGCTGGCCCGCAGCACCGGGTCAGAGCCGCCGCCCAAGCATATCCTCAACGCGCCCACTAAGCTGATGAAGGAGCAGGGCTACGGCAGCGGCTATGCCTATGACCACGACGCCGAAGACGGGTTCTCGGGGCAGAACTACTTTCCCGACACGATGGAGCGCCCCAGCCTTTACGAGCCGGTCGAACGTGGCTTCGAACGGGAGTTGAAAAAACGACAAGATTACTTCGCGGGGCTGCGGGCCAAGCGGAAAACTTGACTCCGGGCCGCGCCCGCGCGATGGGGTGTCGATGATGAAAACACTGATCATGGTGGCGCTCGGCGGCGCTCTGGGCGCGTGCTTGCGCTACCTTGTCGGTCTGACCGTCGGCTTCCCGCTGGGCACGCTGGCGGTGAATGTCGCGGGCTCGCTCGCAATTGGGGTGGTCTGGGTCGCACTGGCGGATAAGGCGCTGTTGCTGCCCTTTCTGATGACCGGCCTGCTGGGCGGCTTCACCACCTTTTCGGCGTTTTCACTCGACACGATGCGGCTGCTTGAGACAGGCCGCGCCGCTGTCGCATTTTCATATGTGGGGGCCTCGGTGATCTTGTCGCTGGCCGCCTGTTTGCTGGGCCTCTGGGTGGCCCGAGAGGTATTGGCATGAGCCGCGTACAAACCATTACCGTCGCCGAAGGCGATGGCGACCAGCGGCTTGACCGTTGGTTCAAGCGGATGTTTCCGCAGATCAATCAGGGGCTCATCGAGAAGATGTGCCGCAAGGGCGAGATCCGCGTCGATGGAGGCCGGGTCAAGGCCAATACGCGGCTCGAAGCCGGCCAAGAGGTGCGCGTGCCGCCGCTGCCCGACAGCGCCCCGCCGCCGCCGCCAAAGCGGACGCGCATTACCGATGCTGATGCCAAGATGATCCGCAACTGCGTGATCTACCGCGACGAGCATGTCATCGCGCTGAACAAACCGCCGGGACTGGCGGTGCAGGGCGGCTCAGGGCAGGCGGACCGCCATGTCGATGCGTTGTCTGAGGCGTTGATCTTTGACGCCGAGGAAAAACCGCGTCTGGTGCACCGGCTTGACCGTGATACCTCGGGCGTGCTGCTGCTGGCGCGGACCCGTCTGGCGGCCAAGGCGCTCACAGCGGCGATGCGGCACCGCGAGACGCGCAAGATTTACTGGGCCATCGTCGCCGGTGTGCCGACGCCGTACTTGGGCGAAATCAAATACGGTCTCGTTAAAGCTGGTGGTCATGGCCGCAGCGGCGAGGGCGAGAAGATGATCGCCGTGCATCCGCGCGATATGGATGACACGCCGGGCGCGAAACGGGCGCATACGCTCTATGCCACGCTGTTCCGCGTCGGCTCGCGCGCGTCTTGGGTGGCGATGGAGCCAGTCACCGGCCGCACGCACCAGCTGCGCGCGCATATGGCCGAGATCGGGCATCCGATCGTCGGCGATGGGAAATACGGCGGCTCGGGGCAAGAGAACCTCGGCGACGGCTGGGGCGCGCAACTGGGCGGGATCATCTCGAAAAAGCTGCACCTGCACGCGCGGATGATGCGGTTTGAGCATCCCCATACCCGCAAGACGGTTACCATCACCGCCGAGTTGCCCGAACATATGGCGCATAGCTGGGACACCTTTGGCTGGACCGAAGATCTGGCCGACGAAGACCCATTTGAGTCGCTGCAATGAGCAAGCCACTGCGTTTGGTGATCTTTGACGTCGACGGCACGCTGGTCGACAGCCAAGGCGATATCGTGGCCGCGATGACGGCGGCCTTTGCGGCTGTCGACGCGCCCGCGCCGAGCCGTGCCGAGATCCTGTCGATCGTCGGCCTGTCGCTTGATGTGGCAATGACCGTGCTGGCGCCCACACGCCCAACCGGCGATCACCTTGCGATGGTGGAGGCCTATAAGGCCGCCTATATGACCCTGCGGGCCGAGGCGGGCGTGGCGCAATCCTCGCCGCTTTATCCTGGCGCGCTGGACACGTTGCGGCGTCTTCATGGCGAGCCGGAGGTGCTGTTGGGCGTGGCCACCGGCAAGTCGAAACGCGGGCTTGATAAGCTGATCGCCGGGCACGGGCTGGGAGGGCTTTTCATCACGCAGCAGGTCGCAGATTTTCACCCCTCCAAGCCGCATCCGTCGATGATCCATCAGGCGATGGCCGATGCCGGGGTGGGGCCGGAGGCGACGGTGATGATCGGCGATACCTCTTTCGACATGGACATGGCCGCCGCCGCCGGGGTGACCGGGATCGGGGTCAAATGGGGCTATCACGGCCCGGAACGGTTGGCCGCTGCCGCGCATCTGGCTGAGGATTTCGCGGCGCTGCCCGCCCTGCTGGAACAAATCTGGAGCATTCCCGCATGAGTGACTGGAAAGCCAAACGCTTTTGGAAAGACGCCGCCGTGGTCGCGGTCGAGGACGGTTTCACCGTGGAATTGGATGGCCGCCGGGTGAAGACCCCGGCCAAGCGGCTTCTGACCCTGCCGACCCGCGCCATGGCCGATGCCGTGGCCGCCGAATGGCAAGCGCAGGAAAAGCAGATCGACCCCCGCACAATGCCGGTGACGAAAACCGCAAATGCCGCGATCGACAAGGTCGCGGTGCAAAAGGCCGAGGTCGTCGACATGCTGGCGGCCTATGGGGACAGTGACCTGCTGTGCTACCGCGCCGACAGCCCCGAAGAGTTGGTCGCCCGGCAGGCAGCGCAGTGGGATCCGATGCTGGATTGGGCGGCAGAGACACTCGGCGTCCGTCTGGAGCCGCGACAGGGTATCATGCATGCCCCGCAAACGCCCGAAGCCTTGGCCGAGTTGCACCGCCGGACGGCGCGGCTCGATGCGTTCGAATTGGCGGCATTTCATGACCTTGTCAGCCTCACCGGTTCGCTGATCCTTGGCTTTGCCGCGCTTGAACAAGCCTTTGACCCCGAAGAGATTTGGGCCTTGTCGCGGCTGGATGAGAATTGGCAGGCCGAGCAGTGGGGCCGTGATGACGTGGCCGAGCAAGAGGCCGAAATCAAGCGACAAGCGTTTTTACATGCATGTGCAATTATCGTGCTTTGCAAAGCTGCTTAACTTGATAAAAGCTTTGCCATGCGATGTGAAAACCCGCCCTGATTTTGCCCATCGCGCCCTTGACCTTCAAACCTGAATCCGCCCACACTGCTTTTCATTGAGCAGGGGGAACCCTGCGCAAGATCGCTTTCGGCGTCACCTGACGTCGGATTAACCGCCAGTGAACGTGGCGGACTATCAGGAAGAGGTAAAAATGAAAAAAACCGTAATTTTTGGCGCGCTGACCGTTGCTGGCCTTGCGGCCGGTGCTGCTGGTGCCGCCACGCTTGATGACGTCAAGGCCCGCGGCAAGCTGAACTGTGGCGTGACCACAGGCCTTGCTGGCTTTGCCGCGCCGAATGCTAACGGCGAATGGGAAGGTTTCGACGTGGCTGTGTGCCGTGCCGTTGCCGCCGCCGTACTGAGCGACAAGAACGCCGTGGAATTCGTGCCGACGACCGGCAAGACCCGCTTCACCGCGCTGGCCTCGGGCGAGATCGACTTCCTCGCACGGAACACCACATGGACCTTCAGCCGTGACACCGACCTGAAGTTCGACTTCATCGGCGTCAACTACTACGACGGTCAGGGCTTCATGGTCCCCAAAGCGCTTGGCGTTTCCTCGGCCAAGGATCTGGACGGCGCGACCGTCTGCATCCAGACCGGCACAACAACCGAGCTGAACCTCGCGGACTTCTTCCGCAAGAACAACATCAGCTATGAGCCGGTGCCTGTCGAAACCAACGCCGAAGGCCAGCAGCAGTACCTTGCCGGTGCCTGCGACACCTACACCACAGACGCATCCGGCCTTGCCGCGACACGCGCCACTTTTGAGAACCCCGGCGAGCACGTGCTGCTGCCCGAGATCATCTCGAAAGAGCCGCTCGGCCCGCTGGTCCGTCACGGCGACAACGACTGGGGCGACATCACCCGCTGGGTGCTGAACGCGCTGATCGCTGCTGAAGAACTGGGTGTCACATCCGCCAACATCGAAGAGATGACCGGCAACACCAACAACCCTGAGATCGCTCGTCTTCTGGGCACCGAAGGTACCTTGGGTGAGATGATCGGCCTCGACGCCGAATGGGCCAAGCGCGCCATCATGGCCGAAGGCAACTACGGCGAAATCTTTGCCAAGAACATCGGCGAAGAGACCCCGATCGGTCTGGCACGCGGGCTGAACGCCCAGTGGACAGACGGTGGCCTGCTCTACGCACCGCCCTTCCGCTAAATAGCAAGCCCAGGGGCGCAGGAATTCCTGCGCCCTTTGTGCCTCTGGGGGCGCGAAGTGCCTTTGCGACACGAAAAACGGTCTAAAAACGACTGACAAAACCCCAACGAGACAATAAAAGCCCACGATCGAAGAAACGATCAACGACCAAAAATGATTCGGCCAAGGTGCGCCAAATGCACCAATAAAAAACAAGCCGGAACACAGGGATACATACATGACGACATTCTCCGACCCTCCCAAGGAGTCGTTCCGGCCATCTATGCTGTTGAGCGACACCCGCTATCGGTCGATTACCTTTCAGGTTATCGCACTTGCGCTGCTGGTCACGGCGATCTGGTATCTGGGATCGAACCTTGCCGCGAACCTTCGCGCCGCCGGGTTGAACATCTCTTTCCAGTTCCTCGGTAACCCGGCGGGCTATGACATCAACCAAACGCTGATCCCCTATACCAGCCAATCGTCGAACCTTCAGGCGGCTTGGGTCGGCATCATCAACACGCTGCTGGTGTCCTTCCTCGCCTGCGTGACGGCCACGATCTTTGGCGTCATCGCCGGGGTTCTGCGCCTGTCGAACAACTGGCTCATCCGCAAGCTGATGGCAGGCTATGTCGAGATCTTCCGCAACATCCCGGTGCTGATCTGGATCCTGATCATCTACACCATCATGACCGCCGCGATGCCCGCGCCTTCGGCCTTCCGGGGCGATGATCCGGCGTCGAGCATGATGCTGGGGTCTTTTGCCTTTACCAACCGGGGCGTCTATATCCCCGGTCCGGTCTGGGGGCCGGGCTCGATGATCGTGGTGGCGACCTTTGTCGCCTCGGTGATCGGCGTCTTTGCCTACCGCCGCTATGCGACGAAACTGCTTTATGACACCGGTCGCCTGCTGCCGATGCTTTGGCCCTCGGTCGCGATCTTGTTGCTGCCGACGATCATCATGTTCTTCATCATGGGCATGCCGATCGGGCTGGATTACCCCGCGCTCAAAGGGTTCAACTTCCGCGGCGGCATCCAGATTGGTGCACCGCTGATCGCGTTGTGGTTCGCCCTGTCGATCTACACCGGTGCTTTCATCGCCGAGAACGTCCGCGCGGGCATTCAAGCGGTCAGCAAGGGGCAATCCGAAGCCGCTGCTGCCTTGGGGCTGCGGTCGGGCCGGATCATGAACCTTGTGGTGCTGCCGCAGGCGCTGCGCGTAATCATCCCGCCGCTGATCTCGAACTACCTCAACATCACCAAGAACTCCTCGCTGGCGATTCTCGTGGGCTATGCCGACATCACCGCCACGCTGGGCGGGATCACCCTGAACCAAACCGGGCGGGCGATCGAATGTGTCGTCTTGTTGATGCTCTTCTACCTCGTCATCTCGCTGGGCATCTCCATGGTGATGAACGTCTACAACAACGCAACGAAGCTGAAGGAGCGTTAAGCCATGTCAGACACACATGCTGAATCCATCGCCTTCGTGCGCGAAACCTCACTGCCGCCTTCGGCACCGCCGGACAAGGTGGGCGGCCCGGTAAAGTGGGTGAAAGACAACCTCTTCCCGACATGGGCGAATGCCCTGCTGACGGTGGTGGCGCTTTATTTCCTCTATCTCTTGCTGGCCGGCTCTCTGCCATGGCTGTTGAACGGCGTTTGGTCGGCAAGCAGCCTGTCTGAATGTCGCGAAGTACTGGACGGGGCTACGGGCGCCTGTTTCTCGGTGCTGAGTGAGCGTTGGCATCAGCTCCTATTCGGGTTCAAATATCCCAGTGATCAATACTGGCGTCCGACCCTCGCGTTGGTGCTGCTGTTCCTTGCGGTGGCCCCCGTGCTCTTCATCGACCTGCCGCGCAAGCTGCTTTATTTCACTGGCGTCTACCCGTTTCTGGCCTTCTGGTTGATCTGGGGCGGTCCAATCTGGGGGCCGATCTTTGCCCTCTTGGGGGTGATCGCGGGCTATATCGTCTATAGCCGTCTGGTGCAGAAAAGCTTTGCCATGGCGCTGGCGGGCGGCCTCGTTGCTGCGGTGATCGTCTGGTATATCGGTGGCTTCATCGGGGAGGCTTTGCGCCCCGCCTCGCCACTGCTGCAAGCGATCCCCAGCCGCGACCTTGGTGGCTTCATGCTGAATATGATGCTGGGTATCACCTGTGTGTCACTGTCGCTGCCGATCGGAATTGCGCTGGCTTTGGGGCGTCAGTCTCACCTGCCAATCGTCAAAGGCATCTGCGTGGTCTTTATCGAATTCGTCCGGGGCGTGCCATTGATCACGCTCTTGTTCGTGGCGAACGTGATGCTCGCCTATTTCTTCCCGCCGGGCTCGGGCGTTGACCTCTTCATCCGTGTCGTGATCATGATCACCATGTTCTCTTCGGCCTATATCGCCGAGGTGATCCGGGGCGGTCTGGCCGCGCTGCCAAAGGGCCAATACGAGGCCGCCGATAGCCTTGGCCTTGATTACCCGCAGGCGATGCGGCTGATCATCCTGCCGCAGGCGCTGAAGATCTCGATCCCGGGCATCGTCAACATCGCGGTAGGCCTGTTCAAGGACACCACGCTGGTCTCGGTGATCTCGCTCTTCGATATCATCGGCATGATCCGCGGCCCGATCTTGGCCTCGACCGATTGGAACGGCGTCTACTGGGAGCTTTTCCTCTTTGCTTCCGTGCTGTTCTTCATCGTTTGCTACGGCATTTCTCAATACTCGCAGTGGCTGGAACGCCGTCTTGCGACTGACCATCGTTAAGGGAGGGTTCTCGCATGGCTGAGACCGCACAAATGAAAGTATCCGACGAAGTCGCGATTCGGATCGAGAACATGAACAAGTGGTATGGCGCGTTCCACGTGCTGCGCGACATCGACCTGACGGTGCACCGGGGCGAGCGTATCGTGATCTGCGGGCCTTCGGGTTCGGGCAAGTCGACGCTGATCCGCTGCATCAATGCTTTGGAAGAGCATCAGAAGGGCACCATCGAAGTCGATGGCACGCTGCTGAGTTCGGACCTCAAGAACATCGACAAGATTCGCTCCGAGGTCGGCATGTGCTTTCAGCACTTCAACCTCTTCCCGCATCTGACGATCCTTGAGAACTGCACGCTGGCGCCGATCTGGGTCCGCAAGACACCCAAAAAGGAAGCCGAGGAAACGGCGATGCACTTCCTTGAAAAGGTGAAGATCCCCGATCAGGCCAATAAGTATCCCGGTCAGCTTTCGGGTGGTCAGCAGCAGCGTGTGGCGATTGCCCGCTCGCTCTGCATGCGCCCGCGCATCATGCTTTTCGACGAGCCGACATCGGCGCTTGACCCTGAGATGATCAAGGAAGTGCTCGATACAATGATCGAGCTTGCCGAAGAGGGCATGACGATGCTCTGCGTGACCCACGAGATGGGCTTTGCCCGTCAGGTGGCGAACCGGGTGATCTTCATGGACGAAGGCCAGATCGTTGAACAGAACGAGCCGGAAGCCTTCTTTAACAACCCACAGAGCCCGCGCACACAGCTTTTCCTGAGCCAGATTCTGGGTCACTGATCCGCGCTACGCCAGTACCGTGAACTAAACGCCCCGGCCAATCGGTCGGGGCGTTTGCGTTTCAGACCAGTTGCTTCGGCACGGTAAAGGCGTGCAGCGCAGCGCTACCGGGGGCGAGGTCGGCCCAACTGTCGATATCGAAATCCATCACCGTGGTCGCGCCGGAAGGATAGCGGTCAAAGGCATCCTGATCGGGCGTCTGCTGCAACAGCAGCGCTGCGGCAGCGGCAATACCGGGGTTATGCGCGACAAGCAGCAGGGTGTCGCCAGACGCCCGCTGGCGCAGGTTTGCTATGATCTCATTGGGTTCGGCGAGGTAAAGTTGGCGGAGGTGTTCCACCGCGCAGCTTTCAGGCAGGTTCAAAAGCGCGCAGGTTTCGCGCGTGCGCGCCGCCGTGGAGCAGAGCCCCACATCAGGCACAAACCCTTCCGCCCGTAGCCAATTGCCAAGCGCTTCGGCAGCGCCACGCCCACGGGGGTTCAGGGGGCGATCATGATCGCTGGTGCCGTGAGACCAGTCCGATTTCGCATGTCGCATTAGGATCAGGCGGCGCATGTCATTCCTTTCACTGCTCGGCCCATCATAGGCGCGAAGCAGGGGCAGGGGGCAAGCGCTTTGCCTTAGCCTTTGCGAATGATGCTGCCCGCGCCGTGCTCTGTAAAAAGCTCCAGCAAGCAGGCATTGGGCGCCCGCCCGTCAAGGATCACCGCCGCGCGCACGCCACCTTCGAGTGCATCTAGTGCTGTCTGAACCTTAGGGATCATCCCGCCTGCAATGGTGCCATCGGCGATCATGTCGTTGATCTGGCTCGCCGTCAGATCGGTCACCACCTCACCCGCGCCATCTTTGACGCCAGCCACGTCCGTGAGCAACAGCAGGCGGTCGGCCTTCAGCGCGCCCGCTATGGCGCCTGCGGCGGTGTCACCATTGATGTTATAGGTCTCACCGCCCCGGCCCATGCCAAGCGGTGCAATGACGGGAATGATGCCCTTGTCGGCAAAGTCACGCAGGATGCGCGGGTTCACCTGTGTCGGGTTGCCGACGAGGCCCAGAGCGGGGTCTTCGGGCTCGCAAACGATCAATCCGCTGTCCTTGCCCGAGACGCCCACGGCGCGTCCCCCCTGTTCGGAAATCGCCTGCACGATCCGCGCATTGACGAGGCCCGAGAGCACCATCTCGACCACTTCCATAGTTGCGGCATCAGTGACCCGCTTGCCGTTCACGAATTCGGATTTGATGTTCAGCCGCGCCAGCATGTCGTTGATCATCGGGCCGCCGCCATGGACGATCACCGGGTTCACACCCACCTGCCGCATCAGCGCCACATCGCGGGCGAATTCGTCCATCGCTTCGTCGCTGCCCATCGCATGGCCGCCCAGTTTGATGACCACGGTGGCATCGGCATAGCGTTGCAGGAAGGGCAGTGCTTGGCTGAGGGTTTGGGCAGTGGCGATCCAGTCGCGGTTCATGTCTTGCGTTCTCATCTGTTGACCCATGGGAAGCCGATAACGGCGGAAAGTGCTATTCCAGCGTGGCGATGATGGCACGCAGGGTAGGGATGCCCCAGCCCTTTTCCGAAGACGTGACCACAATCTCGGGATAGGCGGCGGGGTGTTTGCTCAGCGCGTCTTTCACCTGCGTCAGGATTTTCTCGCGCTCGGCTTCTTTCACCTTGTCTGCCTTGGTCAGCACGACCTGAAAGGTCACGGCAGAGCTGTCGAGCAGGGACATGATTTCGTTGTCGACCTTTTTGACGCCATGGCGCGCGTCGATCAGCACAAAGGCGCGGCGCAGAGTTTGACGGCCCGAAAGGTATTGCTTGAGCAGACGCTGCCATTTCTCGACCACCGGCAGCGGCGCGTTGGCATAGCCGTAGCCCGGCAGGTCAACGAGGTAATGCTCTTCGCCGGCCGTGAAGAAGTTAATCTCCTGCGTACGGCCGGGCGTGTTCGAGGCCCGCGCCAGTGCTTTCATGCCCGTCAGCGCGTTGATCAGCGTCGATTTCCCGACGTTGGAACGGCCCGCAAAGCAGACCTCCATGCGGTCTGGGGGCGGCAGCCCGTCCATCGCCACCACGCCTTTGACGAATGTCGTCTCACCGGCGAAAAGCATCCGGCCTTTTTCGGCGCTCGGCGCGTCCGGCTCCTCGGCAATGGTGTAGTTCACTTGCATCAAATCAGCTCCAGTTCGTCGCCCACGGCGATCTCTCCGCCGGTGGTGACGGTCAGGGTAACACCGAAGTCTCGGTGACCCAATTGGTCAAGCGCGGCGAGCGTATCCACGTCGCGCGCGCCGGTGTCGGTGTTCACGGTCGTGGCAAGGCAGCGGGTGATGCGTTTTGACACATGCAGCCGCGCCTCGCCGATTTTCAGGTCGCGTCCGATCCATTCGAACTCATCCCACGGGGCCGCGCCGTCAAACCAGATGTTGCCGCGCCAGCGGGCGGTTTGCAGCGGGCTGCCGGCAAGCGCTTCGACCGCGGCATGGGAGGCCAGGCTATTGAGCGAGAGCGTCGGTTCGGCACTGTCGGTATAGCCACGCCCGTCGAGCCGCAGGATATCTGCGGGGGCGGCGCGGCCTTCGGCCACCAAGGGGCGCACCCAGTCGAGGAATGCGGCCTGTTCGCGATCGGGGTGAAAGGTGATCTCGCCGCGCGTCGGGTGGCGCAAGGTCAGCTTCTCTGTCGCCTCATCCAGCTTGGCCGTGATTGCCTGCAGCTGCGGCGAAGACGCCCCCCGCGTGAAATTCAAGCACCGCGCCCAATCTCCGGGCGCGGCTTTGGATGCGTCATGGGCCACGGCCCAAAGCCGGTCATAGGGCATCGACTGCCCGGCGCGCAGGGTCACACGCTCAACCGTCTCGCGGCCATGGGCCTTGAGCGGGTGCCGGTTGAGCGCGGTGACCTGCATCACTTTTTCGACTTGCCCGATTTGGGTTTGCTATCTGCATTGGCGGCATCACCCTTGGGCGTGCGTTTAAAGCCGCCTGCGATGTTGCCCCAGAGGTCAGGCTTGTACCCTTGGCTGCGCATGATCAGATACTGCTGGGTGAAGGTGATCGTGTTGTTCGCGATCCAGTAGACCACGAGGCCGCTCGCGAAACCGCCCAGCATGAACATGAAGACCCAAGGCATCCAAGCAAAGATCATCTGCTGTGTCGGATCGGTGGGGGCCGGGTTCAGCTTTTGCTGCAGGTACATGGAGATACCCAGCAGAAGCGGCAGAATACCGATGAACACCAGCGCCAGCATCGAGCCGGGCTCGGGGGCCGCATAGGGCAGCAGGCCCCAGAGGTTCATGATCGAGGTCGGATCGGGCGCGCTGAGGTCTTGGAACGGGCCAAAGAAGGGCGCGTGGCGCAATTCGATCGTGACAAAGATCACCTTATAGAGCGAGAAGAAGATCGGGATTTGCAGAAGGATCGGCAGACAGCCCGCAGCGGGGTTTACCTTGTTCTTCTTGTAGAGCTCCATCATGCCCTGCTGCATCTTCTGACGGTCGTCGCCCGCATCTTTCTTCAGCTTTTCCATTTCGGGCTGAAGTTCCTTCATCCGCGCCATGGAGACGTAGGATTTATAGGCCAGCGGGAAGAGCAGCGCCTTGATCAGCAGCGTCAGGCCGATGATCGCAACGCCCATGTTGCCGATGAGCTGGTTGAGGTTGTGCAGCAGCCAAAAGATCGGCTTGGTCAGGAAAAAGAACCAACCCCAGTCGATGCTGTCGATGAATTTGGCCACACCGGAGGCTTGGTAATCCTGCAGGGTTTCCCACTCCTTCGCACCCGCGAAGAACTTGCTGGAGGTGCTCACGCTTTCGCCTGCCGCGACCGAGCGGGTCGGCTGGCGGGTGAAGGCGCGGTAGGTGTCGGCGCGCGGGTCATAGGTGAGCGCCTGCTCAAAGGTCTCGCCCGCGTCGGGGATCAGCACGGCCTGCCAATAGTGATCGGTGAAGCCAACCCAGCCCTCGGTGACGCCTTCGGTGACCACGGCGGGGCGGCCCCAGGTGCTGTTCACGTCGGCTTCGGCGATGTCGTCCCAATCGACTTCGGAAAGCTCACCATTGGCCATGGCCACGGCGCCTTCATGCAGGATGAAGAAGCTTTTCAGGTCTTCGGGCAACCCGTGTTGCGCGATCATGCCGAAGGGGGCGAGGTTCACCGCGCCTTCGCCATTGTTGGTCACGCTCTGGGTGATGTCGAACATATACTCGTCGTCGACCGAGATGGTGCGGGTAAAGACCTGACCGGCACCATTGTCCCAGCTTAAAGTGACGGGGCTGTCGACGCCCAGTGTTTCGCCCTCACTCAGGGTCCAGAGCGTATCGACACCCGGCACGGCATCGGGCGCAAGGCCAGAGCCTGCGGCCCAACCATGCAGCGCGTAATAGGCATCGCTCGATCCTTCGGGGGAGAGCAGGGTCACGATTTCGGCGTCTGCGTCGAGCGTGGTTTGGTAGTCGTTCAGTTTCAGGTCGTCGATCCGACCCCCCATGAGCGAGATGGAGCCGCTGACCTTGTCGGTCGCAATGGCCACGCGGGGGGCAGCCGCCAGAGCCGCGCGGCGGCCTTCGGGTGCGGCGCCTTCGCCATCCTCCGTGCCGGGCGCGGCAGCGGTGTCGGCGGTGGAGGCGGGGACCGAGGTGCCCTCGATGGTTTGGCTGGTCTCTGTGCCGGGTTCTAGCGCAGGGTCGGCTTCGGGGGGCGGGAACAGGAGGAACCACACGAGGATGACGGCAAAGCTGAGCGCCGTGGCAAGGATGAGATTCTTGTTCTGTTCGTCCATGGGGACCGCCACCTGATGTCTTTGAATATCACGGGGGTTCAACAGAGTGCGGGGCCAAAGGTCAAGTGGAATCGGGTAAGGTTGGGGGCAATGTACCGTGGTTTTGGCCCATCTGGCATGGGTTTTGCGGAGTTTCGCCGGGGACGGTTGCGGGTGGCCTGTGGCACTGGCTTTGACTGGGCCGGGGCCGAAGGGGTTTGGCGGCCTCGGCGCGAGGGGCGTATCATCTGCTCGCGGTAGGCACGGCGTGCTACATTTGGCGCGTGCATATCGGACGAGGGCGGCGGCGCTATGTGGCGCGCCCGTTCATAATGCGGGGCACATCTTGCAGTTTTGCATTGTGGCGGGCGATCCAATCAAGTGTTTGCTCAAAAGGCATGGGGCGGGCGATGCCGAAGCCTTGCACGTGGTCACAGCCGAGTTGGGCCAACAGGACATGCTCCCCCACCGTCTCCACCCCTTCGGCAAGGGTTTCGACGCCCAGGCGTTCGGCCATGGTCAAGATGGCGCTGATCATGCGTTGCTGATCGGGGTCGCGATCGGCCTTCATGACGAAGGAACGGTCGATTTTGATCCGGCTTACCGAAAAGCGGCGGATGGACGCGATGGAGGCATGGCCGGTACCGAAATCATCAAGGTCAATGCGGCAACCGAGCTTGCGCAGGGCATTTATATTTCGGGTGATCACATCATCGGCGGCAGAAGCGACGACCGTTTCCAGTACTTCGATTGCGAGCCTTTCGGGGGATAAATCAAAACGGTCCAACTCCCACGTGACTTTGTCGATGAGCTGAGGGTTGGCAAGTTCGCCGCCTGCGAAATTCACACCGATTTGGGGCACTTCGGTGCCGGAGCTATCCCAGGCTTTGAGCGCAGCGAAGGAATGATAAATCATTACCTCGGCCAAACGCTCCAACAGGCCAGCTTCTTCGACGGCGGGCAGGAAATCGGAGGGCGGGATCATGCCTTGGACCGGGTGGTTCCAGCGCGCCAGTGCTTCAAAGCCGGTGATTTGGCCGGTGTCGGTTGAGATCTGCGGCTGGAACCATGGTTGAATCTGCCCGCTGTCCAATGCCTGCGCGACCTCCTCGCGCAGTTCTGCGCGGCTTTCGGTTTCCCGGCGCATCTGGTCAGAGAAGGCGCGGATGGAAGATGGCCCGCGCCGCTGGCCGCTGCGCAGCGCCGTGGCGGCGGCAGCAAGCCAAGCGGAGCCATCACCGCCCGGGGCGCGGGTGTTGAGGCAAAATCCGACGGAGGCCGTGAGATAGATCGTAACTCCATCGACAAAGAACGGTTCTTCCAAAGTGGCCTGAAGCCGCCCGGCGAGTTGAATGCAAAGCTCAAGATCAAGCTGGCGGACCGGGGTCGTGCAGATGGCGAAACGTGCTTCGCCCATCTTGCCGATGATATCGTCATCCCGCAGGGCGCTGTGCAACCGTTCGCCGCTTTGCCGCGCAATCGTATCTGCGGCAGATTGGCCGTAACGTTCGATAATCTGGTCAAAATCCTCAAGCGCGATAAAGCTTGTTGCCGACAAGCGCCCCTGTGTTCGGGCGCTTTGAAAGACCTGTTCGGTCAGCTCTTCAAAGGTGCTGCGCTGTAGTATGGCGGTGTGCGCGTCACGGGGAAACGTCGCCCCCTCGCCAAACCGCTGCCCCGCAAGAAAAAGAAGCGGCAGCGCGGCGGAGACGCCAAACAGGGCCATTTCACCGCCAATCCAAAACGCCAGCAATGACATCGCGGGGAGAAAGGCCAGAGCGGCCTGGCCGCTAAGCAATGCGGCGAGCGACTGGCGCAGTTGCCCGGGCCCAGTGGTGCGGTAATGTGCCATCGCGATATCCCTCTTCAATGCGCGCCATGCCTGCGCTGATGGGGGTGGGATATCGCCTTTAGGGTGTGTCGTGGGTTAACAGAGACCGGTTTTTCGCGGATTATTATCTAAAATTGTTCTTGCTCTGTACTCTCAATGTTCCGCGTAAGCCCGGCAAAGTCGAAAAGCTCGGGATCCAGCAAATGTGAGGGCCGGGCGTTCATCAGGGCGCGGAACATAACTTGCCGACGACCGGGGCTATTGGCCTCCCATCCGTCGAGAATCGCCTTGACCTGCTGGCGTTGAAGCCCGTCCTGCGACCCGCAAAGATCGCAGGGAATGATCGGATAATTCATCGCCGTGGCAAAGCGTTCACAATCGCTTTCAGCCACATGGGCGAGGGGGCGGTAGAGGAGCAGATCGCCTTCTTCGTTTACCAATTTGGGCGGCATCGTCGCCAGCCGTCCGCCGTGGAAAAGGTTCATGAAAAAGGTTTCAAGGATGTCATCCCGATGATGCCCCAGCACCACGGCGGAGCAGCCTTCCTCCCGCGCGATCCGGTAGAGATTGCCCCGGCGCAGACGGCTGCAAAGGGCGCAGAAGGTGCGTCCGGCGGGGATCTTGTCCATCACGATTGAGTAGGTGTCTTGATATTCGATGCGATGCGGAACGCCCATCTTTTCAAGGAATTCCGGCAGCACGGTGGCCGGAAAGTTCGGCTGGCCTTGATCGAGGTTGCAAGCCAGAAGCTCGACAGGCAGCAGGCCGCGCCATTGCAGTTCATGCAAGATCGCGAGCAGGGTGTAGCTGTCTTTTCCGCCGGAAAGGCAGACCAGCCATTTGGGTTTCGGCGCGCCCTCGGCGGTCGGCTCGACCATACCGTATTGGTCGATCGCCTCGCGGGTCATGCGGACGATGCGCTTGCGCAGTTTCTTGAACTCGGTGCTTTGCGGTGCGCCGGCAAAGAGGGGGTGAATCTCGTTGGTTTCGTCCAGCATCGTCGGTCTCTCACTATCTGCTTGGCTTCACCTAGGGCATTTTACCCCTTTGCCGCAAGCGTGGCGCTAGTCTGGGACGTTGTCGATCCCGCTGTGGCCCCACGGGTGGCAGCGGGCGATGCGCCGTGCGGCCAGCCATCCACCCCGCAGCCCACCGTGTTTTTGCAAGGCTTCCAGCGCATAGGCGCTGCAGGTGGGCTGGTAGCGGCAATTGTATCCAACCCATGGGCTGAAAAGCAGCCGGTAGCCGCGCACCGGCAGGGCGAGCAGCGCCGCCAAGGGGGTCATTTGCGCGCCCCGTGCAGGATATCAAGCGCGCGGGTGAGATCGGCTAGCAACTGGTCGAAAGGCAGGGCCGCTGTCGCCTCGCGCCGCCCGACAAAGACATAGTCCATGCCTGCGCGCCCTGTCTGAGGCAGCGTCAGCCGTGCGATTTCCCGCAGGCGGCGCTTGGCGCGGTTGCGGGCAACGGCGTTGCCGACCTTTTTCGAGCAGGTAAATCCCACGCGAATGGTCGCCGCACTGGGCTCAAACTCCCGGCGGGGTCGCATTTGTAGAATAAATCCGGGGGTCGCCACACGTTTGGCGCGGCTGGCACGCTGAAAGTCCGCCCGTTTAGTCAGGGTTTCCAGACGCAGAGAAACCGCCGGGGCAGGGTTCCCCTTCGTGGCGCAAGTGCCATTCAAGGGTGCCTCCGGCGGTGTCATACTCTGGTTCCGAAGATCGAGGGCGCTTACGCGCTCAGCGATTTCCGGCCCTGCGCGCGGCGTGCATTGATGATCTTACGGCCGGCTTTGGTGGCCATGCGCGCGCGGAAACCATGGCGCCGCTTGCGCACGAGGTTCGAGGGTTGAAAGGTGCGTTTCATCGCTCCGTCTCCATCTAAAGCTGGCTGGGCACGGAATCACTTGAAGGGTTCCACCGCGGCCAGCGTCAATTCAAGCCCGTCCTCTAATGGGGCGGGGCGCGCAAGTCAAACCCCCTGAGGCGGAAAAACTGCGCTTTGCAACAAAATGCCGGTCAGAAGGGCGCGGTTTGTTTCAGTTCGCCCTTCTACCCTGCGGAATCGGGGCTCTGGGCACAAGTCCTATCAAGCGCGCGTGAGGAGCCTGTTCCTGCGCGCTGGTTCACGCCATCATTAACGAAACGACAAACGGTCTGATCTAGGCCCAATGAAAGTGTTAAAATGAGCCGTCAAGACCAGAGTAAGCCCGCGCTGATGCGCTACCTGCCCCTTGCGGTGATCGTGGTGGTCGCCGCCATCGGCGCATTCACCCTGCGCGATTACCTCAGTTTCGACGCCCTGCGCGACAATCGTGAGGCGCTCATCGCCTTTCGCGACAACAACTACCTGCTGACCGCGCTGGTCTTTGTCGCCGCCTATGTAGTGATCGTGGCATTCTCCCTACCGGGGGCCACAGTGGCGACATTAACTGGCGGCTTTCTGTTCGGGCTGTTTCCCGGTGTCCTATATAACGTGGGTGGGGCCACACTCGGCGCGATCGTGATCTTCCTGGCGGCGCAATGGGGTCTGGGCGACCGGCTGAAAGAGCGGATGGATGCCTCTGATGGGGTGGTGCGCAAGATCAAGGCAGGGATCGACGATAACCAGTGGTCGATGCTCTTCTTTATCCGGCTCGTGCCGGTGGTGCCGTTTTTCGTTGCGAATCTGGTGCCCGCATTCCTTGGCGTGCCATTGTTTCGTTTCGCCATCTCCACGTTTTTCGGCATCATGGCGGGGGCGCTGGTCTTTACCTCAGTCGGGGCTGGGCTAGGTGCAGTCTTTGCCCGAGGTGAGACGCCGGACCTCGGGATCATCTTTGAACCCCATATTTTGCTGCCCATTCTGGGTCTTTGCGTTCTGTCGCTGCTGCCTGTGGTGATCAAGACATTTACCGGCAAGAAGGATCTGCTGAAATGACCACTCGTATTAAAACCGACGTTCTGATCATCGGCGCAGGCTCTGGCGGGTTGTCGGTGGCGGCGGGGGGCGTCCAGATGGGCGCGGATGTGACCTTGCTCGAAGGGCACAAGATGGGCGGCGATTGCCTGAACTATGGCTGTGTGCCGTCGAAGGCGCTGATCAAGACCGGCAAGACCGCCCATGCTCAACAGCACAGTGCGCAATATGGGGTCGCGAATGCCGCCGGAGCGGTGGATTACGCGGCCGCCAAGGATCACGTGGCCAATGTGATCTCGCAAATCGCGCCGGTCGATTCGGTTGAGCGGTTTGAAGGACTGGGCGTGCGGGTGATCCGCGAATACGGGCGCTTCATTTCCGATAAAGAGGTGCAGGCGGGTGATACGATCATCACCGCGCGGCGCATTGTTGTCGCCACAGGATCATCCCCTCTGGTGCCGCCGATTCCGGGGCTGAAGGATGTGCCTTATGAAACCAACGAAACCCTCTTTGATCTGCGTGAGAAGCCGGAGCATCTGATTATTATTGGGGGTGGCCCCATCGGCATCGAGATGGCGCAGGCCCATGTGCGAATGGGCTGCAAAGTCACCGTGATCGAAGGTAGCCGCGCGCTTGGCAAGGATGACCCCGAATTGTCCGAGGTGGTTTTGCAGACCCTGCGGGACGAGGGAGTGGTCTTTGAAGAAGGCAGCGATGCCGCCAAGGTCAGTGGCGCGGCGG
Source organism: Sulfitobacter sp. OXR-159 (assembly GCF_034377145.1). Classification (NCBI taxonomy): domain Bacteria; kingdom Pseudomonadati; phylum Pseudomonadota; class Alphaproteobacteria; order Rhodobacterales; family Roseobacteraceae; genus Sulfitobacter; species Sulfitobacter sp. OXR-159. The sequence continues at coordinate 568,893 of NZ_CP139707.1, forward strand.
GCGCGATCACGGTTGAGACCAAGGATGGCCGTGTGGTCAAGGGCTCGCATCTGCTGATGGCCGTGGGGCGCAAGAGCAACATCGACCGGCTCGACCTGGATAAGGCCGGGGTAGAGACCACCAAAGCAGGCATCAAGGTCGATGACAGCCTGCGCAGCAGCAACCGCCGCGTCTATGCTATTGGCGACGTGGCAGGCGGGCTGCAATTCACCCATGTGGCGGGCTATCACGCCGGGGTTGTGATCCGCTCGATCCTTTTTGGCCTGCCGAGCAAGACCAAATTACACCATATCCCATGGGTCACCTATGCCGCGCCGGAGCTGGCGCAGGTCGGGCTGACCGAGGCGCAGGCGCGGGAAGAACATGGCGACAAACTGGAGGTCGTGCGTTTTCGCTATAACCACAACGACCGCGCCATCGCCGAACGTCAGACCAAAGGGTTCATCAAGGTCATGGTGGTCAAGGGCCGCCCGGTCGGGGCCAGCATCGTCGGCCATCAGGCGGGTGAACTGATCACCCTGTGGTCACTTGCGCTGGTCAATAACATGAAGATGAGCCAGATTGCCGCTATGGTCGCTCCTTACCCCACGATCTCGGAAGTCAACAAACGCGCGGCGGGGGCCTATTTCAGTCCGCGCCTCTTCGAAAGCGCGTTGGTTAAAACGGTTGTGCGCGCCGTGCAGCGCCTGTTGCCCTGAGATAGCACATGATTCACTCGCTCTCTGGCCGTTTGCTGATCCTCACCACCATCTTTGTGATGCTGGCCGAAGTGCTGATTTTCGTCCCCTCCATCGCGCGGTTCCGCGAGGAATATATGCTGACCCGGCTGGAGCGGGCGCAGATCGCGTCGCTGGCGCTTTTGGCCGACGATATGCTCGACCCGGAGTTGGAGGCGGAGCTGCTGCGCAACGCCGAGGTCTTCAACGTGGTACTGCGCCGGGACGAAGCGCGGCAATTGGTGCTGGCCTCTCCGATGCCGCGGATGGTGTCGCAAACCTATGATTTGCGCGATGCCTCGGCGACGGTGTTGATCCGCGATGCCATGCTGCGACTGTTCCGGCCCGGCAATGAGGTGGTCCGCGTGATCGGCGCCCCGGTGCGCGAGGCGGGGTTGTTGATCGAAGTCACGATGGAGACCGCGCCGATGCGTGTGGCCATGCTCGACTACGGGATTCGCATCCTCATCCTCTCGGCGGTGATCTCAGTCATCACGGCGGTGCTTTTGTTTTTTGCTATGCGGGCTTTGCTGCTCAAGCCGATCAAGCGGGTGGCAGGGCATATGCAGCGCTACGCCGCCGCGCCCGAGGACGCCCGGCGGATCATTGAGCCCTCCGCCAGTGTTACCGAATTGCGCGAGGCTGAGGTGGCGCTTCAGAAGCTCCAGACGGACCTGACACAGGCGCTGAAACAGAAAGAGCGTTTGGCCCAATTGGGCAGCGCGGTCAGCAAGATCAGCCATGATCTGCGCAATATCCTCACCTCGGCGCAGCTGTTCACCGATCGGATCGAGATGTCCGAAGACCCAACGGTCAAACGCATGGCGCCCAAGCTCGTCAGTTCCATCACCCGTGCGGTGCACCTATGCGAATCGACACTGGCTTTCGGCAAGGCCGAAGAGCCGGGACCGACGCTGACCCTCATGCTGCTGGAAGAACTGGTAGAAGAGGTCATCGACGGCGAACGCCTTGCCGACCCCGAAAGCGACATCAGCTTTGCCGCCGACATCCCCGCGAATCTGACCGTGCGTGCGGACCCCGAACAAATGTACCGCGTGCTGGCCAATCTGATGCGGAACGCCCGGCAAGCGATTACCGCCACCGGCAAACCGGGCGAAGTCTATTTGCGGGCCGAGGATATGAGCGATGCGTGGTGCGTCACCGTCAGCGACACCGGCCCCGGCCTGCCACCGAAAGCGCGAGAGCACCTTTTTACCGCGTTTCAGGGCGGTGCGCGCAAAGGTGGGTCGGGCTTGGGTCTGGTGATCGCATCCGAACTGGTGCGCGGCCACGGCGGCACCTTGGCCCTGCGCAGCAGTGGGCCGGAAGGGACTGTTTTTGACATAACACTGCCCAAGGGGGACGGCACCCTATAGATTTTCGCATAAAATTGCATTTCCTCAAAACGAGGGCTTGCAACTCCCCGGGGCTAAGACTAAACCCCCGCTCAGTGGACCGATAGCTCAGCTGGATAGAGTACCTGACTACGAATCAGGGGGTCGGGGGTTCGAATCCTCCTCGGTCCGCCACTACCCAAAATTGAAGAACGCAGCGCTTTTGGCGCGTCTCACCCGTCTTTCGGCGGGTTGTAAAAGCCCGTGTCGCGGTAGGGTTGGTCAAAGGCGTGATCCATCAATTCCAGATGGTCTTGGCCGTAATACATGTCTCCATTCAGAAAATAGCTGGGCGAGCCGAAGATGCCGCGGGCGATCGCCTCTTCGGTGTTCTCGGCGTGAATGGTCTGAACGTCTGCATCCGTCGCCTGCGCGATCAGAGCGTCGCTGTCGGGATCAATCGCAGCGGTCGCGCGGCGCAGATGCTCGGGATTCGCGAGATCGATATCATCGCGCCAATGCGCCTGAAGAATCGCAAAGGAAAGCGCATCGACATCGCGCCCAGCCCGCGCTGCGGCGATTAGGTAACCGTTTGAAAGGTCGAGCGTATTGTCGTGATGCGTGGGGCGGTGGTTGAGGATGTCCAGCCCGCGATACTGCGCCCAACGGGTGATCTCTCTGCCAAAGAAATAGTCGATATAATGGGGGGTGAAGCCACGAAAATGGGACACCCGACCAGCTGCGATCACCGGATAAAGATCAAAGGGACGGTGGATGAGCTTCGCACCACGGGCGGCGCAAATTTCCAGCAGTTTGCGATGCCCGAGATAGGCGTAAGCGGAATGGGCGGAGTAGAAATATTCAATCGTGTCCAACGTCGGCTCCCTCTGTTGCGCGCATCATGGCGGAAACCGATGTGCAGGCAAGGACGGAGGCCGAAAGGTGAGGGTAGAATCGCGAAAGCGCTAAAAGCAGAGCAGCTAAATCGGCGAAAGTCGCTCAATACCGAGTTTTGGGTGTGGTGTTTGCCCGAGGGCGGGGCGCAATCGCGCGGGCCTGCCGGGGCTGGGGGCGCTGCTTTGCCACGAGTACCAAGGCCACCGCGGCCGTGATCAGTATCAGGAATTCGTACGTCCACATGAGCCATTCCTCCTAGTGCATCTTCATAGGGTTAACGACGCCTACACCCGCTGGGTTCCGCCCTCCTACCGGAGGCAGCGGTCTTTGGCCGAGGCCGTAATAAAAAGCGCCAGGGCATACTAGCGGGCGGCCTTATCGGTTCAACTGTTGTTCGGGCATCAGGCCATCTGGCGCGTAACGGCCATCGTAGCGACGGCGGGCTGGGGCACCAGCGATGTGATCACGCAGGCAGGGTACGATGCGATTGTCCTGCACCGCCTGGGCCATGGTCTTGGCAGTGACGTACATGAGCCGCGTAAAGTCGCTGCGCATTCCGACCCGGTACTGGCCGAGGGAATGTCTTTTCGAACGAGCGGGGCAGCTACCTGGAATGCAAATTCACCGTACGCTTGGAGAAGATCGTGATCCTGCGCGCCGATGGTCTGGAAATCTTCTCGGAAATGCCGCGCGAGGTGCAGCGCCGCAGCTAAAAAAGTGGCCAAAGCGGCGAAAATACGCACGCTTTGGCCTGGAGGGAGACAGAGAGAGAGAGAGAAAGAGAGAAGGGGGCGCGTGGTTAGGAGGTGCCGAGTGCCATGTTTTCAAAAATGCTTTTCATATGGCTGTCGAACTCATTCCACGTGATGACGGCCCGGTTGCCCGCATGGCCGTGATAATAGGACCGGCCCGTTGACGTGGGCAGCCCGGCCCAGATGCGGGCGAGGTTCTCCATAAAGCGATGGCGACTGATCTTACCCTTCATGAAGGGGGTAAAGCCCGCATCTTCGAGCAATAGGTCGGCCAACAGGTCTTGGACCTGTGGGGTAAAGACGTCACTTTTGCTCAGCCCGGCTTCGGCGACGAGCGTTTTCAAGGTGTTGGGGATGAACTGGTAGCGCCCGATGGCATGGGGCTGGCCGGGGGTGGCCGCGATCCAGCGGTAGATTTCGCCGATGGTCATGCTTGTGGGGCGCTTCGGCGGCTTGACCCTTGCCCCGTGTTGCACCGCGTCATAGCCTTTGCCCCCGGCCTCAGCCGACGCGATGACATGGCGCACGGCGGCGGATGGCCCCCCGCGCGTGGGAATGGCAAGCTTGCGCGGTGCGCGTTTGGCGGTTGTCTTGATCATGCTGCGGTTAAGGTAAATGCGGTCCTCCGAAGCGGAGGGCGACAGGGCGAAATTCAAGCCGGTGACGGCGATCTTCCTGCTGTCGAAACGGGCGAAATCATTTGCATTTGCCGCACCGGAAAGGGTGACGGCGATCAGGCAAAAGGCAGTGCTGGCAGCGAGCTTTTTCATCTGGGTTTCCCATCTGGGTTGGATGTTGCGTTGACCCTGATCATGCGCGCTTAAAATCGATATTTCATTAATGCGGACAGCTAGTTAGCGTCTCGAAAGGATAGTTGGTCCGGCGCTAGGAATAGGCCAGGTCACCTTTGGAGCGCAGCAGCGCTCTGAAAGAGAAATGAGCCACGTTCCAGATGCGCTTGGAACGTGGCTCTCCCTCGGGGCTGAGTCTCCCGGTCAGCTTCCGAGGAACTGGTCGAACTGGGTCCAGAGTGAGTTGTCCAACAGCAAGTTGAACCGGAAATAGAACCCTTCGTCATAGAGGCCGCTTTGCCCTGCCACCCGGCCACGGGCCTTGTTGTAGCCGAGCGCCAGCAGGATACCTTCGCGCGGGGTAAAGCCGAATTCAGCGCCGATCCCGTTGGAAGAGTTGCCCTCGCTGTCCCACAGATGCGTGGCGTTGAGGCCGAGTTGGAAACGGTCATCGCCGAATTCGTAGTTCAGACCGCCTTGGATCAACTGCGTGGTGGTATTGGCCGCCGCGCCGGCATGGGTGCCGATCTTTTGGTACTGGCCGGCATATTTGCCGTTGATCCGAAGGTCGGCGTCGATCTCGTAATTCGCATCGATCGACCATAGGTGCGTTTCCGTGCTGGCGTGTTTCTCCTCCAGCCGGTGTTCGTACCACGCCAGCACATCAAGGCGGGCGTTGTCCTTGGGGCGATAGGCTGCGCCGATGCGGGTGCGCATACGGCGGGAGTCTTCGCTATCGCGCCGATCAAGCGCGGCACGGCTGCGCGCCAGAACGGTGAGGTCCGGGGTGACATTGCCCGCGATGCCGATGCTGGCGTAGTGGGTTTTGCCGGACTCTTCCCATGTGGTCTCCAGTTCGGCATCACCGACCCAATCGCCATCCGCCGACTGCCAGCTTGTGCCGATTGCGAATGATGTTAGCTCACCGTCATCGGTCTCAAGGTTGCGCGAATGCTCGAGATCGGCGCGCAGATTGGTGCTTTCGTTGATGTCCCAATCGACCGACAGACCCTGCACCATGGTGGTGTCGCTTGTGCCGCCGGCTTTGGTCATCTCGGTCCGACCAGTAACCCATTCGTTCAGCGTGTAGGTGAAACCATAGGCGGCGCGGGTGACCAGCTCGTCACTGCCGAATTGAAGCTCGATCTCATTATAGACGCGCCAACCGTTCTTAGGCTCGTCATAGAGGCCGAGGGTCAGTTCAGTGGGGGCGTCACCACCGAGCGGCGCGCGCAGCTGAGCTTCGATCACGGTGCCGGGACGGGCCGCTGGGGTCCAATGCGCGCCTAGGATGAGGGCGGTGTCGGTCTCGCTGCCGCTGGCGGTGCGGTCGCGGCTGTATTCAAGACCAATCTCGCCGCGCAGGGTCTTGCTCAGATGCCGCGAATAGATCGCATCCACGGTCAGCCGAGCGCTGTCGTTGACCCGGTCACGGGTGTATTCCGCGCCAAAGGCGATGTCGCTGCGCTGATCGATCTCTTCGCCATAGCTTAGGCGGACTTGGCTGGTGCCCGGGCGGGCCAGCCCGCCCTGAGCGTAGAAATCGCGCCCGGTGTGGATCGCCTCGAAAGCGAAATGGCGGGTCTCGGTCTTCAGCTCGTAGGACAGGCGCGCGGCGGTGTCGTTCTCGCCCATGGCGTTTTCCGAGCGGGCGACTTCGGCCTCCCACAGACCACCTTGGCGGTCTTCGCGCTGGATATAGGCAGAGTGCATCCGCTGGCGGGCCGTGTTGCCAAGGGGGGCGTCGGCATGCACCGCACGGGCGCCGATGGAGGTCCGCTCGGACAGGGCATAGTTCACCTCGCCTCCGTAGAGCCAATAGGCCTCGGCGCCCTCGGCTTCGACCTCATAGGTCACGCGGATTGACACGGGGTTGCCGTCAAGGTCGAATTGGCGCACCGGCGTGTCGAAGGTGATCGTGTTGCGGAAGAAGTCGAGCAAGTAGTCGGTGCCGCGCAGCAGGGGCGTGGCCGATAGGATATCGCCGCCATCTTCGTCCCGAACAAGGATTTCCACACGCTCGGACCCCTGCACATAGCCGCTCAGGTCAAGGTCATAGGGGCCAGAAACACCGCGCCCGCGGATTTCCTGTTCCTGCTGCTCCTGCGCGGTGCGGGCCGCAAAGACGGTGACCGATACGCGGTCGTTCTCCCAGTGGCCTTTTGCGCCGGTTGCGACACGTTGCAGGCCACCCAGTTTCAGCGCGCTGGCTTCAGGCTCAATGGCGATATCGCCGTAGAGCACGTAAGAGCGGCCCTTCTCCACCTTCACGAAAAGGTTGGACGAAGATTGCGCATCGGCACCGCGTTCGGAATTGTCGCCATAGACGGGGTAGTATTCCTCTCCGCGGATGTCGCGGAACAGGCTGTCTTCGGTGTCACGGTCCGAGCTGTAGCGCAGGGTCAGCAGGGCGTCGCCACGGATCACCCCTTTGAGGTAAAGCTCACCGCGGATCCCGGTTGTGGTATCTTCGAAAGCGCTGATGCGGTCTTCTTCGATGACGTTGCCCGCGTCCCCGCTCAGCGATACCGCGCCTTCGATCACGCCGATCAGAACCCGTTCGTTCAGATCCGGGGTGAAGGTCAGCCGCGCTTCAGCCTCGCCAAAGGACGACCGTATGGTGATCAGATCGGGGCCAGAGGCCTGCGGTGGGATCAGGTTAAAGGTCGCCTCGCCATTGTCGAGATAGGCCTGCACGCCGGGCGCGCTGCTGCGGATGTCGGTCACATCCCAAAGCGACCGGCGGGCCGAGAGGGTCACCGTGCCGGACGCGGGCACCGGGCGACCCCGGGCGTCGAGCACGCGCACCACCACCGGCACCACAGAAGCGGGATTGGCCGCGGCGGTTTCCGGCAAGAGGATCTCGATCCGGGCGGGTTTGCCGGGCGCCGTAAGGCGCAGTGCCTTGCGGACACGTTCGATGCCGAAGCCGTCACGGCCCACCAGGGTCAGCACGTTCTCGCCCGAGCCCAGTTTCACCGCCACATATTCCAGCGCCTGCACGTTGTTCTTTTCCAGACTGGTGCGCTCTCCTACCCGGTCGCCGCCAAGCTCGCGGCCATTCACCAAGAGCGTCAGCGTCAAGTCAGCCTTGCCCTTAATCCGGATGTTCTGGGTGGCGCGGGTGACGGCGGTGTCTTCGGCAAAGTCGACAAAGCCGGGGGCGCTATCAAGGTTAGGGATCATGCTGTCGAGCGTTTGGCGCTGCGCCGAGGCACGGGCGGCTTGAGCCACAGAGGAGGCGTCGACCCCGGCCTCTTCGTTTTGTGCGGCGACCATGCCGGGGGTCAGCTGGGTGGTGGTGGCGATGCCAGCCTCGCCGCGCACCGACCGGGTGCTGCTGCGCTGGCCGTCGATCGGCAGATCGGTTGCATTCACGCCCGGGGTCTGACGTTTTCCGGCGAAATGATTACGACGTTTGCTGACTTCCTTGAGCGCTTCGGGGGTGCATTGGGCCACGGCAAAGTTCTCGGTTCTAAGCTCGCCCTTTTTCAGTGGCACCACGCGCGACCCACCGCGGCGCAGATCGTTGGTGCGGGTCACTTGCACCGCACTCCCAGCGGGGAGGGTTTCGGGCTGCACGAGGAAAGCGTGGGTCACCGGGCGCATGCCGTTGAGCGAATAGGCACCATTGATATCGGTCACAACGAAGAGCCCTTCTTGGGTCACGATGCGCACGCCGGGAATGCCCGGCTCATCCTTGGCGCGGTCGCGCAGACCGTTGCCGTTGCAATCCATGAACACGGCGCCCAGAACGGTGCCCTGCCGGGCAAATACGCCGCCCGAATTGTCGAGCCGTACCATGGCGCGGGCGGTCTGCGACTGTTGCAGCGCCCCGGTGCCTGCTTGGCGGCCCGAAAGGATCGCGGTGTTTTCAATCCGGCCTTCGCGGGCTGCGGCAGAGAATTGCATCACATAGGACAGCTCATGGCTTGTCAGCGGTTCGAGCATGCCCACGTCAAAGCGCAGATCACCGTTGCCGATCTCTTGCGGATCGTCCAGCGGCTCACCGTTAAGGGTGACCGTGCCGGGAACGAAGTTCACACCATAGGCCGGGCGGTCGAGGATCTCGCCACCGATCAGGGCCTGATGCATGTTGTTGGTAAAGCTGAGCGTATAGGTGACGAATTCACCATGGCCCACGCTGTCGAGGTCCGCAGCTTTGTCCAAGGCCAGCGGCGTGCCGTAATTCGGATCCACCGGAATATCGGAGACGAAAAGCGCGCCGCCCGCGTGGTTGAAGGCGTTGCCCCACCCTGCATCCATCACCTTGCGGCCCATCCCGGCATAGTCCAGCCGGGCGGAGGGGAAGACCCAAGCGGGCGCATCCATCACGGCATAGCGGTAGTCGCCTTCGGGCATTTCGGAGAAGGTGAAGAACCCGCGTTGGTCGGTCTGCGTGCGGGCCATTTCATTGCCCGTACGCGCATCGACAAGGGCGACAGACACATCGGCAACCGGGGCGTTCGAGACGGAGTTGAACAGGAAATTTCCGGGGTTGATCATCAGATCGTCTTCAAGCACCTCACTGTCGCAGGTCGCCGTGGCGATGAAGCTGTCGCCAAAGTCTGTGGCCATGACCTGATCACCAGCGACGGCGGGCGACATCTGCGCCAACGGCAGGGCGGGGGTGAGGAAAATGCCGGTATTCGCGCCGGTCTCGGTCGCGATGATCGTTTCCACGTCGCCGGTCAGCATGCTGCGGATCGTCACCGCTGTGCTGTCGACCTCGGTGCTGACGTTGCAAGTGCCTGAGGTGAGACGCAGACGGGTGTCGCTGCCCGGTGTGCCATAGGGCTGATCGGCGCCGGTTTCGGGGTGCTCGAACACCAATGTGCCAGCTGTCTCCGACTCGCGGTCATAGATCACGGTGTTGGAGGCCAGCAGTAAGGTGCTCTCTTGGTTGTTGTAAAAGGCGGAGGCGGTGTTGTGCACCTCGACCTTGCCCAAGGCGGCAGGCACGCGCACCGAAAAGCTGGGATCGGTGGCATGGCCGATGGCGTAGTCGCCCTCATGAAAGAAGGCCACCGCATCCACATCGTGGGAAAGCCCTGCGGGGACCACGCTGAGGTATTGGTGCGCGGGGGCGCCGCGCATATGAACGAGGGCCGTCATGGTCCCCGAATCCTGCACCGTGTTGAACACGGTATTCAGCGGGATCGCATCGCGCAGCAAGACACCGGTCCGGGGTGTGCCGTCGATCACGATGGGCTGGCCGTCGATCTGCGGATAGCCAAAGGCGTCCCGCTCGGAGTCGTTGCGCAACCGCAGGGTGTAGGTGATGAGCGCGCCTTCGTCGTTTTCCGAGACGACCTGCTCTTTGGAAACTTCGAGCCCGCCTTCTTCGACGCGCGAGACCCCCACCGCTTCTTCGCTCAGGCTTTGGCCATCCTCGGTCACGGCAGAGGCCGTCAACATGCTGGCGAACTGGGTGCTTACAGGGGTCTCTGCGGAAATGCGGAACTCATAGATCAGTTGCAGCCGCTCTCCCGCCGCGAGCATGATGGGCGCGGACATGTCGACCGCCCGGTCTTCGACATCGATCAGGCCGTTGCCGTTCAGGTCGGGGAAAAGCGATTGGCGGGACATCATTTGGGCGCTGCCCTGTTCGCCAATGCTGAGCGATGTGGAAAGCGGCACGTTGCCGGTGTTGATCACGTCGAAATGGTAGCGGCCAAAGGCGCCGCGGGTCAGCAGAAGGTCGGAGTAGCCGGTCACTTCCAGCCCGGGAACTGCGGCGACTTCGGCCCGAACCGGGTTTGAGAAGACACGTTCCATGATGCCAAGGGAGGTATTGAAATAGCTGACTTCTGCCACGTTGCGGATGAAAGATCCGGCGGGGGCCGGGGCGGCGGCGGCGGTGTGGGGCAGAAGGCTCAGGCTCATTGCGGAGGCGCTGATCAGGGCCAGAGCCGGGCGGGCTTTAGACATAAGGAAACTGCGCATCAGCTTGCTCCTGTGCGATCCCTGGAAAAGGGCATGAAATAATTGGGGAGACGGAAACGGGGGTAGAAGGGGGGGGCGCCCCCGGGTGAGCGTTGCTCAGCCCGGGGGCACCGGAGAGGTCGGTTAGTCGTCGACCCGCACGGTGAACTCTACCCGGGCAAAGCCGCCGGGAAGGATCGTGCCATGTGTGCTCGATACGTTGGTCGAGGTGACGGTGGCCGTGCTGGTGCCCGGGAACAGGCTCTCTGGGCAGGCACCGCCACAGTTCGTGACCGCGGTATAGGCCGGTGCGGCGTCCGAGATGATCACGTTGTCCGCCGCAGAGGCGCCCGTGTTCTCGGCTTCGACCATGTAGCGGATGCACTGGCCGGGCTCGACATCAAGACGGGTCTTGGTGAAGGTGCCCACGGTGCCATCGCAGCCCGCGTCGATATACTGATACTTGCTCAGTGTGACATCGCCCGAGATGATGACCACGCGGTCTTCGACGACGTTGTTGGTCTGGTCGATATCGGTCCCGGTACCGTTCAACGTGTTGTTGATCGAGATCGTGCCGACTTCGGAGACACCTTGGGTGGCTGTCGATGGCGTCTGCACGCGGTAGATCAGCGAGATGCTGTCGCCCGGAGCAAGCCCGTTGACGCCCGGCGAAACACCGTCGGTCAGGTCATCGAAGTTGTCGATCACCGGCTCGGATGGATCGATCACGCCGTTGCCGTTCTGGTCCCAGAAGATCGCGCCGGAGAAGTTGGTCAGACCGGATTCGGTGATCGACGCCTCGGTGATGGCCACGTTCCCTTCGTTCGAAATGGTGTGGAGGATGTCCACGATACCACCCGGCGAAGCCTGCGCGCTTTGGTTTTCGATGATCTTCACATCGTAGATTTCGTTGACCGTGACTTGGTTGACGATACGGTCACCTTGTCCGGAGACGGAAGATACGACCGCGATGTCGACCAAGGTATCGCCGGGCAGGGCGTCATCTGCCGGGGTGATCACCGCGCGGATAGCCTGCGATCCACCTGCTGGGATGGTGCCTGTGTTCGACACGATCGACCCGTCTGGCAGTTGGAACTCAACCGTCCAGCCTGCGGGCAGGGCTTGATCCAGCGACAGGTTGAAGCTGTCCGAGGTCGGGCCGTTGTTTTCGACCAGCATGTCAAAGACGACCGGTGCGCCGGGGTCTGTCGACTGGGTGACCCACGGGTTGCCACCGTTTGTCGGAGCCGCGCCATCGCCTTCGGAACCGACGACAGCGTTTTCGAGGTCGACCGAAGCTGCAAGCACCGCACCGGAGAATTCGGCGGTCGATACGTCAGTGACGCCCGAGTTGTCCGAGGTCGTGGTAAGGATCGCGGTGTAGTTGGTGGTGGCGGTCGGTGTGACATTGGTCGGCAGGGTGGCTATCAACGTCACCTTCGCGCTGTCACCGATACCCAAGGGGCCCACAGAGCCGACCACCGGGGTGACACCGTCCGCGCCGACAAAGCGGAAGGTGGTGCCCGCGGGGAAGTCGTCGTTGGCCACGTCAAGGGTCAGGCTGTCCGGGCTGTTGGAAAGGTTGGTCAGCACGAATTCCTGACGGATCACGCCGCCTTGGTAGACATCGCCGGTTTCCGTGACGACATCGTTGCTCGCGGCGTCATCGTCGGTGCCCGAGGCAATTGCCGCATTGGCGGTGCCGTTGGAGTTGATCGCGGTATCGGCAATCGCCACCGCATATTGGTTGTCGACGGTGACAGAGGCAGTGTTCGACGGCGGGAAGGCTGTGCCGTCAACGTCTTGGGTCGCCACGTTGGTGATGATGCCCGCATTGGCGGTATCCGCGATCACGGCACGGAAGGTCACCTCGCCCGAGCGGCCAGAGCCGACAGAGGAGATCAGGAAGTTGACGTTTTGCCCATCATCATAGTCCCAAGCGATCGTCTCGCCGGAGCCGTTTGTGGTGTCCACGACGGTGGAGCCGTTGTCATCGTCCAGCGGTGTAGCGGAGTCAGACCAGCGGGCCGAGCCGGGTACGTAGGTCAGGCGGCCATCGAGCACGTCCTGCACAGAGTAGTTGTTGGCGGCAGCAAGACCGGTGCTGGAGTAGGTCAGCGTGATGGTCACTTCGTCGCCCGCGTCAATGATGTTGGGATTGCCGCCCGAGGCCGGGTCCGCTGTCATCGATTTGACCAACTCGACAATCGCGTCGTTGGAGATTGTCAGCGTGTCTGTGTTGGTAATAAGTACGGTACCGTCAAGGTTGGAAGTCGCTGTCACAGTGATCGTATCGGAACCGGACGCTGTCGAAGGGGCGGTGGCTTCGATCACAACGCCGAACTGTTCGCCGGGTGCCAGAGTTGGTGTTTCAGTCAACGGAGTGGCGCTATCGGCCACGCCGTCCATATTGGCATCAGGATAAAAGACCAACGGCTGCAAATCGAGCGTCCCGCTGCTGTCTTCTGCCGCCTCCAGCAAGAATGCATCTGCACCGTTACCGTCGTTGGTGATGATGTGAGGCAAGAAAGCTTTGCCGCCGGGGGCAATTGTTTCCGTGTTGTCCGAGGTCATGGAGACACCAGCAACTTGCTGAACGATCGTCTCAACGGTGTTGGAGGTTACCGTGATCGTGTCGCCCGCCGCGTTGGTATAGGTCGCGACGGCTTGGTTGCCGATGACCGAACCCGCTTCGGGTGCCGCGAAAGCGACAGTGCCGATCACGGCGGTCAGAGCAACGGCGCTCACGGAGCGCAGGAAGGTTGTATGGTTTTTCACGTTAATATTCCCTAGTTCTATAGTAGTTGGAGAGAGAGTGGAGAGAGAGAGGCGCCGGATTTAGTTCAGGCGCACGCGGTAGCTGTTGAAGGCGGAGGCGCCTGCTTCGAGCGGTTCCGAGAGGGTCCAGCGCACGGCGGCGACGGCTTCTTCGGGAAGGGGCTCTTCAATCATATTGCCATTGGCATCGACGACCTTGCGGGTGGCGGGAACGGTCGACCATTCCAGCCCTTCCTGCTCTGGGTCCATCTCGGCCTGGACTTCAAAGACCGCGGCGACAGAGGTCACTTCGGCCCCAAGGGCGAGAGAGACGCCATCGGGAACCGGGGCGGCGATGACGAGCCCCTCCATCGCGCCTTCGGTCGTGTTCTGGTGGCGCAGCTCATAAGAGATCACCTCGCCCGGGCGGATCGTTTCACGCTCAACGAGGACTTCTTCGCCCTCGGCATTGGTTTCCACCACGCGGAAGGAGAATTCGCTCGTCAGCGCGTCGGCGGCAGCCGCGAAACCCGCGAGGGACAAGGCCGTACTCGCAATGAGTGTCTTGGATAATTGGGAGATATGGATACGCATCTAGTAGTTCCCTTGTGGGCCGGTGAAGAGCCGGCAGTTGCAATGAATGGACACGCTCATTGCGTTGTCCTGTTCTCATCTTCGGGGAACCGGATACCGATATCATCTGAGCGAAGGGTTAACTCGCTGAGCCTCTGGTCAGACGGTTAGTCGAAAGGATAGGTGCCCCTATCGGGTCGCGCCCCGGCCTACCATTTGGCGCGGGAATGGCGCTGGGGGCGGGGCGGATAGATGGTTAATTTTGCAGGGAAAAATGCAGTTTCCGAATCTTTGATCCGGTGCAAAACGTCAAAGGCTAAACGCAAAAACGCCCGCGCGGGGCGGGCGATTATGGTTTACAAGCCAGAGGGGAAATTGGGCGCGCTACGGGGGGGCGCGCAGGGTCCGGACCGGGGCGTTTCAGGCGGCGAAAACGGGCCTCAAACGAAGCCCGCGTCGCGCGCAATGATCGCTGCATCCGTACGATTCTTTGCGTCCAGTTTTCGGCAAAGTGTTTTCACGTGCAGTTTGATCGTCACTTCTTGCAGATCAAGGTCGCGCGCGATCTCTTTATTCGACTGCGCGCTCATCAATCCGCGCAGCACTTGGCGCTCACGCTCTGACAAGGCTTTCTCGAAATCCGTCTCTTCGGGATTGTCTTTGCCCGACATGAAGGTGACCGGGGCATAGGTCTCCCCGGCGGCCATAAAGCGGACCGCGTTGACCAGTGACTTGGCGGGCAGGGTCTTGGGCAAAAAGCCGATTGCCCCCATTTCCAACGCCTGTTCGGCGATCAGCCGGGTGGCGGTGCCAGAAATCAGCCCGACGGGGCGGCCCTCGTTGATACCAAGCACGGTTTGCAGGCCCTGCAGCCCCTTCATACCGGGCATCGTATAATCGAGCAGAACCAGATCGTAGGGCGGCTCGGACTTGATCTTGTCCAAGGCACCGGCCAGATCACATGCCGCTTCGGTGACGGTCGCTCCATCGGCATCAAGGAACATGGCAATGGTCTCTCGAACCATGTCGTGATCATCGGCAATTAAAATACGCAAAGACATAATAGATCTCCTGAAGCCCAAATGGCCGGCGTTCTCTAATGGGTAGAGTGTGCCCGTTTGAAAAGAAAGATGAAAGCCCAAGGGACAAAGGGCGCAAAGGCATGCGCCGCTATCCTTTGGTATGGCAGGGCGGGGCGCTCGGGGGCAGGCGCGCCTATCCTTTGGTATAGGGGGGATGCGCTTCTGCGCATTCGCGCCTCTCATTAGGTCAGGGTATGGTCAGGTCATAACGCCAGATAAGGAACCAAGACATGATTTTTCAGAATCTTAGCAAGACCATCACCGCAGCCGCGCTCACAATGGGCCTTGCTTCGGCGGTTGCCGCCCAAGACGAAGAGGCCGTGCTCAACGTGACGCTGGCCGGTGAAACCCATAACTTTACCCTGTCTGACCTGCAGTCGATGCCGGTCTCAAGCTTTGAAACGACAACCATCTGGACCGATGGCGCGCAGGAGTTCGAAGGCGTTTCTCTCAAGGATCTCTTCGACACGCTGAACGTCGAAGACGGCACGATCACCGCGACGGCCATCAATGACTATGCCGTGGAAATCCCAATGTCCGACGCCGTCGAAGGTGGCCCGATCATCGCCTACCACACCAATGGTGAGGAAATGTCGCGCCGGGACAAGGGGCCACTTTGGGTCGTCTACCCTTACGACAGTGACATCGCCTACCAGACTGAACTGGTCTACAGCCGGTCGATCTGGCAGCTTGACCGCATTAGTGTCGAGTAACTGACAATGGCGCAGAGGGCTTGGATGAACGACGCAGGAAAATTCGGACCCGCGCGCGCCAGAAGCCGACAGGTACTGATGCTTATCCTCGTGGCGGGGATGAGCATCGCCGCCTATCTGGCCTATAACGTCTGGGACCGGATTCAGGCGCTCGACAGTGCGCAGCAGGACCATGCCGAATGGGTCTTTACGCAGATCGAGATCGAATTCCTCAAGACCGACCGCGCCCTGGCGCAGGCAAAATCCGCCACGCCCGAGGCGCTGGACGAGTTCCGCGAAAGGTTCGACATCTTCTATAGCCGCGTTCTGCTGGCCGAACGGGTGCGCAACAACGCAAAGGCCAAGCCGAAAATCCGCGAGTTGCGGGCCTCGCTGGATGGGTTCCTGCCTGCGATCGACGGCTCTGATGCCGAACTGATCGCGGCATTGGACGATATCGACGCCATGTTGCGCAGCATCGAAGACGTGCCCCGCGAGATTGCCCTCGCCTCCATCGCAATCGCCAGCGAGATGTCCCAAAACGAACGCCATGAGATCGTGCGACTGATCGAAGTGATGGCGGCGATCGTGTTGATCGTCACCCTTGCCTTGGTCGGCGCGGTCTACCGCCTGTCGCGGCAGGCCAGCCGGTTGAACCGCACCTCGCAATTGGTTGAAGAAAACCACCTGCGCCTTGCCACCACCCTTCAAGCTTCGCTCGACGCCATCGTCGTTATCAACGACCACGGCGAGATCGAAGATTTCAACGGCTCCGCCGAAGAGATATTCGGAATCACCCATGAGGCCGCAAAGGGCAGGGACTATATCAGCCTGTTGATCCCGCCCGCCGACCGCAGCGTGCACCGCGAACGGCTTGAGAAATTCCGCCAGACTGGAGAGACGGAGGTCGCCGATAAGGGCCGCCGCGAGTTTGAAATGATCGACCAAACCGGGCGCATTTTCCCGGTCGAGATGTCCGTGTCGCAATCGCCCATGGGGCAGGGGGCGCTGTTCATCGCTTATATCCGGGACATCACCGAAAAACGCCTCCGCGAGGCCGAGATCATTGCCGCGCGGGATGAAGCGCTTGACGCCTATCAGGAAAAATCTCGGTTCTTCGCCATGATGAGCCACGAGATGCGCACGCCGCTCAATGGTGTGATCTCGGCCCTGCAACTGCTGCAAGATGACCGGCTTGACGATGAGCAAAAGCGCTATCTCGATGCGGCGATGACCTCGGGTGAGATTTTGTTGGGCCATATCAATGACGTGCTGGCCATCGAGCGCAGTGAGGCTGGCACCTATGAACAGGTGCGTCAGACCTGTGACATGACGGTGCTGATGGCGGGAATCATCAACACGATGGACCCTCTGGCCGAGGCCGGGGGCACGCGGCTGCACCTAGATTTGACGCAGTTGGACGACAAGGCCATCGTGACGGACCCACGGGCGATCCAGCAGATTTTGGTCAACCTTCTGAGCAACGCGATCAAGTTTAGCCCCGGCGGTGATGTGACATTGCGCGGGTGGTTCGCCAAATCTGGCTCAGAAGGGGAGGAGTTCCACCTTGAGGTCGAGGATGACGGACCCGGCATTCCGGCGGGGGATATCGACCGTATCTTCGAAGACTTCGTTTCGCTCGACAGCCGCTATGAGCGGCGCACCGGGGGCACCGGTTTGGGGCTTGGGATCGTGCGTCGTTTGGTCAAACGGTTGGGCGGCGAGATTACCTGCGACTCGACCGTGGGAGAGGGGGCATGTTTCACGCTGCGCTTGCCGGTGAAGCTTGCCGATCTGGCAGAGGTCGACTGCGACGCCGCCCCCGACCCACAGAAAAAGCGCGTCGAGGCGTTACCGGCAAAGCGGCTCAACCTTCTGCTGGTGGACGACAATGAGATCAACCGCGAGCTAATCATGGCAATGCTTGAGAAGATCGGCCATGATGTCACCCTTGCCACCGGTGGGCGCGCGGCGATTGAGCTTGCCGAAGGCGCGCCCTTTGATGCGATCCTCATGGATATCTCCATGCCTGAGGTGAATGGCATTCAGGCGACCAAGGCGATTCTTTCCGGCGAAGGCCCCAACCGCGAAACGCCAATCATCGCCGTGACCGCCCACGCCTTGCCGAAAGAACGCGCGGAGTTCAGCGCGGTCGGGATGTCGGGGTTTTTGCAAAAGCCGCTGGATATGAAAGTGCTGCGTGCAAAGCTGCGCGAGCTTTCGGGGCGTGAGGTGATGCCGGAACAGGCCCTGCCAGAGCGTTTGGCCAGCGCGCAGACATCGGTGCAGGCGAAATCCGCGAAACGGCCTTTGTTGAACGAACAACAGATCGCGGACCTGATCGACCTATTGGGCGTGGAGAAACTGCGTGAGCGGGTGGATAAGCTTGGCCATCAGGGCGCGGATGACCTGCCCGCATTGATGGCCGCCGATGGCTTGCCCGATTTGCAGGCGCAGGCCCATGCCATGGCCGGGATGTGCGGCATGCTTGGGGCGGACCGGCTGCACGGCCTGCTCAAAGAGATCGAGACCGCCTGCAAGACCGGCAAAGACGACGAAGCGCGCGGGCTGTCAAAGGCTTTGCCCGAAACTTGGGACGCGACGCTGGCGGCAATGAAGGCGCAGGTCGGTCTGTAACGGGGCGTGTCTGACCGGGGGGGGGGCGGCAACCTATCCTTAAGACTAGCCCGTTTATACCCCCGCCCAGATGCAGCGATGTAAAGCGCGATCTATAGTTAGATATACCCGCCGATAGACGGGTCTGCACGAAGGCGTCATTGACCAGAACAATGACCGCGTCCCAAGCTGGCAACCGGTTCATTTCGACCGTTTCGCCTGAGAATATGCTTCACGACACGGGCCTTCTCGGGAGCTGCTGCCCGTTCCCCTACCCCAGGGAGTGGCTCCTCGATAGACTTGCAGCGATGCGCCCCACCGGTTTTCCTGTCCCTCCCCTCGGGGAAAACCGGGGGCGCATACGGGCGGTCTGGCGGGGCTGTTTCACCTACCCGTCAATATAACGCTTGTCGCAGCGGCATCTGGGCCGACCGCGCGCACCTTCGCTTTGGTACGGCCCAACCCCATGATCCGATGAACTGCCCTGTTGCATCCGCGCCCGCTGCGGCATAACAGACAATAGTTTACTAAAAGAATCGGATTAAGGGGGCCGCAGTGCTCAGAACATTGTCATTCATTTGCTTGGCCTTTGGCGCGACTGCCGCCTCGGCGCAGGACTTTCCCGTCACCGTTGAACACGCCTTTGGCGAAACCACCATCGAAGAGCGCCCCGAACGGGTGGCGTCGGTCGGCTGGGCCAATCACGAGGTGCCCTTGGCGCTCGGGATCGTGCCCGTCGGCTTTGCACGCGCCTCTTGGGGGGACGACGATGGCGATGGGCTGTTGCCCTGGGTGATCGAAAAGCTTGATGAATTGGACGCAGAGGTGCCCACACTCTTTGACGAGGGCGATGGCATTGATTTCGAAGCCGTGGCCAGCACCCAGCCCGATGTGATCCTTGCCGCCTATTCCGGTCTGTCGCAGTCGGATTATGAGACGCTCAGCCGCATCGCGCCGGTCATCGCCTATCCCGAAGCCGCATGGACGACGACATGGCGCGAGATGATCCGCCAAAACGCGGCGGGCCTTGGCATGGCCGAAGAAGGTGACGCGATGGTCGCCGAGATCGAAGAGCGTATCGCCTCCGCCCGCGAAGAGCATCCCGAACTGGCCGGCAAGACTGGGATGTTCGTCACTCACCTCGATCCGCGCGACCTCAGCACCATCGGTTTCTACGCCGCCGCCGACCAACGGGTGCAGTTCCTGACCGACATCGGGATGGCGACGCCCCAAGCGGTGCGCGAGGCCAGCGAGGCTGGTAAATACTCGGGCCGGGTCAGCGCAGAGCGGATCGATCTGTTCGAAGACGTGGATGTTGTGGTCACCTATGGTGATCAGGCGCGGTTGGACGAACTGGCCAAGAACCCGCTGATCGCGCGTTTCCCCGCCGTCGCCCGTGGCTCGGTCGTGCTTTTGGCGAATGACCCGATGGGCACCGCCGCGAACCCAACGCCGCTGTCGATCGACTATGTGCTCGACGATTACCTCGCACGGCTGAGCGCGGCCGCCACACGCGGCGAATAATGCAGGTGCAGCGCCCCCAACGGCTGGCCGGTCTCGCGCTTTTGCTGGGCCTGCTGTTGCTGATGACCGGCCTGTCGCTGACCGTGGGCGCGCGTTCGGTGCCTTGGGCCGAGATCTGGGCGGGCATGACTGGCCGGATCGAGTCCATCGGCGCTGCGGCGGTCGCGGTGCGGATGCCGCGCACGGCGCTGGCCGTTTTGGCGGGCGCAGCGCTTGGCCTTGCGGGGGCGGTGATGCAGGGCATCAGCCGCAACCCGCTGGCCGATCCGGGTATTCTGGGCGTCAATGCGGGCGCGGCGCTTTTCGTCGTGGTAGGCATCGCTTGGTTCGACATCAGCGGCGCGCAGAGTTTTCTGTGGCTCGGCGTCGCCGGGGCGGGGGTGACCGCGATTTTCGTCTATCTGATCGGCTCCGCCGGGCAGGGCGGGGCGACACCGCTGAAGCTGACCCTTGCTGGCACGGCAACATCTGTGGCGGTGTCGGCCTTCATCATCGCGGTGGTCTTGCCGCGCAATGATATCGCAGGCTCTGTGCAATCTTGGCAGGTGGGCGGCATCGGCGGCGCGAGCTTTGAGACGCTTTTGCCCGCCATGCCCTTCGCGCTGGTCGGGCTGGCGCTGAGCCTCGCCTCAGCCCGGGTTCTCAACGCATTGGCCTTGGGCGAAGAACTGGCCACCGGCCTTGGCCAGAGCGTTGCCTTGGGGCGGGTCATGGCCGCGGCGGGGGCGGTGATCCTCTGCGGCACGGCGACGGCGCTTTGCGGTCCGATTGGTTTTGTCGGGCTGGTGGTGCCGCATCTGTGCCGGATGATCGCGGGCGTTGATTACA
Source organism: Sulfitobacter sp. OXR-159 (assembly GCF_034377145.1). NCBI lineage: Bacteria > Pseudomonadati > Pseudomonadota > Alphaproteobacteria > Rhodobacterales > Roseobacteraceae > Sulfitobacter > Sulfitobacter sp. OXR-159. The sequence goes on from NZ_CP139707.1 coordinate 589,380, forward strand.
AGCTGGTGTTGCCGCTCTCGGCCTTGGCGGGGGCCTCCATGCTGGGGCTGTCGGACGTGCTGGGCCGGGTCATCGCGCGCCCGAATGAGTTGGACGTGGGCATCGTCACCGCCTTTGTCGGCGCGCCCTTCTTTATCTGGACGGTGCGCAATCACAGGATGCGTGGGCTATGAGCGATGTGACCCTCGCCGCCCCGCGCAGCACCCGCCCCGTGGCCGCGCGCCGCCTTCAGGTGCTGGGCTTTCTGGCTGCGCTTGTGCTTGGCCTGATGCTGCTGACGCTCAGCTGCGGACGGGGCTGCGTGCCGCCGGGCGATGTTTGGGCCGCGCTGACCGGTGCGCCGGAGGCGAATGCCGCTTTCGTGGTGACCGAGTTGCGTTTGCCGCGCGCGGTCATGGGGCTGTTCGCTGGGGCCAGCTTTGGCTTGGGCGGGGTGGCGTTTCAGATCATGCTGCGCAATCCACTGGCCAGCCCCGACATCATCGGCATCAGCGCAAGTGCGGGGGCGGCGGCGGTCTTTGCCATCGTTATTCTGGCCCTCGATGGGTGGTTGGTGTCGCTCGTCGCGGTGGCGGCGGGGCTTGGGGTCGCGGCGCTGATCTGGGCGCTGTCCTCGCGCCGCGGTGCTGCGGGGGCGCGGTTGATCCTGATTGGCATAGGCGTCTCGGCCATGCTCGATAGTGTGACAGCCTATGTCTTGCTCGAAGCGCCCGCATGGGACCGGGCCGAGGCGATGCGCTGGCTGACCGGCAGCCTCAACGGTATGCAGCTTGTTCAAGCGTTGCCCGTGGCCGGGGCGCTGTTGGTATTCGGAGGGCTGCTGGCCGTTACCGCCCGCGATTTGGAGGTGCTGCGCCTTGGCGATGACACTGCCGAAGCCCTTGGCGTGCGGGCCGATGCCACGCGGCTGCGGGTGACACTGGCCGCCGTCGGCCTTGTGGCCATCGCGACGGCTGCGACCGGGCCGATTGCCTTTGTCGCCTTCCTTGCGGGGCCCATTGCAGCGCGGCTCTTGCCGGGGTCGCGCGGATTGCTTCTGGCGGCCGGACTGGTGGGCGCGGTGCTGGTCATCGCGGGCGATTTTGTGGGGCAGTTCCTCTTGCCCGCGCGCTTGCCTGTTGGCGTCGTCACCGGGGCGGTCGGCGCGCCCTTCCTTTTGTATCTCATCGTCCGCGCCAATAGAAATGGGGGCACGCTATGACCCACGACCACCGTCTTGAAACGCGCAATCTGGGCGCGGGCTATGAAAAGCGCGTGATTTTGGAGGATGTCTCTCTCACCCTGCCTGCGGGCAAGATCACCGCCATCGTGGGCGGCAATGCCTCGGGGAAGTCGACCCTGTTGCGGACGCTGGCGCGGATTTTGCAGCCAAAATCCGGCGCGGTCCTGCTCGATGGACAGTCGGTGCATCAGATGAAATCGCGCAAGCTGGCGCAGGTTATGGGGTTGTTGCCGCAATCGCCGATCGCGCCCGAGGGGATCGCCGTGGCCGACCTTGTCGGGCGCGGGCGGCATCCGCATCAGGGGCTGTTCTCGCGCTGGTCGGCAGAGGATGACCGCGCTGTTGCCCGCGCGCTTGCGGCGACCGGTACCGAAGAGCTGGCCGAGCGCGATCTTGATACCCTGTCGGGCGGTCAACGCCAGCGGGTGTGGATCGCCATGGCCTTGGCGCAAGAGACCGACCTGTTGTTGCTGGATGAGCCAACAACCTTTTTGGACGTCGCGCATCAGGTCGAGGTGCTGGACCTGCTTGTCGATCTCAACACCGCGCAGGGCACGACGATCGTCATGGTACTGCATGATCTCAACCTCGCCGCGCGCTATGCCGACCACCTGATCGCCGTTGGCGATGGCGGCATCCGCGCGGAGGGGCCGCCCGCTGAGGTCCTGACAGAGGACCTGGTGAAAGCCGTCTTCGGCCTGTCGTGCCGTATTGTCAGCGACCCCGTTTCGCAGACCCCCTGCATGGTGCCGATCGGGCGCCATAAAATCGGGCAATCACGCAAAGAAGTCGCAGCTTAAAATAACTTACTAAATTAGTCAGATTGACTCTGGCGCCCTCCGTATCATAGGGGTAAGAAAATCCCGACTGATTCACTAGGTTATTACGGAGACCGCCATGTCCTCTTTTAAATTCATTCCCCTGCAACTAGGGCGCGGCTCTCTCAAGACGGCGCTTTTATGCTGTACGGCGCTGGTGCCGGGCGCAGTTTCCGCGCAAGAGACCTACCAGTTGGACGACGTGATCCTAGAGACCAGCGCGCAAACCTCAGGCGCGGCGGATGCCGAAACCGTGGTCGCCAGCGAACTTAGCAGCGGCGGCAAACTGTCGGGAGAGATCATTGATATCCCGGCCAGCGTCTCTGTTATCACCAGCCGCGAGATCGAAGCGCGCGGCGCGGATAGCGTGGAGCAGGTGTTGAACTACACCGCCGGCGCCAGCACCGACAGCTATGGCGCGGACGACCGGTTCGACTATTTCATTCTGCGCGGGTTCGAGGCCTATACCTACCGAGATGGGCTGACATTGGGCCCGAACTTTGGGGCCATCCGCGAAGAGCCCTTTGCTTTTGAGCGTGTGGAAGTCATCCGGGGCGCATCGTCTTCGACCTTTGGCCTGTCCGACCCCGGCGGCTCGGTCAACTATGTCACCAAACGCCCGCGCGACGAACGCTTTGGCAGTGTCTACACCTCGGTGGATTCCTATGGCAGCTTGGAAACCGGCGTAGATTTCGGCGACACGCTGGATGAAGAAGGCACGCTCAGCTACCGTTTCACCGGCCTGCTGCGCAATGGCGAGCTTGAGTACCCCTATTCCGAGAATGACGAGATCTTCGCGATGGGTGGCCTCACATGGCGTCCCTCCGATGCCTCTGAGCTGACCGTGATCGTCGATCACCTTGACCGCGACTCCGTGCCCGGCAGCGGTGGTTTCCCGGCGGGCGGCGATTTTGACCGCAGCGACGTGTTCTACGGCGAGCCGGACTATAACTACCGCGGCACCGAACGGACCACCGTTTCCGTTCTGGGCGCGCATGACTTCGGCAACGGGCTGAGCTTTGGCGGCACCCTGCGCTACAGCGACGGCGCGGATGACTTCGGCTATGCCTATGTCAGCGACTATACCCCGAATGACAGCATGGTGGACCGCGCGTACTTTGCCAGCGACGGCACGAGCGAGAACATGATCTCCGACCTGCATCTGACCTATGAGGGCTTCCTTGGCAGTGCAGCCAGCACCACCACGGCGGGGGTCGAATTCTCGTGGTCCGACGAGACCGATCAACGCTTTTATGGCGCGGCGCCGTCGGTTGACCGCGACAACCCAAGCTACACAGGCCGTCCCACCAGCGTTCCGATTTTTGCCGATCTCGATACAGAGACGGAAGGCAAGGCGCTTTACTTTCAGCAAGAGCTGAACTGGAACGAACGTTTCATCGCCTCCTTCGGGCTGCGTCACGACTGGATCGACGTAACCGAAACCAACAACCTTGCCGGTACGGTGCAGACCAACGACATCAGCGAGACGACAGGCCGCGTGGGCCTGACCTATAAGATCAAGCCGAACGTTTCGGTTTTTGGGAACTACGCGCAGTCGGTCGTGCCCGCAGGCTTTGGCGTCGAGCCGGAAGAGGGCGAGCAGTTTGAGCTGGGTACCAAATGGCAGCCCATGGGCACCAATGCGCTGCTGACGGCCTCGGTCTATGACCTGTCGAAAAGCAACATCACCCGCACCAATCCGGCGACCAACCAGCCGGAAACCATCGGTGAAATCGGTGTCCGCGGCATCGATTTGGAAGCCAAAGCCGAGATGGGTGCCTATACCCTCACCGCCGCCTACAGCTATCTGGATGCCGAGATCAAAGAGAACGGCACCTCCGGCAACGTTGGCAACCGCCCCGGTCTGGTGCCTGAAAATGTCGCCTCGATCTGGGCCAGCCGTACATGGGAAAACCTTGGCCGTGGTGATCTGACGGTTGGGTTGGGCGCGCGGTTCAACAGCGGCTATTACTACAGCGACAGCAACGCCACAGGCGAGACGGGCAGCTTTGTCGTGGTGGATGCCGCCGTAAGCTATGACCTGTCCGAGCAGACCACCCTGTCGGCCAATGTCACCAACCTGTTCGACGAAAAGCACACCTCCTACGGCGGTTTCTACGCTGACTTCTACAGCCCCGGTCGTGAAGTCACCTTGAAGCTGGCCCATAGCTGGTGAGCCTAAAGCGCGGCACCACCCTCGTGTGCCGCGCTTTTCTTTGACCGGGAGGAGCCCCAGATGACCATCGCCAAAGCCAAGACTACCATCCCGATGGACGCGCCGCAGGAGATGCTCTCGCGGATCCTGTCGCATCTTGTTGATGACCACGGCATGGCGTTTCGCGCCAAAGGGGCGACCGGTCATGTGTTTGAGCAAGACGGCTACCGGGTGGAGTTCGATCTCTGCGCGGGGGGGCTGGAAGTCAGCCTTCAAGCACCCGGCGAAAACGCCATGCAATTCTCGAAAGAGGGCATGGTGCATCACGTGGCAGAGTTTGATCCCGCGCTGGCCGATCGCATCCGCTGGCAGGGCATCACGCAAGAGGCCGGTGCCACGCCGCAGAACTTTCGCCTGCTGACTGTGCTGAACAGTGAAATACTGTTCGAGGGGATGCAGCGCGTCACCCTGCATTACCCTGACATTGCCGAACTCGCCGCGCAGGGGCTGCATCTGCGGTTGATCCTGCCGCGCGATCTCAGCCGCGCACCGGTGTGGCCTGTGATGGGTGCCAACGGTGCGCCGGTCTGGCCAAAGGGCGCGGATGAGTTGCACGCGCGCTATGTGACGCTCAAGAACATCCGCGCCGCGCGCGAGGAGGTCGATATCGACGTGGTGCGCCATGGATCGGGCCTGATCTCGCAATGGGCGCAGAACGCCCATGCCGGGCAACGGATCGGGGCGATGGGGCCGGTGGGCATCAGCGCCTTGCCCGAAGCCTCCTCCTATTTTCTGGCCGCAGATGGCACGGGGCTGCCCGCTGTGGCGCAGCTTTTGGCGCGCCTGCCAGAGGATGCGGTGGGCGATGTGGTGGCCGCCCTGCCGCGCGGCGTGTCCTATCGGGACTACCTGCCCAAGACCAAGCTGCGCGTCCATGCGCTGCCGCCCGCCGCGTTCGAAGCCGAGGTGCTTGGCCATGCGCAGGCGCTGACGGATGACGGTTTGGGCTATGCCTTTTTCGCCGGAGAGTTCCAGAACGCCCAGCAGTTGCGGGGGCATTTCAAAACCACCCTCGGCATGGACAAGACACGCCAGATTTGCACAGCTTACTGGCGGCGGGGCTGAGCGCGGCTTAGCGCCACGGCCCAGCGTCACCCCGCCTGCCAGCCTTGGGGATACGGCTGCTGGTGGTGGGGCGGGCGCTCTCGGCCCGCACCGGGGCCGCCGTGGGCGTCATCGCACGCAGGGCTGCGATGCGGTTTTCCGTCGCCGGGTGTGTGGCAAAGAGGCTGTCATGTTTATGCGCGTGCAGCGGGTTGATGATGAACATATGCGCCGTGGCCGGGTTCCGCTCGGCGGCGTGATTGTCGATCCGCGCGGCGCCCATCGCGATTTTCTCAAGCGCTGAGGCCAGCCAGAGCGGGTGGCCGCAGATCTCTGCCCCGGCTTTGTCCGCCGCATATTCCCGCGTCCGGCTGATCGCCATCTGCACCAATGCGGCGGCCATGGGGGCGAGGAACATCATCATCAGCGTGCCGATCATGCCCATTCGCTCACGCGCGCCGCCGAAGAACAACGCAAAGTTCGCCAGCATAGAAATCGCCCCGGCGAAAGTCGCGGTCACGGTCATGATCGCCGTGTCATGGTTGCGGATATGCGCGAGTTCATGCGCGATAACACCAGCGAGTTCCTCGCGGCTGAGGCTTTGCATCAGCCCTTTTGTTACCGCCACGGCAGCATTGGCCGGGTTGCGCCCGGTGGCAAAGGCGTTGGGTTGCGGCGTGTCGATCAGATAGACCTTCGGTTCGGGCAGGCCCGCGTTCCGCGCAAGCTCGGCCGTGAGGGCGTAAAGCCCGGTGCGGTCATTGGGGGAAACCGGCTGCGCGTTGTGCATCTTGAGCACCATGCGGTCGGAGTTCCACCACGTAAAGGCGTTCATCCCCGCCGCCACCACGAGCGCGATCAGCGCGCCACCCGATCCGCCGATCAGGTAGCCAACCCCCATGAAAAGCGCGGTCATCGCCGCCATCAGCATCGCTGTCTTTACATAGCCCATGTTGGTCTCTCGCGGTTGTCCGTTGTAAAGGAGATATGGGTCGATTTCCGCAGGGTGCAAGGCAGGCGGCGACAGAGTGGCTAGTCGTCGAGATCACCGTCATCGGGTGTCGTGTGCAGGTAGATATGGCCGATCTTGCGGATCAGCGGAATGTTCACAAAGGCAACGATGGCGGCGGCAATCCCAAGACGGCTGAGGACGCTCAGCGGCATGGGGTCGTCTCCTTTGGCATAAATCAGCACCACGAAGGTCACCACCAAAAACCAGATGGCGAAGCTTGTCAGCAGGCGGCGCATGGGATGTTTTGGTATGTCAGTCATGGCCGCCTCAAATTGCACGCTTCTCCGCACTATTCCGAGGGTGTGGGCAATCCGCAAGGGCGTTCCATAAGGCGGCCCGGATCAAAACCCGTGGATTGCCTACCCGCTACTGGCTCGCCGTGCCTGCCAGCATCGCGGCCATGGCAACGAGATGGACCAGCGTTATCGCCCGATCATTCCAAAGCACCCCGACGATCAGCCAGCCCAGAACCCCCACCACAAAGAGGTAGAGGTTCCAAGGCGTCCAGCCAAAGCCGGTGGCGGCATAGCCAAGGATCTGGATCACCGAAGCCACCCATTTGACCCAGAACGCCAGCTGCGCAGGGGCCGCGCGCGCGATCGCCTCAGACGCCACGGGTCAGCCCGCCGTCGATGCGCCAGTTCTGCCCGGTGACATAGGCGCCGCCTTCGGAGGCGAGCCAGCCGATCAGCGAAGACACTTCAGCCTCGGTGCCATAGCGCCCCATGGGGATGCGCGCGCGGCGGTCTTCAGTCTCGGGCAGGCTGTCGATAAAGCCCGGCAGGACGTTGTTCATGCGGATGTTTTGGCCCGCGTATTGATCTGCGTAGAGCTTGGTGAAACCCGCGAGCCCGGCCCGGAAGACGCCTGAGGTGGGAAAAAGCGAGTCCGGCTCAAAGGTGGCAAATGTCGAGATATTGATGATCGCGCCGCCGCCCTGCGCCGCCATGATTCGTGTCACCAGACGGGTGGGGCGGATCACGTTCATCAGGTAGACATCCAGCCCGCCGTGCCAGTCTTCGTCGGTCATCTCTAGGATGTCGCCTTTCGGCCCGTGTCCGGCGGAGTTCACCAGCACATCAACGCGGCCCCAGCGGTCCATCGCGCCATCTACCAACTGGGCCAGCGCCTCTTGCGATTGGTTCGAACCGGTGATGCCAAAGCCGCCCAATTCGGTGCCAAGCGCCTCTCCCTTGCCGGAGGAGGAAAGCACGCCGACCTTAAAGCCATCAGCGGCCAGTTTGCGGGCCGCCCCCGCGCCCATGCCGCTGCCGCCTGCGGTGATCAGGGCTACTTTTTCTGTTGCCATCGGATATACTCCATATGCTGTGCAGCGATTGCGCTGCGGTGCTATGGTCTTTTAATTAGGCATGGTAGGCTGTGCTGGCCAGCCAGATGCATTGTCGTATGACTGTAGGAATTCTATCGTGCCTCCAGACTTTCCACTGCCGCCCCTGAACGGACTTCGCGCCTTTGCCGCGGCGGGGCGTCATATGAACTTCCGCGCGGCTGCCGATGAACTGGGCGTCACCCAAGGGGCGGTCGCCCAGCAGGTGCGCGGGCTGGAGGATCATCTGGGGCTGCGCCTGTTTCTACGCGAACCGCGCGGCCTTGCCTTTACCGACGAAGGGCGGGCCTATCATGCCTCTGTATCGCGGGCTTTTGAGCAGTTGAGCGAGGCGACGGATGCCCTGCGCAGCGCGCCCGCGCGGGTGACGGTCAGCGTGACACCGACTTTTGCGTCGAAATGGCTGATCCCCCGCTTGTCAGACTTCACCGAAGCCCATCCCGGCATCGACCTGCGCATCACGGCGACGGAGCGGGTGGCGAGCTTTCATGCGGATGGGATCGACCTTGCCGTGCGTCAGGCGCGTCCGCCTTTCGGGGCCAGTCTGCGGGCTGATCTGCTGTTCGCGCAGGAGGTTGTGGCGGTCTGCTCGCCCAGTTTGACGGCTGACGGCACGCCGCTGGATGCGGCGGCACTGGAGCAACTGACCCTGCTCCACGACACGCATGATCTTTGGCCGCGCTATGCGGAAGAAGCATTTGGCAGCGCCGTAAAACCAGCGCGGCGGCTTCGGTTTAACCAAACAACGCTCAGTCTGGATGCCGCTCTCGCCGGGCAGGGGGTGGCGCTGGCGAGCCGCTTTTTGGTCCAGCGCGATCTTGAGGCGGGGCGGTTGGTTTGCCCCGTGCATCATGTGATGGAGGGCGGGCAGGATTTCTATCTGCTTTCTCCGCGCCAAGGGGTTTCAAGTGCTGCGATCATCGTGCGCGATTGGCTTTGCACGGTGGCAAAACGCGAGGCGGGTTAGCCCGGCGCGGGCCTTCGGGCGCAGGAAACTGTCCTTTCCTGCCAAACATAGTGCTTTCGCTCTCCCCCGCGTCCGATGTGCGCTCGGGTTGGTCGACCGCGCGGGTAAAGGGCGCGATGTCATCTTCGGTCAGCTGATTGCGCCAACCCTACACCGAAGACGGCTTTCCTTCGTTGCACTTTCTGCTCAGCGGTCTGTCGAAACCTTTTGGTTTCACGTTTAACATCGTGCCGATCCGGTCACTGGCTAGAGGCGGAAAATATCATCGCCCATTGGGATGAGGGCGTGGCGCTGGCCTTGCCAGCCCGACTGATCCGGAGCAGCGCGGGGCGGACCTGCGGTGGTTTTGACCGATCATATCGACGCTGCCGATGTGGTGCGCAACTGGCGGCGGTGGTCAGCACCCCCGCGGGGATCGACCGCACAGGGCACGCGCTCCGGGCTCTCTTGGTCTAGCGTCGGGGGATCTTGGGATGTGCCGTCAGGAGACGGCCACCGCATCGGGCCGCCCTTTGAGAGTGGGGAAGTCCACGAAAAAGGTCGTGCCCTCACCCTCGGCTGTTTCAAAACGGATCTCGCCGAGGTGCTGATCCACGATGGCTTTGACGATGCTCATGCCCAGCCCATGCCCTTCTTCGACGCGGTAGCTGGACCCGCGGGAAAACCGGTCGAACAGGACCGGCTGCAGCTCCAACGGCAAGCCGCTGCCGTGGTCCTTGACCCAAAACCCGGTGCCATCCTCCGACAGGCCAAGCTGGACCGTGCCCCCTTCGTCAGAGGCTTTGATCGCGTTGGACAACAGGTTTGACAACAGCCGCATGAGCCGCCCCTCGTGCAGCCGCAAAAGCGGGGCGGGGGCCTCGGACGGGGTCATTTCCAAACCGACACCGCGCTCTTTGGCGTAGGCGACCAAGGTCTCTGAGGCTTGGGCCAACAATGGCGCCAAGGGGCGCTCAGAAAATCCCGATTGATCCGGTCTGCGCAGGGTCTCTACATCCAGAATATCCCCCACCATCTGATCGATAGCCCGCGCGTTGCGCAGCGCAAGTTCCAGCAGTTTGCGCTTTTGCGGCGGCAGGTCGCCGGGGCTGACCTCAAGCAAGCGCAGCGCCCCGGTAAGCGCGGTCAGCGGTGTCTTCATCTCGTGGCTGACCGTGGCGATAAGCTGATCCTTGGCGCGCTCAAATTCGCGCTGTTCGCTGACATCGCGCACCACGCCAAGATAGCCCAGATGCTCGCCGCGATCGGTCTCGACCTTGGCGGTGGCGACTTGGCCTTCGAAGGTCGAGCCATCGGCGCGACGGCAGGCAACGGAAAACGCGCCCTGCGTGCTGGCCGTGCTGGCATTTGTCAGCTCTTCGCCCATGCGCTCATAGCTGCCGAGGGTCTCATAGAGAACGGCCGTCTGCCGCCCCAAAAGCGCGTCGGGGGCATAGCCGAACAGGGTTTCGACCGCCGGGTTCACCAGCGCCACACGGCGGTTGGGGTCGGCCATGATGATGGCCTCGGGCACGGCATCCACCATTGCCTTGAGCAGCCCGCGCTGTTCGCGCAGCGCGCGGCGTTCGGATTGCAGGGACAGTTCGCTGCTCAGCCACCGGGCGAGGAATTGGACGAATTGGATCTGCGCCTTGCTGAACGGGGCCGGGCGCGGGGCGGTGCTGGAAAAGTTCAACGTCCCAAACAGCGTGTCCCCGGTTTTCAGCGGCGCCCCGATATAGCTTTCCAGACCGAAATTCTCATAACACGGATGGGTCGAAATCTCTTGCTGACCGGCGTGGTAGAAAGAGGTCACATCGGCATTGGCAAGTGTGTGCAGGCAATAGGTGCCATTGATGTCAAAGGTGCTGCCGGGGGCAGGCGCCCAGTCAGGGCCGTGGACATAGACACATTCGTAAACCGGATGATCCACGCGAGAGACGATGCCGAGTTCAAGACCAAGCGCCTCTGTGCCCAGTTGCAAGAGCTTGGCGATTTTGTCTTCGACGGAAAGATCAGGCTCGACAGCAAGCATATAGAGTTGCCGCAGCGGATCATCGAAATCCGCCAAAGCGTTGTAAAAGTCGTTCATCATTGCCTCTGTCGTAGTCTTTGCACCTGACTTGGCGAGAAGGCAGATGTTTGACCCAAGGTATCCCCCTCACGCTCTGCTGCCAATGCCGCAGCGGGTAAATTGGGGCAAGAATGGGGCTTTTCGCCCCGCTAATGCAGATAATTGTGGAGTGTCGGACGGGAGAGGGCGGCCAAGCGCGGCAACTCCTGCCTCAAGAGGGCAGAAACCGGTGACCTTTGCAAAGCGGTGGTCATCGCCGTTTCTATGGCTATGGTACCGCCAACGAGGGTCGCCAAAGGGGAGAGTTGACCATGCGATTGATGCGATACGGGGCGCGTGACGGGGCAAAAACGCCGGTGGTGCTGGATGCGGCAGGGCAGGCGCGGGATGTGAGCAGCCTTGTGCCAGACTTCACGCCCGAGACCATTCCGACATTGCGCAAGATATTGGATGGCGTCGATCTGGAAGGTCTGCCGCTGGTCGAAACCCAAGGCCAGCGTATCGCTGCACCGGTCAGCCAGCCGCGCAACATTTGGGGCGTGGGGTTGAACTATTCCGACCATGCGGCGGAATCGGGCATGGACGTGCCGACCGAGCCGATCCTGTTCACCAAGGCCAGCCGCACCTATTGCGGGCCGAATGATCCGCTCCTTTACTCCAAAGAGATGAGCAAACTCGACTGGGAGGTCGAGTTGGGCGTGGTGATCGGACATACCGCATTGAACGTCAGCCGTGATCAAGCGCTGGACCATGTGCTGGGCTATTGCGTCGTCAATGACGTGTCGGAACGCGCTTGGCAGGCCGAACGGGGCGGGCAATGGGTCAAGGGGAAGAGCTTTCCCAACTTTTGCCCCACAGGGCCGGTTTTGGTGACGGGCGATGAGGTGGGCGATCCCGGCAAACTGTCGCTCTGGGCCGAGATCAATGGCGAACGTCTGCAAAACGGCACGACCGAGAAGATGGTTTTTGATGTGGCGACGATCGTTTCCTACATGTCCGAATTCATCCAGCTAGAGCCCGGCGATCTGATCTGCACGGGCACCCCACCGGGCGTGGGCATGGGGTTCAAACCGCCACGCTACCTTAGCCCCGGCGACCGGGTTCGGCTAAGCGTCCAAGGGTTGGGCGAGCAAGAGCAGGTGGTGGAGCGGCTGCCCGTGCGTTGAAGGGGCCAGCCGCCACGGGTGCCACCGGCGAGGGCGATGGCGGGTGACAGGATCGGGTGTCTAGGCGACCTCGGCCTCGCGCGCTTCGGCGGCGGCGACAGCGATGGCGGGGCGCAGGGGCAGGGTCAGCAAAAAGCTGCTGCCCTTGCCCATGATGCTGGTGGCGACAAGGCTGCCGCCATGGGCAGTGGCGATATCGCGTGAAATCGCTAGGCCCAGCCCGGTGCCGCCAAAGCGGCGGGTGGCGGTGGAATCGACCTGATGGAAGGGCTCGAAGACGCGCTCCAACTCGTTTTCCGGGATGCCGATGCCTGAATCCGTAACGCGGAATTCAACCACTTCCCCGCGGATGCGACAGGTCAGCGAAATGGTGCCTTGGTCCGAGAATTTCGTCGCGTTGCTTAGCAGATTGATCAACACCTGCTGGATGCGTTTTCCATCCGCCAGCATCACGCCGGTTGCCGATTTCACGTTTAGCTCCAGCCCCTTGTCTTCGATCATCGGGCGTAGCTGATCGGCGGTAGGGGTGACGATATCGTCGATCTGCACTGGTTCCATCGCGATCGAAAGGCTGCCTGCGTCGATCTTGGCAAAATCGAGCACCTCGTTGATTAGGGTCAGCAGGTGATTGCCCGAACGCTCTACCGTTTGCATGATATCGCTCAGTTTGCCCATCGTGGCGGACAGTTTGGGCGCCAGCGTTTCACGGGTCTTGGGGTCAGCCTCAATAGCGGTACGAAGATCGCGCGCTGCCGGGGTGCGGTCGAAATGCCGCGCAAGGCGGACATGGCCCAAGATGACCGTCAGCGGTGTGCGCAACTCATGGCTCAGCACGCCCATGAAGTCGGTCTTGGCCTTGTTCGCGTCTTCGGCGGTCAGCAGCGCCTTTTTCAGATCGGTCACGTCAATGCGCAAACCCACGACGCTGCCGTCCTCCATCCGCCGGTCCGAGGTGCGGATGATGCGGCCATCGGGCATGCGCTGTTCGGTTTCAAATGCGCCGTTCTCACGTTTCTCCAGCCAAACGCGAATCCATTCCTCTTCCTTGCCGACGGCATCGGGCACGATCCCACGGCGGATGCTGTCACGGACAATCTTTTCATAGGATGATCCGGGCTTCACCACCTCGCTATAGTCGTGGATCTCGCGGTATTTTTCATTGCAAAGCACCAAAATGCCCTTGGCGTCATACATGACAAAACCATGGTCCAAAGCCTCGACGCCCGTGCGCAGACGTTCTTCGGCGAGTTTGCGGTTCTCTGCCAAGCCGATGATATACCAGGCAAAAATGGTGACCCCTAGGGCGCCTTGCAGGCGCAAAATCCAGTTCAGCCAGAAGTCTGGACGATGCTCTGGCCAGCCGCCTTTGACGGTTGCGGCCAATTGCCAAGCGCCGAAAGCAAAGTTGAAGTCGAGCTCGATGGGGTCGATCAAAGTCAACTCGGGGTCGCCGATGATCGTCTGTTCGATCTCTCCCTCGGGGGTCAGCTCGCGGATGGCCAGATCGTATTTTTCGGTCAGTTCGGGGATGCGCAGCTGCGTGACGAGCGCGTCGTAATCCACAACCATGGAGAGGATGCCCCAAGGTTCGTTCGGGGCGGCGGCGGTGCTGGTTGAATCAAAGATCGGATGCCGCAGGATCAGCCCGCGCCCGCCTTGCACCAGATCAACCGGGCCGGTCACCAACCCTTCGCCGGTCCGCAGGGTCTCTTCGACCTTGGGCAGTTGCGCCGCGTTTTGGCGGTAGTCCAGCCCCAGCACGCCGCGATTGGCCTCATAGGGGTGGACGATTGTCACGACGAGGTCGGGGGCCACGGCGAGGTTAATCACATCCGGGTTCTCGGCCATGAACTCTGCCGCGCGGGCGCTAAATTCGGACTGGGTGATCGTGGGGTTCTCGCTGATGACCGTGGCCAACTCACGCAGCTTCAGGATCTGGTCAAAGATATCCGCGCGGATTTGTTCGCGGACTTCGATCAGCTCTAAGGTGGTATCAAGCTCCAGATTCTGCATGTAGGTCTGATAAGACAGGGTCTCGATCCGGTGGCCAAAGCCCAGAACAACGCCGCACAACACGACCAAAACGATAATCCGTTTCGCACGCTGAGACAGCGCATTTCTCATTTTTTCCATGCCGGCTTTGCCCAAATCGGTCTCTGTCCTCTGCGCTCCGGCCTTCTTAGTGCCGAATACGCCCTTGGGGTATTAGACTGCAGGGGGGTTTGTTGACGCAAGGAAAATACCCGGATGCAGACAAATGCTGAGCAACAGCGTCAAATTTGCAAGTGACGCCCTCTATCCTTGGGGCGATTGGCCCAGCAATTCAGCCAAAACGCGGTGCAAAAGGGCGATATCTTGGGGGTTGGACATATTGGGCGCGTGGCCGCAGTCGGGGAATTCACTCATCCCGGGCCGCGGGCCGCTTTGGGTCATGCGCTCTGCAGCCTCGGGCAGCAACAGGTCCGACCGGGCGCCCCGCAAAAGATGCGTGGGCGTGGTGGTCCGGTCCCAACGGTCCCAAGTGGAAAGCTCATGGGCTGAGGCGGTGAACTGCACGGTGATGCGCGGATCATAATGCAGGGTCAGCCGTCCATCCCCCCGGCGGCGCAGCGAAGACCGCGCCATGCGCTGCCAATAGGCATCGGCGGCGGGGCCGAAGGGGGCATAGGTCTGGCGCAGCCACGCTTCACCTTCGGCAAAGCTGCCAAAGTCTGGCAGGCTGCCCACATAGGAGAGGATCCGGTTCACCGCCGTCGCGGGCAGTTCGGGGCTGATGTCGTTCACGACCAAGGCGCTGACCCGCGCGGTCTCGGGCCCCGAAGCCATGTGCATCCCGATCATGCCGCCCAGAGAGGTGCCAAACCACGCGGCGTGATCGATTTGGAAGTGATCCAACACCCCTGTCGCGATGCGCGCATAATGTTCGACCGAATACTCCGCCTCAGGGCTGGCCCCCCAGCTCGACCGGCCCCGCCCGATCATATCGGGGCAGAGCACGTGGAAATTTTGCGACAAGGTCGCGGCCACCTCGTCAAAGTCGCGCCCGGTGCGGGCGAGACCGTGCAGCATCATCAAGGCAGGGTTCTTGCGCTCGCCCCATTCAGTGACATGGATTTCGTGTCCCATGACGGGGATGAAATGGAAACGGGGGGAGGTCATCCGCGCGCGCCTTTCTGTATCAGGTTCAGCGCGCGGTTGGTGCTGCCATCCGCGCCGTCGGTGAAATGCGACAACGGCGGCCTCCGCACCTGTGCGACCGGGGCCAGCTTGGTCATGGAACGGCGGCGATCCATTTGCGTGTCTTCATGGTATCCTCCCTAAACGGGCCAGCGCCATGTTGCGCCGTCTCCCCCCGTCGACTAGCTTAAGTTTTCAGCATCCGAAAAAGAAATAAACGGAGCAAGATGGTGGAAATACGTACCGATGAGTGCTTCGAGACGCGGCGCTTTGCAGAGCTTGCCTTTGTGCATGCGCCCATCGGGCTGGTGGTGACCGAGAACCGCTGCATCCGCGATTGCAACAATGCCTTTGCGCAGATGTTCGGCTATGCGCGCGCCGACCTGCGCGACCAGCTTTTCGCCATTCTCTACCCCTCGGATGAGGAGTTCGTAAACATCCGCGACCGGGGCGTGGACCAGTTGCGCAAGACCAACACCTATTGGGACGAACGCATCATGGCACGGCGCGATGGCAGCCTGTTTTGGTGCCGTGTGCGGGGCCATTCCTTCACGCCCGAACGCCCGCTCGACCGCGCGGTCTGGAGCTTTGCCGATCTCTCCGGCGAGCGGCCCTACCTGCCGCTTACCCGGCGCGAGCGCGAGATCCTGAGCCATCTGGCGGAGGGGCTGACCAGCAAGCAAATTGCGCTCAACCTCGACATCTCGCACCGGACGGTTGAAGTGTACCGCGCGAAACTGCTCAAGAAATTCGGCGTCAGCAATACTTCTGGCCTGTTTCATTCGCTGGGCGGCATCGACAGCGATCATGTGGTGTCCAACAGTTCTAAGTGACGCGCCCGGCGCTCAGCCCGCATCACTCTGCCTGTCGGGCAGTTTTGACTGCGCCGGGGGCGGGGCCGCCTCGTGGGGCTGATCCTCATCGTCGGGTTTCTCGGCAGCCTCGGCCATTGCGTCGGCCTGAGCGTAGAGACTGCGGATCTCCATCAGATCGGCTTTGGTTGGCGCCTTGCTCTGTTTCGTCGTTCCCTCAAAGGGTTGCGAGTCTGGGGTTTCACTATTTGTCACTGGTTAATCCGCATTTTGAGCTTAAATCTCACGGCCAATTCCGTGGTGGGGCACAGAGTACCGAGCCCGAATTTCGACGCCAATTGGGCAAAGCCCCAGCCAAATCAGGGTTATCCCCTACAGGGGCAAACAAGGTCCTGAAATTTCGGGATATATTTTCACGATATCATTTCAGTCGGTCGTATGGCCATCCAAGGACATGGTTAATGACCGCCTGTCAGGGTTTCCCCTAATAGACATGGCGGCGGAAAAAGCCGAAGTTTCAACGGAAAGTAGAGGTGCGCATGAGCTTGGTCGCGGCGTTCACATTGATTGCGCTGTGTGGAATCGTCTTGTCCGGCGTGATGATCGCAAAGCAGGTTGGCGATGCGGTCAACCGGTTTGCCGTGGCTGGCGCGATCGCGGTTTTGTCGCTGTACATCGCCGTGGTGCTGGCGTCTGCGCCGCGCGGCGGGGCCTATAGTGACCCGATCGAGCTGGTCTTTGCGACCGCCGCATTTGCCGTTCTGGTGGCGCAGGTTTGGCGCGTGATGCGCAACCGACGCAAGCTTCAGGGCAGCGCCAACTCCGATGAGACCCGCCGGAAACTGCCCGATTTGCTGAACGATGTGCCGGTGCAGGCGGCCTTTCTGACACCGGATATGACCTATGCCTTCGTCAATGATGCCTATAGCGCCTCCTTTGGGAGATCCGCCGAGGAGATCGTGGGCAAACACCTGTCGCAGATTATCCCGTCGGACCTGCTGGAGGAGGTGTCCGACAACCTCGAAAAGGCGCTGGCCGGGCGGCAGGTCACATGGCGTTTTGATTTCTCGCGCCCGGTTCTGGCCCGCTCCCAAGGGGCGGCGATCTATCAGCCCCTGTCCGACCGGGGGCAGGTGGTGGGGGTGCTGGTGATGATAATGGACCGTTCCGCCTCGCAGGACGCGGTGCATGACGCAGAGGTCAGCGCGGCGAAACACGCGCTCGCGGCTGAGGTGGCGGGGGTGGGCTATCTGGAATGGGATCAAGAGGGCGCGCTGGTTGATGTCTCTCCCGAGGTGGAGGCGCTCTTGGGCCGCGATGCGCAGAGCCTGCGCGAGATGTGGCAGCAGGGCCAAAGCTTTGTCGAGCCGCGCAGCCGCGCCACGATCCGCAACAACCTGCATATGGCTGGCAGCCGCCCGCGCGACGTGGTCGAGAATGTAAAGTTTCTGGCCGCCAACGGTCGCCAGATCGAAGCGCGCACCTGCATTCGCCGCTTGAACCGGGGGCGTCAGGTGCATCTTTTGGCCGCGATCCAAGATGTTACGGATCAGCAGAACGTCCTCACCGATCTGGTGGAAAGCGAAACCCGGTTTCGCGATTTCACCGAAAGCGCGACCGATTGGGTCTGGGAGATGGACGCCGATGGGCGGTTCACCTTCCTGTCCGGCGGGGGCCGTCAAACCGACGCGGAAACCCCAATTTTCGCTCTGGGCAAGACCCTCGCCGAGGCCGATCTGGCGCAAGATCAAGGCGATTTCGACCAGCTTCAGCAAAGGTTGGCCGCCCGGGCGCCGTTCCGGGACTTGCGGTTGGTTCTGCCCCTCGGGGATGGGCGGGCGCGGCAAATCGACATGTCGGGCAAACCCTTTTTTGACAGCCACGCTCAATTGGCAGGCTATCGCGGCACCTGTTTCGACATGACCGAAATCGCCATGGCCGAGACTGAGCGCAAAAGCGCGCGGGAGGCGCTGGCGCTGGCTTTTGAGACCATCTCGACCATGGTGGCGCTTTTCGACAGCAACGACCGCTTGGTCTATTGCAACGAGGAATACCGGGCGACCTACGCCGGGATGGACGGCGACATCATCGGAAAGCACTTTGATGAGTTGCTCGCGCATTTCACGCGAACCGGCACACTGGCCACGACCGCCGAAGGCAAGGTCCGCTGGAGCGAGCAGCGGCGCGATCGGCGCAACACCCCGGCCAAGTTCTTTCGCGCGCGATCTTCCAAGGGGCGCTGGCTGGAGGTGACGGATTACCCCGTGGCCGCAGGCGGGCTTTTGACCATCGCATCCGACATCACCGAAAAGGTCGAGCGCGAAGAGCGGCTGCACCGCCATGAAACGGCGCTGCAACTGCTCAACCGGCGCGAGACATTGGGCCAGATGACCGCTGCCATCGCCCATGAATTGAACCAGCCTTTAGCGGCTATTCACAATTTTGCCGCAGGCTGTGTGTTGCGGGCCAAGAACGACCAGCTTGAGAGAGAGGATATGATCGCCGTGCTTAATAATATGCAAAGCCAATCGGAACGGGCCAGCGCCATCCTGCGGTCCATGTCGAACTATCTGCACAGTGACGATGCCGACCGCCATGCGGTGCGCTTCGAAGATATCCTGCGCTCGGTGCAACTGTTGATCCAGCCGGAAAGCTCGGCCACCGGCGTTGCCGTGGAGATCGACGATCAATGTGGGGAGGTCGAGTTGACCTGCGCCCGGATCGAGATTGAGCAGCTTTTGATCAACCTGATCAAGAACGGTATTGATGCCTGCCGAGAAGCGGGCCGCCCTGATGCCGAAGTCTCGGTTTCTGCGCGGTGCGAGGCGGAGGAGATCGTGATCGACGTGGCCGATGCGGGCCGCGGATTTGCCCCGGACATGCCTGCGCAGACGGCCTTCAGCGCCTTCCGCTCGACCAAGGACAAGGGGCTTGGCGTGGGGCTGGCGATTTGCGAAACGATCGTTCTGTCGCATGGCGGGACCATCGCCGTGACGAAATCCGATGCAGAGGGGGCCTGCCTGAGCGTGCGTCTGCCGCTGGAGGTGCAAAAGTAAAATGTCAGAAAACGGGATCGTTTACGTCGTTGATGATGACGCCGCGGTGCGGGAGTCTCTGGTGTGGTTGCTGGGGTCTGTCGGGCTGCGCGCGATTCCATTTGCATCGGCGGCCGCGTTCCTCGACAGCTATGAGGACAATGGCAACTGCTGCCTCGTCAGCGATGTGCGGATGCCGGGGATGAGCGGGCTGGAACTGCAAAAAGCGCTGAATGCGCGGGGGATCAAAGTGCCGCTGATCTTGATGACGGCCTTCGGCGATGTCTCTACCGCCGTGACGGCGATGAAGGCAGGCGCGGTGGATTTTATCGAAAAGCCCTTCAACAATCAAAGCATGCTCGACCTCATTAACACCGCCCTTCAGTCCGACGCCGCACGGCGCAAGAGCGAAGAGGCCGAGGTGGAGAATGCGCAGCTGCTGGCCCGGCTCACCCCGCAAGAGCATCGGGTCTTTGAACGGGTGGTGGCGGGGCTCTCGAACCGCGAGATCGGCAGTGAAATGGATATCTCCATCAAAACGGTTGAGGTGCACCGCGCGCGGGTGATGCGCAAGCTTGAGGCGAATTCGGTCGCGGAACTGGTGCGCTTTCACATCCACAATGCGCCGCCCGCCCCGGTCGAAGACAACGAGCGCGCGTAAAAAGCCCCGGCAGTGCAGGACCACCGGGGCAGGCTGCCCAGCCCCGGCGAGGGTTAAGGGCTGGGGTTTCCCGGCGGCATGAGGGGCGCCGGGAAGGCATGGATCACGCCGGCTTGGGTTCCAGCGTGCCCACGGTCACGTCGAGGGTCTGCTCAGACCCTTTGCGCAGCACGACAACCTCTGCCGCCGTCTCAGGCGTGGTGGTTGCCACCGCGCGGGTCAGGTCGCGCAGGTCGTCCACCTCTGTGTCGCCGAAGGACAGGATGATATCACCCTTCTTAAGGCCCGCTTTGGCGGCGGGGCTGTCCTCGGAAACCGCTTCGATCACCGCGCCGCGCGGCTCGTCGTAGCCCAGCACATTGGCAACCTCGGGGGTCATCTGCCGGATTTGCACACCCAGCCAGCCACGCTCGACCAAGCCGTCATCGGCCAGATCGGCCACGATGGTCTGCACGAGGTCAGAAGGCACCGAGAAGCCGATCCCGACAGAGCCGCCACCCGGCGACAGGATCGCGGTGTTCACGCCCACGACCTCGCCATCGTTGTTAAACAGCGGCCCACCAGAGTTGCCACGGTTGATCGCCGCGTCGGTCTGGATGAAATCATCGAACGGCCCGGCCTGAATGTCACGCGACAGGGCCGAAATGATGCCCGAAGTCACGGTGCCGCCAAGGCCAAAGGGGTTGCCCACAGCGACGACTTCATCGCCGACGCGCAGGGTTTTGGAAGTGCCAAAGTCCACCTTGGGCAGATCCACATCCGCTTTGACTTTGAGCAGGGCGATGTCGGTCATCGCGTCGCTGCCCACGACTTCGGCGTCAAAGCTACGGCCATCGGCGAGCTTCACGGTCACCGTCTCTGCACCCGCGACGACGTGGTGGTTGGTCACGATCTGACCGTCTTCGGAGATGATGAAACCTGACCCCAGACCTTGGCGCGGGGTCGCCTCGGCGCCGGGTTGGTCGGGCAGCATATGTTCAAACCGGCGGCGCAGTTCTTCGGGCATGCCGGGGGGCAGTTGCTGCTGGATCTGCGCGCTTTGCTGTTTCGCGGTCA
This sequence comes from Sulfitobacter sp. OXR-159, assembly GCF_034377145.1. NCBI lineage: Bacteria > Pseudomonadati > Pseudomonadota > Alphaproteobacteria > Rhodobacterales > Roseobacteraceae > Sulfitobacter > Sulfitobacter sp. OXR-159. The sequence goes on from NZ_CP139707.1 coordinate 609,966, forward strand.
CTTCGATAAAGACCACGGCGGGAGAGACGGCCTCGACCAAGTCGGCATAGCCACCAGCCGGGACGGCCAGCGCGGCTGTGGGCGCAAGCGCCAGCATCGGGGTCGCGGCGACGGCGGCGCTCAGCGCAAGGGCGGCGGCGCGGGGGGCCTTGGAAAGGGTCTGGTTCATGAGATGCTCCTTGCTGTGCATTCGGTGTTTCTGGACCCCTATTTGGGGCGCAGGTTTTACAGCCCCGTCGCAGGGGCTATACAAATTTGTGAGAATGCAGGCCGCAGGATGCGTGGGCCGCGGATTTGCCCTAAACCTTTGGTGATCCTACATGAGACTGCGATGAAACTGCTTGTTGTCGAAGACGATACCACCACCAGCACCTATATCGCGCGCGGCCTGCGCGAAGAGGGGCATGCGGTGGATGTGGTGGCCGATGGCCGCGACGGGTTGGTGCAGGCCACCACCGGGCAATATGACGTGCTGATCCTTGACCGGATGCTGCCTGAGTTGGACGGGCTGACGCTGCTGAAAACCCTGCGCGGGGCGGGCAATGCCACGCCGGTGTTGTTGCTCACGGCGATGGGCGCGGTGGAGGATCGGATCGACGGGCTGAACGCCGGGGCGGATGATTATCTAGTCAAGCCCTTTGCCTTTGGTGAGCTGTCGGCGCGGGTGAATGCGCTAGCGCGTCGCCCGCAGGCGATGGAGCAGGAAACGACCCTCCGCGCTGGCGACCTGACGATGGACCTGATCAGCCGCCGGGTCACGCGCGCAGGCCAAGAGATCGACCTGCTACCGCGTGAATTTGCTTTACTAGAGCATCTGCTGCGCCGGAAAGGCCGGGTGCAAACGCGAACCATGCTGCTTGAGGCGGTCTGGGACATTTCCTTTGACCCGATGACCAATGTGGTGGAGACCCACATCAGCCGCCTGCGGGCCAAGGTCGACCGACCCTTTGACAGCGAGTTAATCCAGACCGTGCGCGGCGCGGGCTATAGGATCGACACATGAAGGCGCGGCTGGCGGGGTTGTGGCGTTCCATGCCGCTGCGGTTGGCGCTTTTGCTGGTGCTGCTCTTTACCATCGTTAGCCTGCTTAGCCTTGCGGCCAGCTATGCCGTTACCCAGCGATCGTTCGAACAGGCGATCCGGGCCGATCTGGCGCAAGACATGGCAGGCTTCCGCGCCGCCCCGGGCGCCTCGGCATTGGCGCGGCTGGTCGAGGCGGAATCGCGCGAGACTGATCCCAACCGGCTGATCCTAAGCTACATCGGCCCTAATGGTCGCATCTATGGCAACGGGGCCATCGCGCGGGATAACGAGGGCTATCACATCGTCTCAATCGGCGCGGCGCGGGCGCAGTATACCGGGGTTTACCTGACCCTGACCGACACGCTTTATGGCGGGCTTTTGACCATCGCGCGCAGCCGGGCCGAGATCACGGCCCTGCGTGAGGTTTTCGTCAACATTCTGTTGGTCAGCCTTCTGCCCACGGTGCTGATTGCGCTCTCGGGCGGGCTGATCCTTGCCCGACGCTCTAAACGTCATGTTGAGGTGATCCGCGCCACGCTGGACCGGCTCACTGCGGGCGATCTGGCAGCAAGGGTATCGCCCGGGCCGCGCTGGTCGGATGACCTGCTGCGCATCGGAGAGGCGGTGAACCAGATGGCCCGGGCGCAGGAAACCTCCGTGGCGGCGCTGCGGCAGGTGTCACTGGATATCGCGCATGACCTGAAAACGCCGATACAGCGTGTCTCGGTGCATCTGGACGATCTGGATCGGGCCGAGGCCACGGGCGAGGACCGCGCCGAGCCGCTGGCCCGCGCCCGCGCCGAGTTGGACGGTATCGCGGCCATTTTCCAATCCCTGCTGCAATTGGCGCAGGTAGAGCAGGGCGACGCCCGCGCCCATTTCGCCCCCGTCGATCTGGCCGCGCTTTGCCGCACCATGATCGAGCTTTATGAGCCCGCAGCGGGGGAGCAGGGCAAACGCTTGCTCTGCGATCTGCCAGAGGCTCCGACCCATGTCACCGGCGACCGGGCGCTGTTGGGCCAACTGCTGGCCAATCTGATCGAGAACGCTCTGCGCCATTCCGGCGATGCCGAAGCGGTAGAGATATCGTTGAACCAGACGGCAGGACAGGTCGTGCTCACTTTAGCGGACAGCGGCCCCGGCATTCCGGCGGCGGACCGCGACAAAGTGCTGCAGCGGCTCTACCGGCTTGACCGCAGCCGGGGCACGCCGGGCCATGGGCTGGGGCTGGCGCTGGTCGATGGGGTGGCGAAACTGCATGGGGCAAGGCTGGAACTGATCGACAACGCGCCGGGGCTGCGCGTCGTGATAACCTTCGACAGTTAGCGCGCGCAAAGGACTGCGGCAATTTAGCCTGTGCCTCTCCCTCCCCCCGGTCCTATATAGGTCAGGAAACAACACGCGAGGGCTTCTCATGCTCGACGGTTACACCGCCGAAATCCTAGCGCGGGTGCAGTTTGCATTCACGGTTTCGTTTCACATCATCTTCCCGGCTTTCTCGATCGGGTTGGCGAGTTTTCTGGCCGTGCTGAACGCGCTTTGGCTGTGGAAACGCGAAGAAACCTATCTGAAGCTCTTTAATTATTGGAAGAAAATCTTTGCCGTGGCCTTTGGCATGGGGGTCGTCTCGGGCATCGTCATGTCCTACCAGATCGGCACAAACTGGTCGGTGTTTTCCGACAAGGCAGGGCCGGTTGTCGGGCCGCTGATGGCCTATGAAGTCCTCTCGGCTTTCTTCCTCGAAGCCGGGTTCCTTGGCATCATGCTCTTTGGCCGCAAAAGGGTCGGCGACGGGCTGCATATGTTCGCCACAGCGCTGGTGGCACTGGGCACGCTGGCCTCGGCGACATGGATCCTGTCGGTCAACAGCTGGATGCAGACCCCTGCGGGCTTTGGCATCAACGACGTGGGGCAATTCGTGCCCGAGGACTGGTGGGCGATCGTCTTTAACCCGTCATTCCCCTACCGTTTGGTGCATATGGTGCTGGCGGCCTATCTGACCACGGCGCTGGTCGTGGGCGGGGTTGGCGGGCTGCACCTGCTGCGTGATCACGCCGACCGGGCCGCGCGGCGGATGTTCTCTATGGCGATGTGGATGCTTCTGTTGGTCACGCCGCTGCAAATTCTCGCGGGCGACATGCATGGCCTCAACACGCTGGAGCATCAGCCCGCCAAGGTCATGGCGATGGAGGGGCATTACGACAGCCATCCAGATGGCGCGCCGTTGATCCTTTTCGGCATCCCGAACCCTGAGGAAAAGCGCATTGATTACGCGGTCGAGATCCCCAAGCTCTCTTCACTGATCCTCAAGCACGATCTGAACGCGCCGCTACCGGGGCTGGACACGATCCCGGATGAGGATGAGCCGCCCGTCGCGATTGTTTTCTGGTCTTTCCGCATCATGATCGCGCTTGGTTTTGCGATGTTGGGTCTGGGTCTTTGGGCCGCACTCGCGCGGCTGCGGGGGCGGCTTTACGATGCGCCGCTGTTGCACCGGTTGGCGCTGCTGATGGGGCCGACCGGCTTTGTCGCGGTGCTGGCGGGCTGGATCACGACCGAGGTCGGGCGGCAGCCCTTCACGGTTTACGGGCTGCTGCGGACCTCTGAAAGCCTTGCACCGATTGAGGCACCTGCCGTGGCGACCTCGCTGATCGCTTTCATCGTGGTGTACTTTTTCGTCTTCGGCGCGGGCACGTGGTATATCGTGGCGATGATGCGCAAACCGGTTGTGGATCATGTGCTGGAAGACGAACGCGACGCGGCGCAGGATGACGCCGCGCAGGATGACGGGCCGATCCTTGCTGTCGGCGAAGAGGCGGCGGTCAAAGACAAAGCGGTCAAAAACAAGCGCGGGGATAGCTGAGATGTTTGGACTGGAACTTTCGTTCATCTGGGCCGGGATCATCGCCGGTGCCGTGCTGATATATGTCGTCCTCGACGGGTTCGATTTGGGGGTTGGGCTGCTCTTTCCGATGACCAAGGACGAGGGCGAGCGCAACGTGATGATGAACTCGGTCGCCCCCATCTGGGACGGCAACGAGACATGGCTGGTGCTGGGCGGCGGTGGGCTTTTTGCGGTGTTTCCATTGGCCTATGCGGTTGTCATGCCTGCGCTCTACATGCCGATCATCCTGATGCTGCTGGGGCTGATCTTTCGCGGCGTGGCGTTCGAGTACCGTTGGCGCACCAAACGTTGGAAGCCCCTGTGGGACATGGCGTTTTTCGGCGGCTCGCTGGTGGCCTCCTTCTGTCAGGGCATCGCCCTTGGCGCGCTGGTGCAGGGGATCGAGATCGAAGGCCGCGCCTATGCGGGCGGCTGGTGGGATTGGCTCACGCCTTTCTCGATCCTGACCGGGGTGGCGGTGACCGTGGGCTATGCGCTGCTGGGGGCGACATGGCTCAACATGAAGCTTGAGGGCCGCATTCAGGCCCACATGCGCCGCCTTGCTTGGCCGCTGGCGGTGGCGACTTTGGTCTTCATGGGGATGGTCAGCCTTTGGACGCCGTTCACCGATGCCGTCTATTTCGAGCGGTGGTTCGCGTGGCCCACGGCGCTGTTCAGCGGCTTGGTGCCGCTTTTGGTGGCGCTTGCGGCCTTTGGGATGCTGCGCGGCTTGCAACGCAAGGCGGACATTCAGCCGTTCCTCTGTGCGCAGGCGCTGTTCGTGTTGGGCTTCATCGGCATCGGGATCAGCTTTTACCCGCATATGGTGCCGCCAAGCCTGACCATCGCCGATGCCGCCGCCCCCGATGAAAGCCTGATGTTCGCGCTGGTCGGCACGCTGGTGCTGCTGCCGCTGATCCTCAGCTACACGGCCTATGCCTATTGGGTGTTCCGCGGCAAGATCGACCCCGAGGAGGGCTATCACTGATGGGAAAATGGCTGAAACGCAGCGGCTGGTTCGTGGCGCTTTGGCTGGCCAGCGTCGCCCTGTTGGCGGTGGTGGCCTATGGCATCCGGCTGGTGATCATGCCCGGCTGACGCAGCGGCGCGCGCCTCGGGCCTTGCCAAGTGCGGCGGCATCTGGCCTCTTCAAGCCCAAAGCAGCACGAAAGGACAGCCCGATGCGCGCCATGCAAGTCACCACCTATGACGAACCGCTCACCCTGCAAGAGCTTGAGATGCCGATGCCGGGGCAGGGCGAGGTGCTGATCCAAGTCGATACCTGCGGGCTGAATTTTGGCGATTTGCTGATCATCAAGGGCACCTATCAGGAAAAGCCGCCGCTGCCGTTTACCTTGGGGATGGAGATGGCGGGCACGATCACCGCTTTGGGCGAAGGGGTCGATGGCCTGAAAGTTGGTCAGCGCGTGGCAGCCTATACCGGGTTTAACGGGTTGGCCGAATATGCCGCCATTCCCGCCGCGGTCTGCGTGCCGATCCCCGAAGCGATGACCGCCGTGGATGCAGCAGCTTTCCTCATCGCTTACGGCACCAGCCATGTCGCGTTGGACTATAAGGCGCGGTTGCAACCGGGTGAGCGGCTGTTGGTCTTGGGTGCCTCGGGCGGCATCGGGCTGACGGCGGTGGAACTGGGCAAGCTGATGGGGGCCGAGGTGATCGCGGTGGCCCGCGGCGCTGATAAACTCGCCGTCTGCAAAGAGGCGGGTGCCGATCACCTGATCAACTCCGAGACCGACGACATCCGCGCCATCGTCAAGGAATTGGGCGGGGCCGATGTGGTCTATGACCCGGTGGGCGGCGATCAGTTCAAGGCTGCCATGCGCGCCTGCAACCCCGAAGCGCGGCTGATCCCCTTGGGCTTTGCCAGCGGCGAGGTGCCGCAGATCCCGGCGAATATCCTGCTGGTCAAGAACCTGAGCGTGTTGGGCTTTTACTGGGGCGGCTATGCCAAGATTAAACCCTCGGTGCTGACCGATAGTTTCGCCGAGCTGATCAAATGGTATGTCGCGGGCAAGCTGAAACCCCATGTCAGCAACGTCATGCCGCTGGTGCAGGCGAATGAGGCGCTGGCCCTCCTGCGCGAACGCAAAGCGACGGGCAAGGTGGTGGTGGAGGTGGCGCGCTAGGCCCGCCGCCCGCCCTGCAAACGTGTCACGCGCAGCGCCTTTTGGCGCTCGCGTAGATAAACGAACAGGCCCGAGGCGAGGATCAGCGCGATCCCGACCCAGACCTCCCAAACCGGCAGATCACCGAAGATCACGAAGCCCCAGAAAACCGCCAGCGGCAGCCCGATATATTCAAACGGGGCCACGGTGGCGGCGTCGCCCAGCCGGTAGGCTTGGCTCAGGCAGTAGCCGATCAGCGCGATGTTGAGGCCGATGCCAAGGAAGGTGAGGAAATCCTCCTGCGCTGGCCAGACCCACGCGCGCAGCAGGAATTGGAGTGACGCATTGCTGCCCTCATCCACAAACCGCCCGTCGCCCGCGACAAGGAAAAATCCCAGCGATACGGCAATAAAAGTAGCCTGAATATAGACCATCAAGGCCGAGGCTTTGGAGTTCACGCCGAGCTTGCGGGTCATCAACTGATTCAACGCATAGGTCAGCGCGGCAAGTACCGGCAGCAGCAAAACCCAGCGAGAAACGTCGAGCGTCGCCGTAGAAGCCCAAGGCCGCATCATGATCACCACGCCAACAAACCCCACGATCACCGCGCCAAGGCGCAGCGGGCCGACTTGTTCACCCAAGACCGGGATCGACAGCAGCGTGATGAACAGGGGTGCGGCAAAGAACAGGGCCGTCGCTTCGGCCAACGGCAGGACCGAAAGCGCCAGAAAGAACGACATGTTCGAGATCACGATCAGCAGCCCGCGCAGCAGGTGCAGCCCCGGCTGCCGCGTCTTGAGCAGGTGAAACCCGCCTTCGAGTTTGACCAGCAACAGCCCCAACACGATCCCGATGGCCGAGCGGGTGAAAACGATCTGATGCAGCGGATAGCCGCCCGACAGGCGCTTGATCAGCATGTCATTGACCGAAATCGCGGCCACGCCAAGAAGGATCAGCCCGATCGCCAGACCAGCGCGGTTATGGGAAGTAGTTATCATGGCAAAGACCTACCAGCCCGGCGGGAAAGGTCCAGCGCTTTGACATTGGTTTGCGCAGAATTACCCGCTAGGCTGGGCGCATCGCTTTAAGGGAGAGCCAGCCATGCAGATGTCCGACACCCGCCAGATCGCCGCCACCCCGGCCGAGGTCTATGCCGCATTGCTCGACCCGAAGATGCTGCAAACCTGCGTGCCCGGCGCGCAGGATGTGACTGGCTCGGTTGAAGAGGGGTATGACGCCACCGTCGTGCAAAAGGTCGGCCCGGTGAAGGCGACCTTTAAGGGGCACGTGACGCTCTCCGATTTGGTGCCGAACGAAGCGCTGACCATCACGGGCGAGGGCAAGGGCGGTGCAGCCGGTTTCGCCAAGGGCGGCGCAGAAGTGCGGCTGGCCGAAAAGGACGGCGGCACCGAGCTCAGTTACGATGTTGAGGCCAAGGTCGGCGGCAAGCTGGCGCAGCTTGGCAGCCGGATCATCGACGGTTTCGCAAAAAAGATGGCGGATCAGTTTTTCGACAATCTGCAATCTTCGCTCGAAGGTCCGACAGAAGAGACGGGCGAAAGCGCGGAAGCTGATGAAGACGCCCCCACCAAAAAGGGCTGGTTCGGCCGCGCCAAGACTTAAAGGCATCTGTTCACCCGGCCCAAAGCCAGTTAGGTTGCCCGCCTACCAAAGCGGAGACGACCATGCCGACAATCGTGGATATTCAGAACCTGCGTAAATCCTACGCGGGCGGTTTCGAGGCGCTTAAAGGGGTCAACCTACAGATCGAACAGGGCGAAATCCTTGCTCTCCTAGGCTCCAACGGGGCGGGCAAGACGACGCTGATCTCGACCATTTGCGGCATCACCACCGCGACCAGTGGCACAGTGACCGTTGGTGGCCATGACATTAAGGACGATTTCCGCGCTGCACGCACGATGATCGGGCTGGTCCCGCAAGAAATTAACCTTGAACCGTTTGAAAAGGTGCTGAACACCGTGCGCTTCTCGCGCGGGTTGTTTGGCCGTCCGGCGGATGAGGCGGTGCTGGAGAAAATCCTGCGTCAACTTTCGCTCTGGGACAAGAAAGACAGCCAGATCCGTGAGCTTTCGGGTGGGATGAAACGCCGCGTGCTGATCGCCAAAGCACTGTCGCATGACCCAAAGGTGCTGTTTCTGGACGAGCCTACCGCGGGCGTCGACGTGGAACTGCGCAAGGACATGTGGGAGATCGTGGCGGGGCTGAAAGCCTCTGGCGTGACGATCATCCTGACCACCCATTACATCGAAGAGGCCGAGGCCATCGCGGACCGGATCGGCGTCATCGCCAAGGGCGAATTGCTGCTGGTCGAAGAGAAAGACGCGCTGATGGCGCGGATGGGCAAAAAGCAACTTGAAGTGCAGCTCACCGAGCCGATCACCGACGTGCCGCTGGCGCTGCAGTCGCCCGATGTGGAGTTGTCCGCCGATGGTCGGTCCCTGATCTATACCTATGACACCAACGCCGAGCGGACCGGCATCACCAAGCTGCTCTCCAAAGTGGCCGAAAGCGGTCTGGTGCTGCAAGACGTGGCGACACGGCAAAGCAGTCTGGAAGATATCTTTGTCGATCTGCTCAAGGAGGATGCGGCATGAACTGGACCGCGATCAAAGCCATCTACGCGTTCGAGATGGCACGGTTTTTCCGAACCATCACGCAGAGTATCATCTCTCCGGTGCTGTCGACCTCGCTCTACTTCGTTGTTTTCGGCGCAGCCATCGGCAGCCGGATCGAAGAGGTCGAGGGTGTGAGCTATGGCGCCTTCATTGTGCCGGGTCTGATCATGCTCAGCGTCATCACGCAGTCGATCTCAAACGCCTCTTTCGGCATCTATTTCCCGAAATTTATCGGCACGGTCTATGAATTGCTCTCGGCCCCAATCAACTTTTTCGAGATCGTCATCGGATATGTCGGTGCGGCGGCCACCAAGGCGCTGTTCATCGGCACGATCATCCTGATTACGGCGTTTTTCTTTGTCGATATAACCATCCAGCATCCCATCGCCATGGTCGCTTTCCTGATCCTGACCTGTATCAGCTTCGCGCTAATGGGCTTTATCATCGGCATCTGGGCAGGGAATTTTGAGCAGTTACAACTTGTGCCGCTCTTGATCGTCACGCCGCTGGTCTTCCTTGGCGGGTCTTTCTACTCGATCTCGATGCTGCCGCCGGTTTGGCAGGTGATCTCGCACTTCAATCCGGTGGTCTATCTGATCTCAGGTTTCCGCTGGGCATTTTTCGGCTCTGCCGATGTGCCGATCCTGACCAGCCTTGCGGCAATCGCGCTGTTTACGGCGCTTTGCCTCGGTGTGATCTGGTGGATTTTCCGCACCGGCTGGCGTCTGCGGGCCTGAGGGCTGCGAAACTTCTGCGCCCGCCTTGTTTGCACCGGGTGGGCGTTCTACATGAGAAGAATGAGAATTCGGCTGCCCTTCCTTAAATCCCCGCCCAGCGTTTCCGTGATCCGGCTTTCCGGCATGATCGGCTCGCAGGGCCGCGCGGTGTTGAACGATGCGACCATGGCTCCGGTCATCGAAAAGGCCTTTGCCAAGGGCAAGCCTGCCGCTGTCGCGTTGGAGATTAACTCTCCCGGTGGCAGCCCGGTGCAATCGTCGTTGATCGGCGCGCGTATTCGGCGGTTGGCGGAGGAAAAGAACATCCCCGTTATCGCATTTGTCGAAGATGTCGCGGCCTCAGGCGGCTATTGGCTGGCGGCTGCGGCGGATGAGATTTACGCGGACCCAAGCTCGGTTGTGGGCTCCATTGGGGTGATCTCGGCCTCCTTTGGGGTGCATGAGTTCATTCGCGAGCATGGGGTCGAGCGGCGCGTCTATACGGCAGGGCAGAGCAAATCCATGCTCGACCCCTTCCGCCCGGAAAACCCCGAAGATGTCGCGCGGCTGAAAACGCTGCTCGAAGATATTCATGAAAACTTTATCGACCATGTGAAGACACGCCGTGCGGGCAAATTGCCCGAGGGGCAAGACCTCTTTACCGGGGAAATCTGGCTGGCGAAACGCGCCGCCGAACTGGGCTTGATCGACGGTGTCGGCCATCTGAAACCGCTGTTGAAAGAGCGCTTTGGTGACAAGGTGAAACTGCGCCGCTACGGCGTGAAACGCGGGCTTCTGTCGCGCTTTGGCGTGCAGATGGTGCAGGACGCGGTGCAGGGCATAGAGGAACGCGCGGCCTATGCGCGGTTTGGTCTCTAGCCCATGGTTTTCAAGATTGTTCTGCTGTTTCTGGTGGCCATGGGCCTGCTCGCTTGGTTTGGAAAAATGCATTGGCTGGGGGGCAAACGCCTATCCCGGACCAAATGTCGTGACTGCGGACGTTACCGCATTGGCAAAGGCGATTGTGCCTGTAAGGGAGGGCGTTAATGCTGATGCCGTGGCTACTTTCGGGGCTTGGCCTCGTGATCCTGCTGTTTGCGGGGGATGCTCTGGTCAAAGGGGCGGTGAATCTGTCGCTGCGCCTTGGGGTGCCCGCGCTGATCGTCAGTTTGACGATCGTGGCCTTTGGTACCTCTGCGCCGGAACTGCTGATCTCGGTTAAGGCGATCTTGGACAACGCGCCGGGTTTGGCGCTTGGGAATGTCGTCGGGTCGAACACGGCTAACATCCTGATGGTGCTGGGCATTCCCGCGCTGTTGGCGACGATGCACACCTCCGAATGCAGCACGCACAAGACCTATAATCAGATGATCGCGGCCTCGCTGCTCTTTATCGCGTTGGCCTTCCGCGGTGTGTTCGACTGGATCTCGGGGCTGATCCTGCTCTCCGGTCTGGCCTATATGCTCTACGACGCTTTCGGCGATGCCAAAGATCACCGCCGCGCCTGCCGCAGCGGGGAGGTTGAGGAAGAGGAAGAGCCCGAAGGCGCCGACCCCGACATGGCGGGCTGGCAGATTGCACTGTTCCTGATCCTTGGGCTGATCGGCTTGCCCTTGGGTGCGAGCCTTTTGGTGGATAATGCGACGCTCATCGCCCAGACCTACGGTGTCAGCGACACGGTGATCGGCCTGACACTGGTGGCAGTGGGCACGTCGCTGCCTGAACTGGCGACCACGGTGATGGCCGCACTGCGCCGTCAGGCGGATGTGGCGCTTGGGAACGTCATTGGTTCGAACATGTTCAACCTGCTGGCTATTATCGGCATCGCAAGCCTTGTCGGTCCGATTTCGGTCGACGAAGCCTTCTTGCGGATCGACCTGTGGGTGATGCTGGGCGCGTCACTGCTGCTGATCCCCTTCGTCTATCTGGGGCGCGATATCACGCGGCTTTGGGGTGTGGCGCTGAGCGCGCTTTACGGGCTTTATTTGGTAATCATCCTGATCTGAGGAGGGCGGCAGATGCGGCGGGCATTGGTGACCGGAGCCGGGCAACGTCTGGGCCGCGCCATGGCGCTCTATCTCGGGCAGCGGGGCTTTGACGTGGCGGTGCATTACGCCACCTCGCGTGCCGGGGCCGAAGCAACCGCCGCTGAGATTACGGCCATGGGCCGTCGCGCCGTGGCCCTGCAAGCCGACCTTTTGGACGATACCGCAGCCGGGGCGCTGTTGCCCCGCGCGGCAGAGGCGCTTGGCGGGCCGATCACCTGCCTTGTGAACAACGCCTCGATATTCGAGCAGGACGATATCGCGAGCGCCAGCCGTGAAAGCTGGGACCGCCATATGGGCAGCAACCTGCGGGCGCCCTTCGTGTTGACGCAGGCGATGGCGGGGCAGGGGCTGATGCCCGAGGTCGACGCCGGGGGCGAGCCGCGTGCGCGCGGTTTGATCGTCAATATGCTGGACCAGCGGGTGCGCAACCTGACGCCGGAATACACCACCTATACGATCGCCAAGATGGGCCTTTGGGCAATGACGCGCACCACTGCGCAGGCGCTGGCCCCGGCGATCCGGGTCAATGGCATCGGTCCCGGCCCCACGTTACAAGGCACGCACCAAGACGCCGAAGACTTTGCCGCGCAGCGCCGCGGCACGGTTTTGGGCCGGGGGGCAAATCCAGAGGATATCACGGCGGCACTGGGCTATTTCATCGATTCGCCGGGCGTCACAGGGCAGCTTATCTGCACCGATGGCGGCGAACATTTGCAGTGGGATACAAGCCCTAAAAGCCCCCGAAACTGATGGCCATGCGGGAAGTTTTGCACCTCGTTAATCTATGTAACCAAAGTGTTACCGAAACCCTTTTGTTTTCAGGGGCTTGTTTCACGGTAAACAAAAGAGTGAGCGAAATCAGTATATTACGGCCTTGCCTAAAAAATAGGCAAATCAGCGAACCATGTTAAAAACAAAGAGAAATCCAAGATGCCCAGAAGTTATCGGCAGAGTTATCCACATCTTCAGTGGACATGTTAAAGCTTGCCCCCATTGCCGTCCTATTGCAGCGAAGCACGAGAATCAGCGCCTGAGATGACCACGCCAAACGACAGCCCACCGCCGCAAGGCCGCCAAGTGATTCAGGCCTATCTGAAGTCGCTCGATTCCTCGCCGGGCGTCTACCGGATGCTCGATGCGGAGAGCCGCGTGCTCTATGTTGGCAAGGCGCAGAACCTGCGCGCGCGGGTGTCGTCCTATGCGCGGCCGACGGGGCATTCGGGCCGCATTTCGCGGATGATTGCCAATACCGCTTCGATGATGTTTTTGACCACGAAGACGGAAACCGAGGCGCTGCTTCTCGAACAGAACCTGATCAAGCAGCTCAAGCCCAAGTTCAACGTGCTGCTGCGCGACGACAAAAGCTTTCCCAATATCCTTGTCACCGCTGATCACGACTATCCGCAGATCAAGAAACACCGCGGCGCGAAGAAGGAAAAGGGCAGCTATTATGGCCCCTTCGCCAGCGCGGGCGCGGTGAACCGGACGCTCAACCAGTTGCAGCGGGTCTTCCTGCTGCGGGACTGTTCCAATGCGATGTTCGACAGCCGCACACGGCCCTGTCTGCAACACCAAATCAAACGCTGCTCGGCCCCCTGCGTCGGCAAGATCTCGGCCGAGGAATACCGCCAGACCGTCCGTGATGCGGAGCGGTTTCTGAGTGGCAAATCGACCGAGATTCAGGGCCGTCTGGCGCAGGACATGGCCGAGGCATCTGAGGCGATGGAGTTTGAACGCGCCGCCGCTCTGCGCGACCGGATCAAGGCGCTGACGCAGGTGCAAACGGCCCAAGGCATTAACCCGCAAGGGGTGAACGAGGCCGACATCATCGCGCTCCATATGGAGGGCGGACAGGCCTGCGTGCAGGTCTTCTTCATTCGCGCCAACCAGAATTGGGGCAACCGGGATTACTACCCCCGCGTCGGGGCCGATGTAGACGCCGCCGAGGTGCTGGAGGCTTTCATCGGCCAGTTCTACGACACCCGCGAGCCGCCGCGGCAGTTGATCCTGAGCAATGAGATCGAAAACCCCGATCTGATGGCCGAAGCGCTGAGCGGCAAGATCGGTCGCAAGGTGGAACTGTTGGTGCCACAGCGGGGCGAGAAAGCCGAACTGGTCGACGGTGCCCTGCGCAACGCGCGCGAAAGCCTAGCCCGCAAGATGGCCGAGACAGCGACCCAGACCAAGCTGCTTCAAGGGCTGGCCGATGCCTTTGATCTGCCAAAACCGCCCGATCGGATCGAGGTTTACGACAACTCGCACATCCAAGGCACCAATGCGGTGGGCGCGATGATTGTCGCGGGCCCCGAAGGGATGATGAAAAACCAGTACCGCAAGTTCAACATCCGCGGCGATGACCTGACCCCCGGTGATGACTTTGGCATGATGAAAGAGGTGCTGCACCGCCGGTTTAAACGCCTGATTAAAGAAGACCCAGACCGCAGCCGTGGGCTTTGGCCCGATCTGTTGCTGATTGATGGGGGCGCCGGGCAGGTGAGCGCCGTGGCCTCTATTATGGCGCAGCATGGGGTGCAGGACATTCCGATGGTCGGCGTCGCCAAGGGTATTGATCGGGATGCGGGCAAGGAAGAGTTCCACCGTGTCGGCAAGCGCGTCATGGCGCTGCGGCACAATGATCCGGTGCTTTATTTCGTGCAGCGGCTGCGTGACGAGGCGCACCGTTTCGCCATCGGCACCCACCGCGCGAAACGCGCCAAGGGTGTCAGTGCCACGCCGCTCGATGATGTGCCGGGCGTCGGGGCTGCGCGCAAACGCGCGCTTTTGGCGCATTTCGGCTCGGCCAAGGCGGTGGGCCGCGCGAACCTCAGTGATCTTAAGGCCGTCGAAGGGGTGTCGGATGCGCTGGCAGAGACAATTTATGGCTACTTCCATGAAAAGGGTTAGGTATGCGTCCGCCGAAGGGCAGGCCGCTGGCGCGGTTTCGTCCTTTCAGCCGCGAACGGCGCAAGATAGGATAACGTCATGAAATGGAATTTGCCCAATATCCTGACCCTGCTCAGGCTGGTCGCGGCCCCCGGTGTGGCGGTCATGTTTCTCTATTTTACGCGGCCCTACGCCGACTGGTTCGCATTGGTGCTCTTTGTCGGGGCGGCGGTGACGGATTGGTTTGACGGCTATCTTGCCCGCGCTTGGGGGCAGGAAACCAAACTGGGCGCCATGCTCGACCCGATTGCCGACAAAGCGATGGTCGTGATCGCGCTGATGGTGATCGTGGCCTTTTCCAGCTGGTCGCCGTGGCTGGTGCTGCCCGCCACGCTGATCCTGTTTCGGGAAGTCTTTGTCTCGGGCCTGCGTGAATATCTGGGCGACGTGGCGGGCACTTTGAAGGTCACCCAACTGGCCAAGTGGAAGACGACCCTGCAGATGATCGCGATCGCCGTGCTGTTCTCGCAAGGCGTGTTCGAACATTATCTTGGGATGAGCGTTTTCGGCATGGACCAGCAGATGATCGAAGCGATCCTTGATGGCGAGGTCGAAGATACTCTGGGGCTGGGTTGGAAGCTCGCCGGGATGGAATGGGCCGGGCTGTTGGGGCTGGTCCTGCTGTGGATCGCCGCGGTGCTGACCGCCATCACCGGCTTTGACTACCTGCGCAAGGCGCTGCCACATCTGAAGGAGCCAATCTAATGGATGTCCTCTATTTTGCATGGGTTCGCGAACGCATCGGTCTGCCGCGTGAACAGGTGGAAAGCACCGCCGCGACTGTGGCTGAACTGGTCGAGGAATTACGTGGCCGAGAGGAGCGTTACGAGATGGCGTTTTCTGACCTCTCCGCATTGCGCGTGGCTGTGGATCAGGAGTTGACCGATTTCGACGCCCCGCTGAATGGCGCGCGCGAAGTGGCCTTTTTCCCTCCGATGACCGGGGGCTGACCCATGCGCGTTTTGGTGCAGGAAGCGCCCTTTGATCTGGCCGAGGAAACCGCACGTTTCGCCAAGGGCGAGGGCGGCAGCGGTGCGATTGTGACCTTTACCGGCGTTGTGCGCGACAATGATGCAGGCACGCTGAGCGCGATGGAGATCGAACATTACCCCGGCATGACCGAAAAGGCGCTGAGCGAGATTGCGCAGCAGGCCGTTACGCGGTTCGATCTGCAAGATGCGCTGGTGATCCACCGCCATGGGCGTCTGGTGCCGGGCGAACAGATCATGATGGTCGCCACGGCAGCGCGGCATCGCCGCAGCGCATTCGAGGCGGCGGAGTTTTTGATGGACTACCTCAAATCCCGCGCGCCATTCTGGAAGCGCGAGATCACGGCTGAGGGGGAGGCGTGGGTCGCTGCGAAAGACGAAGATGAGGCCGCGCTAGAGCGCTGGTAAGCGACCGCTTTAGGCGAAGCGCCCGTCTTTTTCTATGACTTCGATCTGATAGCCATCAGGGTCCGCCACAAAGAAGAACTTCGCCACAGTCTCCCCCGCAGGGCGAAAATCGACGATGTCACGCGGGGCGGCACCGGCTTTGATCGCAGTCTCGCGGGCGGCTTCGAGGTCTTCGACCACAAAGGCCAGATGGCCATAACCGTCACCCAGATTATAGGGCGTGTCGCGGTCCTTGTTGACCGTCAGTTCCAGCTCAAAATCGCCCGCAGCGTCGCGCAGGTAGATCAGGGTGAAGCTGTCGAAATCCAAACGGTCCGCAATCTTCAGCCCGAAAACGTCTTCGTAGAATTTCACCGATGCCGCCTCATCAAGGACGCGGATCATGGAATGGGCGAGTTTGGCCATGGGAGCCTCCGGAAGGGCGTAGGGTTAGGCTTTCTGACGCTCGATATAGGCGCGCATCTCTTCGGCCTCGTGACGGGCGTCGCGCAGGCCGTCCATCGCGGCGCGCAACTCTGCCTCGGTCTGGGCAAGCTGGTTGGTCAGTTCGGCTTCGCGTTGCTGCAGATAGGTGATCGCCTGATCGCGGGTTTCTTCGGCCTCGTGCAGCTCTTGGCTCATCCGGTCAAGCTGGGCCACATCATCGGCGGCCACACGGGTGAAGCGGTTCAGCAGCCAATTGGCGAACCATCCCATGCAGAAGGCCACGAAAAGAATGATGGCTGTTGCCAGGACAAACTCAGTTCTGCTCATCACCGCTGCCTTCTTCGGTTTCGTCGGATTCCCCGATCTCTTCTGCCGTGGTATCGCCCGTTTCTTCCGCAGATTCCAGCGCTGTTTCGTCTTCGGGCGTCTCAGACTCAGGTTGGATCAGGCGGAATTCGATGCGGCGGTTGGCTTCGCGGCCTTCCTCGGTCTTGTTGTCGGCGATGGGGTTTTCTTCGCCATAGCCTTTGGCAAGGAAGGACGAGGTCAGCACCCGGCGGGCGCGCAATTCGTTCAGAACCGATTCAGCGCGGCTTTGCGACAGCGACAGGTTCATCGATTCGCGGCCTTGGCTGTCGGTGTAGCCCTGAATTTCCAGCGGGATGTCACCGCAGCGTTTCAGCACCTCGGCGATATCATCCATCGTGCCCAGAGCGGCCGCGTCGATCGTGGCGCTGCCCGGCTCGAAAGTGATCTTGCCGATTTTCAGGATTTCGCGAATCTCGGCTTCGCATTCTTCGGGTGTGGGCAGACCCGCGATGGGGTCGAGCTTTTCTTGATAGGTGATGTCGATGCTGTAATCCGCACCTTCGCCCAGCTTGTCGGCCAAGAGTGAGGCAACGGTGGTGTTCGCATCCTTGTTGCCGGTGTTGCCCATCACCTCAAGCCGGTCGGGCGTGACGTTGACAGAGCCGTTGGCGAGCGAGGCCATGGCCTCCAGCCCGGTCAGGACGCGGGTGGCCCAATCGTCCGGCAGGGTCTCGTCCAGACGTGCGGCGGTATAGACATTGGCCGATCCGAAATGCGATTTCGCGTAGCTGTCCGCCAGATCGCGCAGCCCCTCGGTCGAGAGCCGTCCGCGCAGTTGCACCTGCCCCTCGGGCGAGAGGGTGGCGGTGAATTCGGGCGGGCCTGCGTCGGGGTCTTCGACTTTCGGCAGTTTCGCAGTCAGGGCGAAAACATCCGGCAGGGCGTTTTCCAACTCGCCCACAACGCGGTCGAAGGTGTTGGACTCAGTGCCGGGTGCGGCCAGCAATGTAATGTCTGCATCCGCGAAAGAAATGGCGCCTTGGCCCACGCGGCTCAGCGCTTCGATGGCCAGCGCCACGGCGCGGCCCCAGTTCGGGCTGGGCACACCCAGACCGATGGTGCAATCGGCACTTTCTGACGCGCCGGCGGCGATGCCCGCTTTCAGGATGCGGTTGGCGGCGGCTTCGGTATCGGCAGAGCAAGCATCGAAACGCGCGCCTTCCGCGTCGATCTCAAACCGCAGGGTAAAGGGGGTGATCACCGGGCGGGGTGCTGCGATGTCGAGCCGCAGCCGCAGGCTGGGCGGGGCCGCGCGCTGCAGTTTGCGCTCCATCTGCGCCTTGGCGGCGGCGCTGTCGGCGATGGCGGTAATCGTCACCCGCCCCGCATCGACCGAGGCTTTGGCGCGGGGCAGGTCCGCCATGGCACGCACCGCAAAGTTCAGCGCGTCTTCCCAGCCTTCGGGGGCTGGATAGTCTGCGGATTCCAACAGGTCGGTTACCGTGGCGTCACCGGCCATGTCGCCAAAGGCGTCGATCACCGCCTCGCGGTCGGTGCTGGTGGGGATCAGGCCAATGATCGAGATGCCCGCATCATTGCGCAGAACCTCGGCAGAGAAACGCGGCGGGGCGATGCCGGATTGGGCCTCGACCTCCATCTCGTCGATCACGCGAGCGGCGTCGACCACGGTGCCTGCGGTCGACAGGGCGCGGAAACGCACGGCCTCGGTCGGGGCGATCCCGGCGAGGGTGACTTGCAGACCATCGGCCTGCACCTCGGCCCATGTCATGCCCTGATCGTCCAGCGCGTCACGCACACCGATTTCAGAAGTATCCTCGATCAACTGCACCGAAAAGCTTGCCGCCACGAGAGAGACCACCCCTGCGGCTGCAAAGGTCAGGGCGATCATGAAAATGGCGGAGAGGCGCATGGGCGGCCTTCTGGTTGTTAAGCTCAAGACTTGATACGCGCGTCCTGCCGGGGGTGCAATCAGGCCAGAAGACTTGCTGCGAAAAACAACAGCGGGATCATGCCGGTATCGCGGTTGGCGCGAAAGAGCTGCAAGAGCTTGGCGTTGTCTTTGGTGTCCAGCCCGCGCAATTGCCACGCCATATGCCATCCCATGGCCCAAGGCCCGCCAAGCGCAATCGCCAGCGCCAGCACCGAAGCCTCTGGCAGGCCGGCATAGATCACGGCGATCCCCATCAAACCGACAGTCGCCATGAGGAAGCGCCGCAGCCATTTGCCAGAATTCTCTCCAAAGAGCCGGGCGGTGGATTTGACCCCGATCAGCGCGTCATCCTCGGCATCCTGATGGGCGTAGATTGTGTCATAGAACAGCGTCCAAGCGATCCCGGCGAGGTAGAGCACCACGGCGGGCGCGTGCAACGTGCCCGCATGCGCCGTCCAAGCCAGCATCGCGCCCCAGTTAAAGGCGAGGCCCAGAAAGACCTGCGGCCACCATGTGAACCGTTTGGCGAAGGGATAGACAGCCACCGGCAGCAGCGCCAGGACACCCATGGCAATGGCCGCTTGGTTAAAGGAAAGCAGTATCAGCAGCGCCAGCAGCATTTGCCCCACCATCCACGCCAGCGCCTGTTTTACCGTGACCGCCCCCGAAGGGATCGGTCGCGAGCGGGTGCGCGCGACCTTGCCGTCGATGTTGCGGTCGGTGATGTCGTTCCACGTACAGCCCGCCCCTCGCATCAGAAAGGCGCCGATGCCGCAGCCTGCGAAGATCCACAGATCCTCCCACCGTGGCGATTGGTCAAACAGGATCGCAAGGCTCAACCCCCACCAGCAGGGCAGCAGCAACAGCCATGTGCCGATGGGCCGGTCCGCACGGCTCAGCCGCAGGTAGGGGCGCAGCCCGGCAGGGGCGTAACGGTCGACCCAATTGTCGGTCACAGCATCGGCAACAGGCGCATCGGGCGTAGCATCTGGCGAAGGCGGCTGGTTGTGCATATATCTGGCCCCATGAATGCGAAAATCAGATTGTATGTAGATCAGCCCTTGGGGCAGGGGCAAACGGTTCCTTTGGCGCGCGAGCAGGCGCATTATCTCTTTGGGGTGATGCGGCTGTCGGTCGGGGCCGGGGTGCTTTTGTTCAACGGGCGCGATGGCGAATGGCTAGCCGAGGTCGCTGAGGCGGGCAAACGCGGCGGGGTTCTGACCTGTGTCGAACAGACCCGCCCGTTGCAGATGCCGCCGGATCTGTGGCTGCTTTTCGCGCCGATCAAAAAGACCCGGACAGATTTTATTGTTGAAAAAGCCGCCGAGATGGGCGCCTCGCGCATTGTCCCGGTGATGACCGACTTCACCAACGCAGGCCGCGTGCAGCAGCCGCGCCTTCAGGCCCATGCGGTCGAAGCGGCAGAGCAATGCGGCGGCACCTATGTGCCCGAGGTGGCCGAGGCAGTGAAGCTAGGGCGGCTGCTGGATCAATGGGACAGCACCCGGCAGATCATGTTCTGCGATGAGGCTTTAGCCGGAGAGAGCGGCGCGCTTCCCACGGGGACAGGCGGACCATGGGCCATTCTCATCGGTCCCGAAGGTGGGTTTTCGGAAGGAGAACGCAAGCGCTTGCACGGGTTTGATCATGCCCACGCCGTCACACTGGGGCCGCGCATCCTGCGGGCCGATACGGCGGCGGTGGCGGCGATGACCATGTGGCAGCAGGCTTTGGGAGATTGGTGATGCAAAGGATGACCCAATGAGTTTCCTGCGCCAAGGCGCCCGCGACCAGCTTTGGCGCTGGCGCGAGGCGATTGTCGGCGGCGGGCTGATGCTCTTTGGGCTCTGGCTGGTGGCCGGGCCGGGCTTTTTGCTGGCGGTCCCGGGCTATGCGGCGCTTGCCGGGGGCGCGGCGCTGATCTGGATCGGCGTACAACGTGCCCGTTTTCGCGGTGAAGGTGACGGGGCGGGGGCCGTTCAGGTTGTCGAGGGGCAGATCTCCTATTTCGGCCCGCTGACCGGCGGCACGGTCGCTCTGCGCGAACTGCAGCGGCTCAGCCTCGACCGACAGATGTTTCCAGCCCATTGGCGGCTTGAGCCGCGCGACGATAAAGCGCCCCTGCTGATCCCGGTGAATGCCGCTGGCTCCGAGGCGCTTTTTGACGCTTTCGCCGCCCTGCCGGGCCTGCGCACCGAGCGGATGCTCTTTGAGTTGCGCAAGACCCGCCATGACGCCGTTGTGATCTGGGAGCGCGCGCCGCTGCGCCCGGCGCATGTGTTGCTGCATTGACAGCCCCGGCAAATCCGCCCATCCCTGCTAAACACGACGCCAAGTCGTCACCTTAGAAGACACCCAAGACGACCCTTCAAAACGGAGCCCTCGCAAATGTCCATTCCTCAATCCGGCGGCGGCCCGATCGAACATCATGACCAAATGGCGCAGTATCTGGCCGACGGCTGCAAGCCAAAAGAAGATTGGCGCATCGGCACAGAACACGAGAAATTCGGCTATTGCACTGATACTCATAAGCCGCTGCCCTATGAGGGCGACCGCTCAATCCGGGTGATGCTGGAAGGGCTGCGTGACCGTCACGGCTGGGCGCCGGTCGAAGAGGGTGGCAAGCTTATCGGGCTGGAAAAAGAGGGTGCGAACATCAGTCTTGAGCCGGGCGGGCAGTTGGAGCTGTCGGGCGCGCCGGTCGAAACCATCCATGAAACTTGCGATGAGGTGAACACCCACCTGCGCGAGGTCAAAGATGTGGCCGATGAGATCGGCGTGGGCTTCATCGGTCTGGGCGCCGCGCCCGAGTGGTCGCATGAGCAGATGGATTTGATGCCCAAGGGCCGTTACAAGCTGATGGACGGCTATATGCAAAAGGTCGGCACCATGGGCACCACCATGATGCGCCGCACCTGCACCGTGCAGGTGAACCTAGATTTCGCGAGTGAAGCCGACATGGTGCAAAAGATGCGCGTGGCCGTGGCGATGCAGCCCATCGCCAATGCGCTTTTTGCCAATTCACCCTTCCTCGACGGCAAGCCCAATGGCGTGAAATCCACCCGCGGGTTGGTGTGGCGCAATCTGGATGATGCCCGCACTGGGATGGTGCCTTTCGTCTTTGACGAGGGTTTTGGGTTTGAGGCTTGGGTGCAATATGCGCTCGATGTACCGATGTATTTTGTCTACCGCGATGGCAAATATATCGACGCACTTGGCCAGTCCTTCCGCGATTTTCTGAAGGGCGAGCTGCCTGCGCTGCCCGGCGAGAAGCCGACGCTGAGCGATTGGGCCGATCATCTGACCACGCTCTTCCCCGAGGCGCGGGTGAAGAAATTCATCGAAATGCGCGGTGCCGATGGCGGCCCGTGGCGGCGTCTTTGCGCCCTTCCGGCCTTCTGGGTCGGGCTGATGTATGACCAGAGCGCGTTGGATGGCGCTTGGGATTTGGTCAAGGACTGGGATGCAGAGACGCGGGAAGAACTGCGCATCGCGGCCTCGACCCACGGCCTTCAGGCCGAGGTTGGCGGGCTAAAGATGCATGATCTGGCCCGCGAGGCGGTGGCCCTGTCAGAGGCCGGTTTGAAAGCCCGCGCCCGTCCCGGCGCAGGCGGGCTGGTCCCGGATGAGACGCATTTCCTCAACGCCCTGCGCGATAGTATCGAGACGGGCCGCGTGCCTGCGGATGATCTGCTGGCGGATTATCATGGGCCATGGAACGGCGATCTGAGCCGTATCTACGCCGAATATTCCTACTGAAACATGAATTGGCTGATGCCGCCTTCGGGCGGTGTCAGCCCTTCTGACCAATCCGCGATTCCGTACCGCTTCGAATGCGGCGAATGTTGTCGCGGTGCCGCCAAAAGATCAGCAGCGTCAGGGCGATGCCCAAAAGCAGCATTTCTCCATAGCCGAGGAACACCAGCAAAAAGGTTGAGCTTGCCGCTGCTGCCAGCGCCGAAAGGGACGAGATGCGCGAGACTGCCGCCGTAATCAGCCAGACCACACAACACGCCAGCCCGACAGGCCATGCCAGCGCCAGCATGAGGCCCAAAAAGGTCGCGACGCCTTTGCCGCCGCGAAAGCCAAGCCAGATCGGATAGCAATGGCCAATCATCGCGCCAAGCGCCGCCGCCTGCGCGGCATCTTCGCCCGCAAAGGCCCGGGCCAGCAGCACTGCCACGGCCCCTTTGGCCCCATCCAGCAATAGCGTCAGCGCTGCAGCCTTTTTGTTGCCGGTGCGCAGCACATTGGTCGCGCCGATATTGCCCGACCCGATATCGCGCAGGTTGCCCAGCCCCATCAGCCGCGCCAACAACATGCCAAAAGCGATGGAGCCGATGATATAGCCCGCCAGCGCCCAAAAGAGGATCATTTCAATAGAAGTGTCGATAGGGGGCATCAATTCGCCTCGTAAACGCAGGAGCCTGCTACATAAGTTGCCATGACCTTACCCTGCATCCGCATCCCGTCAAAGGGCGTGTTGCGGGATTTTGACCGCAGCGTCGCGCGGTCCAACACGAAGGGCGCGTCGGGGTTGAACAGCACCATATCCGCAGGCGCCCCCACGGCGATCCGCCCGCCGGGCAGGCCGAGCCGTTTGGCCGGGTTCAGCGACAGCGCACGCCAGAGCGTGGGCAGATCCATCATCTCAGCATGGACCAGTCGCAGGGCGGCGGGCAGCAGTGTTTCCAGCCCGACCGCGCCGCTGGCGGCTTCCTCAAACGGCAGGCGTTTGCTTTCTTCATCCTGTGGGGTGTGCATGGAGCAGATGATGTCGATGAGGCCGCTGGCGACGGCTTCGACCACGGCGATGCGGTCTTCCTCGTCGCGCAACGGGGGCTTCACCTTAAAGAAGGTCCGGTAGTCGGCCACATCCAGTGCGTTCAGCGTCAGGTGGTGGATGCCCACGCCCGCGGTGATGTCGAGCCCGTTGCGCTTGGCGCGCTCCAGCGCGGGCAGGGCGCGTGCGGTGGTGATCTGGTCTGCGTGATACCGCGCGCCGGTCATCTCGATCAGGGCAATGTCGCGGTCCAGTCCCATGCGTTCGGCCATGGGCGACACGGCAGGCAGACCGCGCAGCGAGGCGAATTTGCCGGAGGTGACAGCCGCCCCCTTGCTCAGCCCCGGATCCTGCGGGTGCGCGATGACCAGCGCGCCAAGGCTGCGCGCATAGGTGAGCGCGCGGGAGAAGACTTTGGTATCCGTCACAACGCGGTCGCAATCGGTAAAGGCAGCGGCGCCTGCATCCATCAGAAAACCGATCTCGGTCATTTCGCGCCCTTCGCGGCCTTTGGTGAGCGCGGCCATGGGGACCACATTCACTGGGGCGGCCTCATTGGCGCGGCGGGTGACGAATTCGAGTGTTTCGGGGCTGTCGATGGCCGGATCGGTATCAGGGCGCGTGACCATCGTTGTCACCCCACCCGCCGCCGCTGCCAGCCCGGCAGAGCGGTAGCTTTCCTTATGCCGCTCGCCTGGTTCGCAGACTTTCACGCCGATATCGACGATGCCGGGGGCGAGGATATGGCCGCTGCAATCCATCACCTCCGCGCCGTCGGGCGTTGTGGCGTCACTGGCCAAAACTTCGGCAATTACCCCGTTGCGAACCAAAACCGCGGCGGGCTCAAGCGTGCCCGCCTGAGGGTCAAGAAGGCGCAGATTGGTGAAGAACTGGGTCATGGACGGGCCTTTGATGCGATAGCAGCTGCGCCGCTGTCATGCCCCAAATCGCCCCCCAGACCAAGCGGTTTTCGCGGTTTTCTGAGGCAGGTGTCGCCCTTAACCGCCGATCCAAATCATCATACCGACCACGCCAAAAGCCACCAGAAGGGCGACCATCGCAATACGGCCAGACATCTTGGGATCGTGTTCAGGTTCTTGCATGGGCCAGATGTAACCCGCCAGCACCAAGGGTGCCAGCGGTTTTCGCCTTAGGCCAGCAGCCACCAGATGACCAGCAGGATCAGCGCGACAACGGCCACGATCACCATCGTCTTGCCGCCACCGCCCTTTGCAGGCTCAGCCGGAGAGACGCGGGGGATGCCGGTGTAGGGCTGGGCGGCTTCGGCTTCCATCGCTTGCACGGGCGTGTCGGGGCCGCATTCGGTATAGGTGCCGATATGGGTCAGCGCCGGGATAGGAGCCAGTTGCAGCGACTGTCCGGCGAAAGCGCGGGAGTAGACGATCATCACCCAGCCGTCGAGCGCGGCAAGCTTGCTGCGGTCTTTCTCAATCTGATCGGGGTTCACGCCATTGCCGTCGCGCAGATAGCCCGCAAGCCCCAGTTGATCGAGGTCGGCCACCCGAAAGACCTCTGTATAGGCCGCGTTGATCCGCTCAATCCCAAGGGCGGCGGCCTGTGCGGTCTCATCATCCCGCATGGCCCGCGCTTTGTCATCCGAGAGCGAGAGGGTGTAGACCCGGACCTTGCCGGCTTCTTGCGGGGCGACTTCTGTATGGGGCATGACGGCTTCCTTTAACTGTTCTCAGGAAAACGCCGCTTGGCCCATTGGGGTTCCGCTCAGATCGCGTCGGGCTGGGCGGCGATGTGGTTGCGCGCCAGCAGGTCCATCGCGGCCATGCGCACGGCGACGCCCATCTCTACCTGATCTTGGATCACCGAGCGGTTGATATCATCGGCCAGCGTGCCGTCAATCTCAACCCCGCGGTTCATCGGGCCGGGGTGCATGACGATGGCGTCGGGGCTAGCATGGGCGAGCTTTTCGGCATCCAGCCCGTAGCGGTGGTAATACTCGCGCTCGGAGGGGATGAACCCGCCGTCCATCCGCTCTTTCTGGAGGCGCAGCATCATCACCACATCGACACCTTCGAGCCCCTTTTTCATGTCGTCAAAGACTTCGACGCCAAATTGGTCGATTTGGCTGGGCATCAGGGTCGGCGGGCCGACAAGGCGGATGCGGTTCTCCATCTTGCCAAGCAGCAGGATGTTCGACCGCGCCACGCGGCTGTGGGCGATGTCGCCACAAATCGCGATGCTGAGGCGGTGCAGCCTACCCTTGGCGCGGCGGATCGTCAACGCATCCAGCAGCGCCTGTGTGGGATGCTCATGCCGCCCGTCGCCCGCGTTGAGCACCGCGCAGTTCACCTTTTGGGCCAGAAGGTCCACCGCGCCGGATTGTGGATGGCGCACGACCAACAGGTCGGGGTGCATTGCGTTCAGCGTCATCGCCGTGTCGATCAGCGTCTCGCCCTTTTTGATCGAGCTGGCCTGCATCGCCATGTTCATCACATCCGCGCCAAGACGCTTGCCCGCGATCTCGAAACTCGCCTGCGTGCGGGTAGAGTTTTCAAAGAACATGTTGATCTGCGTCAGCCCACGCAGCGCGTCCGAATGCTTGTTCGGCTGGCGGTTGCGGTCGGCATAGGTGTCGGCCAAATCCAGAAGGGTGGTAATGTCGGACTGCGAGAGTTGTTCGATGCCAAGCAGGTGGCGATGGGCGAATGACATGGTGGCGGTCCCTTCTGCTGTTGCCGCCTTATAGGCGCGGGTGGGTTGGCGCGTAAAGCGCAGCGATAGGGCATTTCGCCCCCCGCGCGCAGAGCGTAAGCTGGGGCCATGGAATCATTCGATTATCATCAGGCGGCAGAGATGCTGGCGTGGCAGGTTGAGCTTGGCGCGACCGAGGCGATTTGCGACGCGCCGGTCAACCGCTATGAGGTGCCCGCAAGCCCGCCCAAAGCCAGTGCCAAGATTGGCAAGGGCCCCCAGCCTTTGCAGGCGTCGGAAACGCCCGACCCCGTCGCCTTGGCCCGCCGCGCCGCGCGGGGCGCGCAGACCTTGGAAGAGTTGCGCGCCGCGGTCCAAGGGTTCGAACATTGCGAGCTTCACAAGGGTGCGCGCAATCTGGTCTTTGCCGATGGGGTGCCGGGCGCGCCTTTGATGATCTTTGGCGAATCCCCCGACCGCGACGAAGACCGCGCGGGCAAGCCTTTCGTGGGGCGTACCGGTGAGATGCTCGACCGGATGCTGGCGGCGATCGACATGGGGCGGGACCGCAATGTCTATCTGTCGAACATCCTGCCGTGGCGCACACCTCAGGGGCGCGACCCGAAACCGGATGAGATTGCGATGATGCGCCCCTTTGTGCAGCGTCATATCGAGTTGGCCAAGCCCAAGGTGCTGGTGCTGTTTGGCAATTGGTCCTGCCAATCACTGCTGGAAAAACGCAGCATCATGCGGTTGCGTGGCAATTGGACCAAGGCCGCCGATCTCTCTTGCATGCCGATGGTGCATCCCGGCTACCTTCTGCGCAATCCCGAGGCCAAGCGCGAGGCTTGGGCCGATCTGCTCAGCGTTCAGGCGAAATTGCGCGATGGTTGATGCGCTGACCCTTCTGGCTTTCGTGCCTGCCGCCTTGGCGCTGAACCTCACGCCGGGGGCGGATATGATGTTTTGCCTTGGGCAGGGGCTGCGTTCGGGCCCGCGTGCCGCGCTGGCGGCGAGTGCGGGGATTTCAGCGGGCGCTTTGGTGCATGTGACGCTGGCGGGGCTTGGCCTTGGTGCGCTGGTGGCGGCGCTGCCTTGGGCGCTTGATCTGATCCGCTGGCTCGGCGTGGCTTATTTGCTGTGGCTTGCGGTTCAAACGCTGCGACAGGCCGGAAAGCCGCGCGACACGACGCCCGGCATGGGCGGCTGGCGCGCTTTTAATACCGGGTTCATCGTCAATTTGACCAACCCCAAGGTGATCCTTTTCGTGCTGGCCTTTCTGCCGCAATTCGTGGTGCCCGAGGCCGGGCCGGTCTTGGCGCAGTTCTTAACCTTTGGCGCGGTGCTGGCTTTGGGCGGTTTTGTCATCAACGGCGCAGTTGGGGTATTTGCCGCTGGCATCGGGCGGCGGCTGGCTGGGGGCGGGCGTGTGCTCGGCTGGATCAGCAGCGGTATTTTCGTGGCACTGGCCGCGCGTTTGGCTATGATGGAGCGGACATGAGCAGGATCGACGACAGCCGGGATTTTATTCCCGTAAGAATCGCTGTGCTGACCGTCTCGGACAGTCGCAGCTTGGCCGAGGACCGCTCGGGTGATGTGCTGGTCGGACGGATCGAAGCGGCGGGCCATGTGCTGGCCGCGCGCGAGATCGTGACCGACGACCGCCCCGCCATTGCGGCGCAACTGCGCGACTGGTGCGCGGACCCTGAGATTGACGTGGTGATCAGCACCGGCGGCACCGGCCTTACCGGGCGCGACGTAACGGTCGAGGCGCACCGCGATGTCTATGAGAAAGAGATCGATGCTTTCGGCACGGTCTTTACCATGATCTCGATGGAGAAGATCGGCACCAGCGCGGTGCAAAGCCGGGCGACGGGTGGCGTTGCGCAGGGAACGTATTTATTCGCGCTGCCGGGCAGCCCGGGGGCCTGCAAAGACGCATGGGACGGCATCCTGCTTAAGCAGTTGGACTACCGCCACATGCCCTGCAATTTCGTTGAGATCATGCCCCGGTTGGACGAGCATCAGCGCCGCAAGTAGCGCCGTAGGTTAGCCAGAGGTGCAGCCCGTGATCTCGACCGCGTGGTTCTTGCCGATCACCGTGATCCGAATGGCGGACCGGTCGAGTGCCAGCGCCGTGCCGTTCTCGGCGATCATCTCGCCGCTGGCGACAAGCGTATTGCCCGACCGCTGGCTGTCCATCTCGCTCATCCACATGTTGGGGTTGCCGGGCTCAATGACCACGGTCTCCTTACCCCCGGCAGAGGGCAGGGCCAGCCGGGTTTCGATCTCCAGCCCCCGCGCGGTGGGGCGCAGGCTGCATTGGGCGCTTTTCAATCCAGCCTCGGCACCGGAATAGGGTCGCGCTGCTAAAGCGGCGGCGATGGCCGGGGTGGGCTGGCTGCCACGGGTGTCGAGCAGGGCGCGCAGGTGGATGGTTTGCGGCAGGCAGATGTCACTGCACACGCCAAGGTCGATGCTGGCGTCCAAGCTTACCGGGGCACCGGGGCGGCGCGGCGTGATGGTCAGCGGCAGGATGACTTCGCGCGCATAGCCGATGGAGTTCACCCCGCCTTGGTCAAAGACCTTGGGCGCGGGCCATGTGATCTGCACGTCGCGCAGGTTGTCCGAGCCGGACCAGTCGAACTCTGGCGGGATGCCTGCGTCACCGGGGCTGCGCCAATAGGTCTTCCACCCCGGTGCCATGCGCAGCCGGATCGCCGCCACCCGCCGCCCGTCAGACTGTTGCCAACCCGTGAGCAGATCACCCTGCAACGGCGTGCCGACACCGTCCTGTGCGGCGGCAGGCAGGGCAAGGGCAAGGCAGGAAAGAACGGCGGAGAAGAGGCGCGATATATTCATGGGGTCTTGATGGGGTATCCATCTGCGCCTGCCAAGTCACATTTGCATTATCCATGTTTCGCCGATGGGACGGGCGGCGGGCGGCATCTCTTGTTTTGTGGGGCGCAAGCGGCCATGTTCAAAGAAAGGTTACCTTCAGGAGGTGGGCGTTGACGGGTCAGACAATGGAACTGACGGGCAAGCTGCTGGTCGCGATGCCGGGCATGGGCGATCCACGTTTCGCCCATTCCGTGATCTATCTTTCCGCGCATTCAGAACAGGGCGCCATGGGGCTGATGGTCAATAAACCCGCCCCGGAACTGCGCCTCTCGGATGTGCTGGATCAATTGGTCGATGACACGCCGCCGCAGGCGAAATCTCTGGCGGTGCATTTCGGCGGCCCGGTCGAGACGGGGCGTGGCTTTGTGCTGCATTCCGATGAATACCGCTCTGCCCTTGAAACGCTGCGGGTCGGCGATGGCATTGCGCTGACCGCCACGCGCGACATCCTAGAAGACATCGCGACCGGCAAGGGGCCAGAGCGCGCGCAGTTGATGCTGGGCTATGCGGGCTGGGGGCCGGGGCAGCTGGAGGGCGAGATTGCGCAGAACGGCTGGCTGACCTGCGAAGCCTCGCCAGAGGTGATCTTTGACCTGCCGGATGCTGAGAAATGGGGCGCGGCGCTCAAAACGCTTGGCATCGACCCCTTGGGGCTCTCGGCCTCAGCCGGCCATGCCTAGCGCGGCGCGGCGGCGCGGGCCAGACGGTCGTTGATTGCGCGGCCCAACCCGTGATTGGGGATCGGTGCCACAGCGATTTGCTGACCGGTCGCGTCAAGCTGGTGCAGATGGTCGAAAAGGTTCGCCGCAGCCTCGGTTAAATCGCCAGCAGGTGAGAGGTTGAGATCACAGATCATCGTCCCAAAGCCAAGCAGCACTTCGCCCGGCCCGGCCGTTTCTGCATCCAACCGCACAGCCGCGCCGGGGGCGTAGTGGGAGGCCAACTGCCCCGGTGCGATGATCTCTGCCCCATCTACGATCTCGAGCGTTTGTCCGAGCGCCGCTTCAATCGCCTCACTCGGCAGGCCGCCTGCGCGGAGCAGGGCGGGGCGGGGACCGTTCAGACCGAGGATCGTGCTTTCCAAACCAACAGTGCAGGCGCCGTCATCCAGTACCGCCGCGATCTTACCGTCGAGGCCCGCCAGCACATGCGCAGCCGTGGTCGCGCTGATCTTGCCCGAGGGGTTGGCCGAGGGCGCGGCCACGGGACCATCGAGTGCCTGCAAGACCTGCCGCATGGTGGGGTGGGCTGGCACGCGCACCGCAAGGCTGGGCAATCCCGCCGTGACCAGTGACGACAGCCCGCTGTCGGGTTTGAGCGGTAAGACCAATGTCAGCGCGCCGGGCCAAAAGGCCTGCGCCAACCGGTCGGCCTCGTCCGTCCACTTAACGTATCGTTTGGCCGTCTCGATATCCGGCAAATGCACGATCAGCGGATTGAAGCTGGGCCGCCCCTTGGCGGCATAGATGCCCGCGACGGCTTCCCCATTGCGGGCATCCGCGCCAAGGCCATAGACCGTCTCGGTCGGCAGAGCGACCAGCGCACCGTCTTGCAGCAGCTTCGCCGCGCGGGCGATGCCTTGAGCCGTGGGGGGCAGCGTCTCGGTCATAGCAGGGCTAATCCTGTCTAATCCTGCAGCATCCCGTGACGCCGCGTTTGGGTTGCGGGGGGCGGCCGGGCATTTCATGCTGGCGGCAACATAAACCAGCCTTTATCAGGGCCATGTCAGGCTTGCCAGATCAAGCGCGCCTTTCAGGAGGATATGATATGCCGTACCGCGCCGCCGTGGATGACTACCGTTTTCTCATTGAGGACGTACTGGATTTCGCAACGCTCCGTGCCACCGACCGTTTTTCTGAAGCCAGTGAAGACGTCACCGGGGCGATCCTGTCCGAGGCGGGGCGGCTTTGCGATGATGTGCTGGCCCCGCTGCAACGCGGCGGTGATCTGCATCCCGCGAAGTTGGAGAACGGCATCGTGCGCACCTCTCCCGGTTTTGCCGAAGGCTTTGCCGCGATTGCCGAGGGCGGTTGGATCGGCATGTCGGCCGACCCTGAGTTCGGCGGCATGGGCCTGCCGATGACCCTGACCAGCGCAGTCAACGAGATGATGAGCGGCGCTTGCCTGTCTTTGCAGCTTGCGCCCCTGATGAGCCAAGGCCAGATCGAAGCGTTGGAGCATCACGCAAGCGACACGATCAAGACCCTCTACCTGCCCAAGCTGATCTCGGGCGAATGGACCGGCACGATGAACCTGACCGAGCCGCAGGCGGGCTCGGACGTGGGTGCGCTCAGCAGCCGGGCGGAAGACAATGGCGACGGCACCTTTGCGGTCTCGGGCCAGAAAATCTATATCTCTTGGGGCGATAATGATTTTGCGGGCAATGTCTGCCATCTGGTGTTGGCCCGCCTGCCGGGCGCACCTGCGGGCACCAAGGGGATCAGCCTGTTCCTCGTGCCGAAGTTCATTCCGGATGAGAATGGGGAGCCGGGTCAGCGCAATGGCGTGAGCGTGGTCAGCCTTGAGCATAAGATGGGCCTGCACGGCTCTCCCACCGCGGTGATGCAATATGACAATGCCACCGGCTGGATCATTGGCCGCGAGGGTGGCGGCATGGCGGCAATGTTCACCATGATGAACAACGCCCGGCTTGGCGTGGGGGAGCAGGGCATCGGCGCGGCCGAAGGGGCCTATCAACTGGCGCTGGACTACGCGCTGGAGCGCAAGCAGGGGCGGTCGCCTGTTGAGGGTGGCACCGGGACCATCGTGGATCACGCCGACGTGCGCCGGATGCTGCTGAGCATGAAAGCCGATATCTTTGCCTCTCGTGCCATCGCGCTGAGCTGTGCCTATGCCAGCGATATGGCGCGCGCCGGGCAGGGCGACGAATGGGCGGCGCGGGCAGCCTTCCTGACGCCAATCACCAAGGCTTTTGGGACCGACGTAGGCATGAGCGTTGCCGAGATGGGTGTGCAGGTGCACGGCGGCATGGGTTTTATCGAGGAAACCGGCGCCGCGCAGTTCAGCCGCGATGTGCGTGTCACGGCGATCTATGAGGGCACCAACGGCATTCAAGCGATGGACCTTGTGGGCCGCAAAATGATGGACGGCGGCGAGGCGGCGAACCGGCTGCTGGATGAGATCGAAGCCGATGCCGAGACTGCACGCGACCCGTTCCCGCGCATGGCCGATGCCGTCTGGCAAGCCAGCGAGACCCTGCGCGAAGCGACTGAATGGATGACCGCGCAAAAGGACATGAACGAACGCTTCGCCGGGGCCGTGCCTTACCTGCGCGCCTTTGCCCGTGTGCTGGGCGGGCATCTGCATTTGCAAGCCGCCATGGCCGAGAAAGCCGCAGGCGGCAGCGGTGCACGTGAAAAGCTGGCGCGATTTTACATCCAACGCCTCTTGCCCGAGCATCAGGGGCTGCTGGCCCATGCGCAGGCGGGGGCCGAAGACCTCTATGCGCTTGATGTCGAAGACCTGAGAAGCTGATGACAGAACAGGCCACCCTCTCCGCCACCACGCCGAAACCGCCCAAGGGGCTGCGCTATCCATGGGACGTGCCCCCCGCCGAGGGGGAGGCGATAGAAGTGGCGCCGGGGGGGCTTTGGTTCCGCCTGCCGCTGCCGATGAAGCTGGATCACGTCAACGTCTATGCGCTGGACGAAGGTGACAGCTGGACGGTGATCGACACCGGTTTCGCTTCGCGCCGGGCAAAGGACATCTGGCAGGGGCTGATGGCCGGACCGCTGGGCCGCAAACCGATCTCGCGCGTGGTCGTCACCCATCATCACCCCGATCACATCGGCCTTGCCGGTTGGTTGCAGACGGAGCATGGCGCGGAACTGGTCACCACACGGACCGCATGGCTCACCGCGCGGATGCTGACGCTGGACGTGCAAGAGGTGCCGGTCGCCGAATCCCTGTCGTTTTATCGTAAAGCGGGCATGGCGGCGGAACTCTACGACAAACGCGCCAACGAACGACCTTTCAATTTTTCCGACGTGGTGGCCCCGCTGCCGCTAGGCTTCACCCGGATCCGGCAGGATGACGTGATCCGTATGGGCGGGCGCGATTGGGATGTGCATATCGGCAATGGCCATGCGCCCGAACACGCCACCTTCTGGAGCCGGGATGACAATTTGGTGATCGCGGGGGATCAAATCCTGCCCTCCATCAGCCCCAACATCGGCGTCTACCCGACGGAGCCCATGGCCGACCCCATCGGCGAATGGCTTGAGGCTTGCGAGCGTTTCCTGCCCTTGGCCCGCGAGGATCATCTGGTACTTGGCGGGCACAAACTGCCCTTCACCGGCCTGCCGACGCGGCTCAAGCAGTTGATCGAGAACCACCACAGCGCCCTGCGCCGCCTGCTGGCCTATATCGACACGCCGAAATCGGCCTCGGAATGTTTCGCGCCGCTGTTCAAGCGCAGCATTGGCGAGGCGGAATATGGCCTCGCACTGGTTGAAGCCGTCGCCCATCTGAGCCACCTTTACCAAGCCGGAGAGGCCACGCGCGTGCTGCGTGAGGCAGACGGCGCATGGGTGTATCAGCGCAAGGGGTGAGCGATGGGCGATGAGGTGAAAAC
Source organism: Sulfitobacter sp. OXR-159 (assembly GCF_034377145.1). Lineage (NCBI taxonomy): Bacteria > Pseudomonadati > Pseudomonadota > Alphaproteobacteria > Rhodobacterales > Roseobacteraceae > Sulfitobacter > Sulfitobacter sp. OXR-159. Next base: position 643,370 of record NZ_CP139707.1, read on the forward strand.
GGCGGCCGAAGCCTATGAGGAGGCCGCATTGCCGCGCATGCATGAGGTGCATACAGGCGCGGATCAGCCCAAGTCAGGCGACCAGCCGCTGCCCAAATCGGTAACTGACAAGCCGGTGAAACAGAAGTCGCCCGCGCAATGGGCCTATGAGCGGGTCGTGCTTTATCTCAAGAATTTTGAAGAAAAGCTCGACAACGACCATGAGGCGGCGATTGGCTTTGCCGGGGGCGACGCCGGGGTGCTGCGGATCGAAGGCATGGGGTATTTCGACCCCGACATCATCACTTTTTACGGCGTCGATCCGGCAGGGGCGCGGGCGCAATTGGTGCAGCATGTGGGGCAGTTAAACGTGATGTTGCGGGCCCTGCCAAAGAAAGTGCCCGATGCCGCACCGCAAAGGATCGGCTTTCGTTTGGTCGCCGATCTGGAAGAGACCTGACCTGCACGATTCTTTCGCGTGCGTGCAGGTGCAAGATTCCCCTATAACGCGCAGTTTCCCGTATTGCTAGTATGGTTTTCTGATTATCATCCCCCCGTGACAGGGTGTTACGAATAGGTTAATCAGCGCCAACAGATTGTCTTAGGGAGACGAAAATGGCTGAACACGAACACGGCAGCATGAATTACGAACCACAGCAAAAGACCTTTGACGGGTTCATGACCTTCGTGACGCGCAGCGCCGTTGTCATCCTGGCGATCCTGGTTCTGCTGGCGATCTTTGCCGGTTGATCACGCCCTATCCCTGCGTGAGAGGGTAACCCTTTGAAAACTTTCTTGACGGCGATTGCGCTGGTAGGCGTTCTGGCTGGCTGTTCGGTGGATCAAAGCCCCGATAGCCCGCCCGACGTCGTGGCGCGTGCGGCCTATCGCTCGCCCGAGCCGCCCTCCCTCACTTTGATGACCATGGTGAACAACCGCACCGGCAGCGGCGGCCATACTGCCCTGATGGTAAACGGCTCCCAGCGGGTGATCTTTGACCCCGCCGGATCGTTCCGGGACGCGCGGATGGCCGAGCGGGGCGATGTGCTCTATGGGGTGACGCCCGCGTGGCTGCAGGCCTATAAATCCGCCCATGCCCGCAGCACCTTTCACGTGGTCAGTCAGGAAATCCCGGTCAGCCCCGAAGTAGCCGAGCGGGCGCTTCAGTTGGTGACCTCCAACGGGGCGGTGCCCGGCGCCTTTTGCGCCAATGCCACCAGCGGTATTCTTAGCCAAATCCCCGGTTTTCAAAGCGTTGGGTCGACCTTCTATCCCGTCAAACTGCAAGAGCGGTTTGAGACCCTGCCGGGCGTGACCACGGCGAAATACTACGAAGACGATGAGGGCGACGTGATCGACGCCCTGCGTGCGGCGCAACTGGCCCGCCAGTAGCGCACGCGCTTACCCCACCAGATAGAGCATCCCATAAAGCGCCGCGGCCCCTGACAGGATCGCGGCGAGCACGTTCTTGCTCGCCAGTCCCACACCCAGCGTGACCACCGCCGCAGTCACACGCGGCAGGTCGAACTGCCCGTCCGTGCCCGAGGGCCAAATTACCTGCGGTGCCACCAGCGCAGGCAGAATCGCCACGGCGGTATAACGCAGATGCCGCAACAGCCACGCGGGCATCTGCTTGTTGCCGACCAATCCGGTAAAGACAAAGCGCAGGAAAAAGCTGCCCAGCCCGAGCCCAATAATCACGATCCAAAGTGAGGTTCTGTCGATCATCGTGCCGTGCTCCCGGGTTTGCGCCGTTCCATCCACGCCTCGACCTGCGCGCCGGTGATCATGCCAGCAAGCCCCGCGATGATCAGCCCAAGCGCATAGGGCACATCGACAGCGATAAGGCTCACAACCACCGCGACCAGTGCCGCCGCCACATGGGCCAGCGTGCGAAACATCGGTGCGATCATGGCCAGAAAGGTGATCGGAATGGCAAAGTCCAGCGCCCAACTGTCCGGCACGCTGGAGCCGACCATCGCGCCGATCAACGTGAAGATATACCAAAGCGGCACCACCGGCGTCACGGTCCCAAAGAAATAGGCCATCCGCTGCGGCACGGTCATCTCTGGCTCACGCTCATATTGGGTCATGGAAGCGACATAGGATTGATCCACCGTCATATATGCCGCCAGTGCCCGCTGCCAGATCGGGGCGCCGCCGATCCAAGGGGTCAGAGAGGCCGAATACATCGCCATGCGCAGGTTCACCGCCAGCGCCGAGGCCAGCACGATGGCCGTGGGTACGTCTTCTTGCAACAGTTGCAGCGCCGTGAATTGCGCGGCCCCGGCGATCACCACGATAGAGAATGTCAGCGTCTCGAATACGTTCAACCCGGCCTCTGTCGCCAATAGACCAAAGAGAGAGGCGAAGGGGATGATCACCAACACAAAGGGCAATGCGTCAACGATACCTTTGCGATAGGCGGATTTGGTGGTGGTGATGGCCATGACGAACTCTTAAATATAATGTCAAAGGCTTAGACCTAACCGGAAGGGGATACAATTGGCCCGCGACAATGAACTTAGCAATTATCTGATCGCCCCCGATCCCACTGCTGTTCGACTGACGCGGAATGTCTCTGGCGTGGATCACACCGGCGCAGAGGTGGCGATCAATGTGGTCGAAGAACGCCCCCTGACGATATTCCTCAACCGGCAAGAGATCGTAACCGCCATGACCATCGGCGACTATCCGGCCTATCTGGCGCTCGGCTTTCTGCGCAATCAGGGGATGTTGCGCCCGGACGAAGAGATCACCGCCGTCGACTATGACGAAGAGCTTGAGACCGTCGTCGTTCGCACGAAACGCGCCACTGATTACGAAGACAAGATGCAGCGCAAGACCCGGACCAGCGGCTGCGCCGTGGGCACCGTCTTTGGCGATATGATGGAGGGGCTGGCCGATGTACGTCTGCCCGACACGCCGGTGCGCACATCCGACCTCTATGCGCTGGCAGCCAAGATCAACCGCACGCCGAGCCTTTATTTGGAGGCCGGGGCGATCCACGGCACCGTGCTGTGCCAAGGCGACCGGCCACTCGTTTATATGGAGGATGTGGGCCGTCACAACGCGGTCGACAAAATCGCCGGATGGATGCTCTCCGAAGGGGTCGGGGCCGAGGATAAGGTGCTCTATACCACCGGGCGGCTGACATCTGAGATGGTGATCAAGACGGCGATGATGGGCATTCCGGTGCTAGCGTCCCGCTCGGGCTTCACCGCTTGGGGGGTGGAGATTGCGCAGCAGGTGAATCTTACGCTGATCGGGCGGATGCGCGGGCAGCGATTTACCTGTCTGGCGGGCGAGGGGCGGTTGATCCGCGACGCGGATCCGACCACCGTGGCCGAGGAGCCGCGCAAAAGCGGGCGCAAAGGCGCGAAGGAATAAAGCGATGAAACAACCACTTGGCGTCATTCTGGCGGGCGGGCAGGCGACCCGTATGGGCGGCGGTGATAAGGGCTTGCTGCCGCTGGGGCAGGGCACGCTGCTATCCTCGGTGATCGACCGGCTGGAGCCGCAGGTCGCGGGACTTGCGCTCAATGCCAATGGCGATGCGGCGCGCTTTGCGGATCTGGGCCTGCCGGTGCTGGCCGATAGCATCGAGGGTTTCGCCGGGCCGCTTGCGGGCGTGCTGGCCGGGCTCGACTGGGCCGCCGAACAGGGGGCAGATACGATTGTGACCGCCGCTGCCGATACGCCTTTCTTCCCCTGTGATCTGGTTCCCCGTCTGCTACTCGCCGCTGATGATATGGCCCATCCGCTCGCCTTGGCCGCGACGCCGGATGCCAAACGCGGCACGGCGCGGCATCCGACCTTTGGCCTCTGGCCCGTGGCGTTGCGGGACGATCTGCGCAGCGCCTTGGCGGGCGGGCTGCGCAAGGTGGTGCTCTGGACCGAACAGCACGACGGGCGCGAGGCGCTGTTCCCCGATGAGGCCGCTTTCTTCAACGTGAACACGCCCGAGGATTTGGCGAAAGCAGAGGCGATGGCATGAGGGTTTACGGTGTCGTCGGTTGGAAGAACGCGGGCAAGACCGGATTGATGGAGCGGTTGGTGGCCGAGATCACCGGGCGCGGCTTCACCGTCTCGACCGTCAAACATGCGCATCACACCTTCGACGTGGACCACCCCGGCAAGGACAGCCACCGCCACCGCATCGCGGGCGCGCGGGAGGTGCTCTTGGCCTCCGGCGCGCGCTTTGCCTTAATGCATGAGTTGCGCGGGGCCGAAGAGCCGCCGCTGGAGGCGCATCTGGCGCGGCTTTCGCCTGTCGATCTGGTGCTGATCGAAGGCTACAAACGCGACGGACATCCCAAGGTCGAAGCCCATCGGGCCGAGACCGGAAACGCGCTGATCGCGCCGGATGACCCGACGGTGCGGGCGGTGGCCAGCGACGTGGCGCTTGAGATGGACCGACCTGTTTTTGATCTGAACGACACCCGTGCGATTGCCGATTTCATCCTGCGCGAAGTGGGGCTGATCGCCGCCCCAACGGCACCTGCCACCACCGCACCCCCGCCCCTGCGCAACGATTGCTTTGCCCTCCCACCCGGCGTGCATTGGACCCCGGTGGATGATGCGCTGGCGCTGTTGAAAGAGCGCCTCCACCCTGTGACGGGGGCGGAAACCTTTCCCGCCGCCGATGCCGGGGGGCGTATCGTGGCCGAAGATGTCACAGCCATCCGCGCCAACCCGCCGCTGCCGAACACGGCGGTCGATGGCTACGGTTTTGCCGGTGGGCGCGGCGAAGGGTTGCATGAGCTTCCGCTGGTGCCGGGCCGTGCAGCGGCGGGGGATCGCCCCGGCGCAGTGCCTGCGGGCCAAGCGATCCGCGTGCTGACCGGCGCGGCGCTGCCTGAGGGCGTAGATACCGTGATCCTGCAAGAAGACGTGACCGCCGAGGGCGGCATGTTGCGGTTTCACGGGCCGGTGAAACAGGGGGCGAACACCCGCAAAGCCGGAGAGGATGTACAAGCCGGCGATGTGATCCTCGCCGCAGGCACGCGCGTTGGTCCGGCGGAACTGGCATTGATGGCGGCAGCAGGTGTGGCAGAGGTGCGCCTACGCAAGCGATTGAAGGTCGGCGTGATCTCCACCGGCGACGAATTGGTCGAGATGGGCGAGACGGCCCGCGACGGTCAGATTTACGACGCCAATCGTCCGATGCTGCTGCAACTCGCGGCGGACTTTGGGCACGAGGCGGTCGATCTGGGTCGCGTGGCCGACGACCGTGCCACCCTGCGCAATCGGCTCGACGCGTCGGCGGGGCAGGTGGATGTGATCCTGACCAGCGGCGGCGCCTCGGCGGGGGACGAAGACCACGTCTCGGCCCTGTTGACCGAGGCGGGAGCGATGCAGCTTTGGCGGATCGCGGTGAAGCCGGGGCGGCCTTTGGCGCTTGGCCTGTGGCAAGGCGTGCCGGTTTTCGGGCTGCCAGGCAATCCGGTGGCGGCGATGGTCTGTTCGTTGATTTTCGCGCGGCCCGCCATGGCGCTGCTTGCCGGGGGCGGCTGGCAGGAACCGCAGGGCTTTGATGTGCCTGCCGCCTTTGAGAAACGCAAAAAGGCCGGGCGGCGCGAATACCTGCGCGCCCGGATGCGCGATGGCCGGGCCGAGGTTTTCGCCTCCGAAGGATCGGGGCGTATCAGCGGGCTAAGCTGGGCCGAAGGGCTGGTCGAGTTGGACGAGACCGCGCGCGACATCAAGCCGGGCGACACTGTACGCTTTATTCCCTACGGCAGTTTTACCAGCTAAGGCCGCGTGTCAGTCGAAGGTGCCCGCACAACGGCCCAGCAGCATGAAGGCGCGGGCGGTGCGGGTGTCAGCCAGCGATGAGATTTCCTCATCCGTTGCCTGTTTCTCGAACTCGGCAAAGGTCCGGTCAAACCGGCGCAGGAAGTGATGCGCGGCATCGCGAAAGATCGGGTCTTGCCGCATACGCGCATTGGCCAGTGCCAGTGAAGAGCGGTCGCGGATGCCGCCCAAAGGCGCGATCGTGCGGCCCCGCGCACCGCTGGCGAATTGCCGCCAGACCTCGGGGCGCGCGCGATCGGGGCGCAGGTCGTCCATATAGATGCCGTCTTGGCTGAGCAGTGTCAGCACGTCCTGCGCGGCCTGCACCAGTTGCGAGGCGGAGCGGTCTTTCAACGCCCGGCGCAGCGCGTCGAACCCGGCTTGGTCTTCCGCCGTTTCGGGGAAGTTAAGCGCGCGGGTGAAATCCTCGGCAGAGAGCGGCTGTGTCTTGTCGCCCACCTGCGTGCCAAGCGCCAGCGTCGGCTGGTCTTCGGCGGCGGGCGGTGTGGGCGCGGGGGCTGGGGTGACGGGGCGCGCAGTCTCGTCGCGGCCCTGAAGCCCGGCCAAAGCGATCTCGGTCTTGCGGGCGCTGGCGGCGAGTTCATCAAGCTTGCGCGCGATGTTGCTGTCGCCCGCAGGTTTGTTGCCCTGCTGTTGCGAAATATAGGAATACCGGATGGCGTCAATCGCGGCCTGTAGGCGTTGGATTTCCTCACGCATGACCCGCCCGGCACGGGCGGCGGTGGCCCCGACCCAGATCATCGCGACCGGCAAGATCACCACCAACAGGATCAGCAGCCCGCGCAGCCCCCCGTCATTGGCCCCTTCCGGCACCTCTGCGGCGATGAAGGTGAAATAGACCGCCGTGCCAAGTAGCCAAAGCGCCGAGAGCGCTCCCGCGATGATCTCAATCTCGGTGATGCTATTGGTTCTGGGACGGTCATAAACGCCTAATGGCGCGGGCCGTGCGGCGCCATTCCCACCGCGCGGGGCGCGGGGGGCTTGATCTTGGGGTGTCGAAGCGTCGGGCTCTGCCATGTCAGCCTTCCCGGTCAAGCGTAAACGATCTTGAGAACCTCATAGGATTTTTGCCCCCCGGGGGTGCGCACCTCGACGGAATCACCTTCGTCCTTGCCGATCAGCGCGCGGGCGATGGGCGACTTGATGTTCAGCAAGCCCTTTTCGATATTGGCCTCATATTCACCAACGATCTGATAGGTTTTCTCTTCGTCGGTGTCCTCATCCACCAGCGTCACCGTGGCCCCGAATTTGATCGACCCCGACAGTTTCTTGGGGTCAATCACATCCGCGAGCGAGATCACGCCCTCAAGCTCTTTGATGCGGCCTTCGATGAAAGACTGCTTTTCCTTGGCGGAATGATACTCGGCATTTTCCGACAGGTCACCATGTTCGCGCGCTTCGGCGATGGCCTTGATGATGGCGGGCCGTTCAACCGACTTGAGCTGCTTGAGTTCGACTTCGAGCGCGGTGTGACCGTCGCGGGTCATCGGGATCTTTTCCATGGCGGTGTGCCTACATAATGAGGGCCGCACCCGGGTTTTCGCCGGGGGGCGGCCAATTGCGTGTTAACTTGGCAGATACCTGACCCAAACTGCCCGCCAATTGCAAGAGCCTAACGGCCTCTGGGTCGGCGGTTGACTGCCGTCAATCGTATTGCACGACCTCATATTCGATCCCGTCCGCATCGTGGAAATAAAACCGCCGTCCGGGCTCATAGTCGGCATGGTTTCCGGTGGTGAAGCCCTGCGCCAGCACGGCTTTTTCGGTGGCCTCGAGGTCATCCACCACGACCGCGATGTGGTTGAGCGCACCGATAGTTTCGTAGCTGGTGTTCATGAGAGTGCCCGCCTTGCCGGGATTGTAGAGCGCGACGTAATGCGCCTGAGTGCCGACATGTTTGGTATGGCCCCCGGCCATGGCGTCGCCCTCCCATCTCAGGTGCCAGCCAAAGACTTCGCGCATCCAATTGGCGGTGGCGGCGGGGTCAGAGACGGTGAAATTGGCATGTTCAAGTTGCGCGGGCATGGCGTTTATCCTTTTGTGATCGCTTGTGCCATCTGAGCGTAATTGTTAAACCTAACTTTAGGTCAAGGGATTTATGAGGGCGAAATGGCGGTGAATGAGGGGCTGTCGATCGGGGCTTTGGCCAAGCGCACCGGGCTCGCCGTTTCGGCCATTCGCTACTATGAGGCGCAGGGGTTGATCGCGCCGTGGCGCAACGCCGGTGGGCAGCGGCGGTTTGACCGGGCCGATCTGCGGCGGCTGAGTTTCGTCATGATCGCCCAGCAATTCGGTTTCACCCTGCCACAGATCAAGGCTGAGTTGGACCGCTTGCCGGGCGGGCGCACGCCCACCAAGGCCGATTGGACCCGCATTTCCGAAGGCTTTCGCGCCGCCCTCGACGCGCGCATCGCCACCTTAAACAAGCTGCGTGACAATCTTGACGGCTGCATCGGCTGCGGCTGTCTGAGCTTAGAGGCCTGCGCGCTTTACAATCCTATCGACCAAGCAGGTGAAAAAGGCCCCGGACCGCGCTATCTGATGGGGGACGAACCGGCGGCCTGACAGGTCGCGCGTCATGTTATGTCGCTGAGGCCATGTTTTGCGCAATAAACGCAGGGTCGTGATTGCATTGCGCGTGGCTCTGGTTTAGCCAAATCCAAACCGAATTTGCCGTGAGGGAGCACCACGATGGCCGAGATTGAACGCGAAGCGATGGAATATGACGTTGTGATCGTCGGCGCCGGGCCTGCTGGCCTGTCGGCTGCGATCCGGCTCAAGCAGTTGGACGCCGATTGCAATGTCGTGGTGCTGGAGAAGGGCTCGGAAGTGGGCGCGCATATCCTCTCGGGCGCGGTGCTTGATCCCTGCGGGCTGGATGCCTTGATCCCCGACTGGAAAGAAAAAGGCGCGCCGATCAACGTGCCGGTGAAAGAAGACAACTTTTACCTCCTGGGCGAGGCGGGCAAGCTGCGCATCCCCGAATTTCCCATGCCCCCGCTGATGAAAAACCACGGCAACTACATTGTCTCCATGGGCAATGTCTGCCGCTGGATGGCCGAACAGGCCGAGGAACTGGGCGTCGAAGTCTTCCCCGGCATGGCCTGCTCTGAACTTGTGTTCGGCGAAAATGGCGAGGTCAAAGGCGTTGTCGCCGGTGAGATGGGCCGCCAGGCCGACGGCACCCCCGGCCCCAGCTATGAGCCGGGCATGGAGTTGCACGGCAAATATGTCTTCCTCTCCGAAGGCGTGCGCGGCAGCCTGAGCAAACAGGTGATCGCGAAATACGGGCTGGACGAGGGCAAAGAGCCGCAGAAATACGGTCTCGGCATGAAAGAAATCTGGGAGATCGACCCCGCCAAGCACAAAGAAGGCACCGTCACCCACACGATGGGCTGGCCGCTGAACAGCAACGCGGGCGGCGGGTCTTTCATCTATCACCTTGAGAGCAATCAGGTTTACGTCGGATTCGTCGTTCACCTTGGCTACAAAAACCCGCATGTCTTCCCTTACATGGAATTCCAGCGTTTCAAGCATCACCCGATGGTGGCCGAGTTGCTCGAGGGGGGTAAACGTGTCGCCTACGGCGCGCGGGCAATCACCGAAGGCGGCTATCAGTCGATGCCCAAGATGGTGGCCCCCGGCGTGGCGATGCTGGGCTGCTCGGTCGGCATGGTCAACGTGCCGCGCATCAAGGGCAACCACAACGCCATGCTCTCGGGCAAGGCAGCGGCTGAGGCCGCCTATGCCGCGATCCAAGCAGGGCGGGGCGGTGATGAGCTGACCGAATATGAGACGGATGTGCGCGAAGGTCCGATTGCCGAAGACCTCAAGAAAGTGCGCAACGTCAAACCGCTGTGGTCGAAATACGGGCTCACCGCTTCGCTGGCGCTTGGTGGCTTTGACATGTGGACCAACACGCTCGGCTTCTCGCTTTTGGGCACGCTGAGCCATGGCAAATCAGACGCCGAAGCGACTGAGCCTGCGGATAAGCACAAGAAGATCGACTACCCCAAGCCCGATGGCAAACTCAGCTTTGACCGTCTGACCAACGTGGCCTTCTCGTTCACCAATCACGAGGAAAGCCAGCCTGCGCACCTCAAGCTGAAAGACCCGAGCATTCCGGTCGAGGTGAACCTGCCGAAATACGCCGGCCCCTCGGCCCGCTATTGTCCGGCGGGGGTCTATGAGTTCGTCGAGGATGAGAAAACCGGCGAGACGCGGTTCCAGATCAACTTCCAGAACTGCGTCCATTGCAAGACCTGCGACATCAAAGACCCGACGCAGAATATCGTCTGGACCACCCCGCAGGGCGGCGACGGGCCAAACTATCCAAACATGTAAACGGGTCGCCAACAGGCACAATCAAAGGACCGGCATGCGAGGGCGTGTCGGTCCTTTCTTTGTCTGAATCGGCGAAATCCTGTCGGCTGCATGCCTCATCGCGGCCCCGCCATTGCGTCCGGGCACAGAGATGATAGCCTGAGCGCAAAGCGATATGAGGCGGTTTGCATGTTTCGGAATGTCCTAGGTTTCACCAGCGTTGCGGCGCTTTGCATCGGCCTTTCTGCGCCACTGATGGCGCAGTCGATCGCGGGCCCCTATCTGGCCGGGCGGCATGCCGCCGTGAACAGCGATTACCCCGAGGCCGCGCGCTACTACACCGAGGCGCTGGCCCGTGATCCCAAGAACATCGAACTGATGGAAAGCGCGGTGCTGTCCTATCTCTCGCTTGGGCGGGTGGATAAGGCGCTGCCGCTGGCGCGCAACATGATCACCCTCGGCACCAAGAGCCAAGTGGCCGAGATGACCCTCGTGGCCGCCATGGCGAAAGAGGGTGATTACAAGGCCCTGCTAGAGCGGGACACATCTTCCATCGGCCCTTGGGTCGGCGGGTTGGTGCAGGCTTGGGCGCATATGGGCGCAGGCGATGTCACCGCCGCAATGGCCGCATTTGACGGGTTGAGCGAAGAGGCCGGGATGCAGGGCTTTGTGATGTATCACAAGGCCCTCGCGCTAGCGAGTGTGGGTGACTTCGAAGGGGCTGAGGCGATCTTTGACAGTGGCGCGGCGGGTGCTGCGGGCCAGACCCGGCGCGGGGTCATGGCCCATGCCGAGATCCTTGGCCAACTGGGGCGCAGCGACGATGCACTGGCCGTGCTCTCGGACGGCTTTGGCGCAGATACCGATCCCGAAATCGCGCGGTTGATCGGGGCCCTGCAGCAAGAGGCCCCGGCCCCCTTCAGCCATATGCCCGACGCCCAAGCGGGCATGGCCGAGGTGTTTTTCACCTTCGCCGCCGTCCTGCGCAATGAGGCGGCGGGGGACTATTATGTGCTGCTCTACTCGCGCATCGCGCGCTATCTGCGCCCCGATCATGTCGATGCGCTTTTGCTGACGGCCAGCCTTTTGGAGAACCTCGGCGAGCATGATCTGGCGATTGCCGAGTACAAATCCCTGCCTGCCGACAGCCCCGCCTATCACGCTGCGGAATTGGGCCGCGCCGATGCGCTGCGGCGCTCGGGCAAGACGGCGCAGGCCATCGAAGTGCTGGAGCAACTCGCCCGCAGTCATGGGGAACTGGCGGTGGTGCATTCCACGCTGGGCGACATGCTGCGCGCCGAGGAAGACTATGAGGCGGCCATCGCGTCCTACGACGAGGCGCTCGCGTTGACGCCTGAAACCGCCCGCGCCCGCTGGGTGCTGTTCTACGCCCGTGCCATCGCCAAAGAACGCAGCGGTGATTGGGAGGGGTCAGAATCCGATTTCCGCGCCGCACTTGAACTGAACCCAGAGCAGCCGCAGGTGTTGAACTACCTCGGCTACTCGCTGGTTGAACAGCAGCGCAACTTGGACGAGGCGTTGGACATGATCGAACGCGCCGTCGCGGCCAGCCCCGACAGTGGCTATATCGTCGATTCGCTGGGGTGGGTGTTCTACCGTCTGGACCGCTACGAAGAGGCGGTCGAGCAGATGGAGCGCGCGGTGGAACTGGAGCCGGTGGACCCTGTGGTGAACGACCACCTCGGCGATGTCTACTGGGCCGTGGGCCGCCAGCGGGAGGCCGAGTTCCAGTGGCGTCGGGCGCTGTCTTTCGTGGACCTGACGGATGCGGATTCCGAGGCTGACCCCGAGCGGATGCGCCGCAAGCTGGAAGTCGGGCTCGATGCCGTGCTGTCCGAAGAGGGTGCGGCCCCGCTGAAGGTTGCTGCAGACGAATGAACCTTTCGAACGAAGGGGCACCCGCTGGTCCCGGCGCTGCGGCGTCGCGGATGGCTTGGGCCAAGGTGAACCTGACCCTGCATTGCACCGGCCAGCGCGCTGACGGCTATCACCTGCTGGATTCGCTGGTGGTGCGGGCGGGCGTGGGCGATGCGCTGCATGTGGCGGCTGCCGACGCCCTGACCCTCAGCGTGAGCGGCCCGCGGGCCGAAGGGGTGCCGACCGATGCCCGCAACCTTGTCCTGCGCGCGGCAGAAATGCTGGATGCGGGCGCGGGCCGTTGTGCCGCGTTGCATCTGGAGAAACACCTGCCCGCGGCGGCAGGGATCGGCGGCGGCTCTGCCGATGCGGCGGCGGCCTTGGACCTGCTTGCCGCGCATTGGGGCGTCCCATTGCCCGCAGACACGGCGCGGCTCGGGGCGGATGTGCCGGTCTGCCTGACGCGCGGCCCGCAGCGGATGCAGGGGGTGGGGGAGATCCTCACGCCGCTTTCGCCGTTGCCGCCCTGCCATATGGTGCTGGTGAATCCCAGCGTCGATGTGCCCACGCCTGCCGTTTTCGCAGCCCTGACCGATAAGAACCAACCGCCGATGCCGGAGGTGATCCCGACCTTCACGGGCTTTACTGAATTCATCGATTTTCTGGGCGAACAGCGCAATGACCTCGCCGCGCCCGCCATCGCGCGGGAGCCGATCATCGGGGCCTGTCTGGAGGCGCTGAGCGATGCGGCGCTGGCGCGGATGTCCGGCTCGGGCGCGACCTGTTTCGGTCTCTACGCCACCGCGTCGCAGGCCGAGGACGCGGCCCACCGCATCAGCAGTGCCGCGCCCCAGTGGTGGGTCGCCGCCGCGCCGATCTTGGCCGCTTAGCTGATCCGGCTGACGACGTAGTTGGCCAGATCGATCAACATGTCTTTCAACTCATGGTCGGGCAGGGGGGCAAGGGCCGATTGGGCCTTTTCTGCCCAGTCCCGCGCATCGCGCTGTGTTGCCGTCAGCGTATCGTGTTTGCCCAAAAGCATCAGCGCATGGTCGAGATCGCCCTCTTCCTGTTTGCCCTTTTCAATGGTGCGTACCCAAAACGCGCGCTCGGTCTCATCGGCTTTGGCAACGGCTTTGATCACTGGCAGGGTCAGTTTGCGCTCGCGGAAATCGTCGCCGACGTTTTTGCCCGTCGCCCCTGTATCGCCTTGATAGTCCAATAGATCGTCAACGATCTGGAAGGCGATGCCAAGCGCGTCCCCATAGTCGTAAAGCGCTTTGACCTGACCCTCTGGCGCGTCGGCAATTACGCCGCCCACTTCGGTCGCAGCCGAGAACAGCGCCGCCGTCTTGCCGCGCACGACTTGCAGGTAAACCTGTTCATCCGTGGCAAGGTTCTGCGCTGCGGTCAGTTGCAACACCTCGCCCTCTGCAATCGTCGCAGCAGCATTGGACAGGATGCGCATCACAGGCATCGAGCCCGGTTCGGTCATCAACTGAAAGCTGCGCGCGAAAAGGTAATCGCCGACCAGCACCGACGACTGGTTGTCCCACAAAAGGTTCGCCGTAGGCCGCCCTCGCCGTTGAGCGCTTTCGTCCACCACATCGTCATGCAGCAGCGTCGCGGTGTGAATGAACTCCACCGTAGCGGCCAGATGGACGTGGTAGGGGCCGCCGTAGCCGCACATCCGCGCCGCGGCCAGTGTCAGCATCGGGCGCAGGCGCTTGCCGCCAGCCTCGACCAGATGGGCGGTGACTTCGGGTATGCGGGGCGCGTGTTTTGACGCCATCCGCTCACGGATCAGGGCGCTGACTGCCGCCATATCATCGCTCAGATAGGCCGCCATGCGGTCGTGCGGTTTGGCCGTTGCATCACTTTTCATCATCATTTCCCGCGTCCCGCTCGACATGCCGGTGATCCGGCTCTACATCTTTGATATGAAGGAACTTTTGCGCAGCACCGACATGACCATCATCGCCTTTGCCACCGCCCTTCTCAGGGGGGAGGATATAGACTGCTTTGAAATGGACGTAAACATGAGCGTGCTCGAAGGCGGCATCGGGATTTTCCCGCGCCGCTTGATGGTGCACCCCGATGACCATGACGCCGCTGTGCGGGTAATGCGCGATAATGAGATTCCGCTGGGGCTGTGACCCGTTTTGCCGAAGATGACCTGACCTGTGACGCCTTTCTGGGCGGCAAGTTGCACCTCTGGCAGCCGCGCCGGGGGCGGGGCTACCGCGCCGGGGTGGACCCTGTTTTGCTGGCCGCGAGCATTGAGGCCACGGCGGGGCAAAGCGTGCTGGAATTGGGCTGCGGGGTCGGTGCGGCGGTGCTTTGTCTGGGCGCGCGGGTGCCGGGACTGACGCTGACGGGGTGTGAACTGCAACCTGCCTACGCCGAACTCGCGCGGCGCAATGGCGGCGCGGCGCTTGAGGTGGTCGAGGCCGATCTGACCGACATGCCCCTGCATCTGCGCCAGCGACAATTTGACCACGTTCTGGCCAATCCGCCCTATTTCGACCGCGCCGCCTCGGTTCAGTCCCGCGATCCGGGACGAGAGACCGCTTTGGGCGAAGCCACGCCGCTGCGGCAATGGGTCCGCACCGCGGCGCGGCGGCTCAAACCCAAAGGGCAGGCACATTTTATCCACCGCGCAGAACGGCTGCCCGAGATTCTGGCCGCCCTTCCACATGAGATGGGATCGGTCGAAGTGCTGCCTCTGGCCTCGCGCGCGGGGCGAATGCCGGAGTTGATTCTCTTGCGTGCCCGCAAGAATGGCCGCGGTGCTTTTCGGCTCTATCACAGCTACGCTATGCACCTTGGCGCGCGGCATGAATCGGATGGCAACAGCTATGTGCCGGAAATTGAAGCGGTCCTGCGTCGCGGGGCGCCACTGACTTATCCTACTTCTTAAGCGTTTTTTTACCAACTTCACCCCTATGCTGCGGTGCTGCGTGACTTGTGGGTCGCGCTGTGGTCCACTGAAATTCCACACACCAATCATGGAGGATTGTATGGCTTTGAACGCACATCTGGACACCCTGAAGCGGAAGCATCAGGCGATGAGTGAGGCGGTGGAAACCGCGCAACGCGCCCCCGGTATGGACGATTTACAAGTGGCTTCCATGAAAAAGGAAAAACTGCGCCTGAAGGAGGAGATTAGCCGCCTGTCGAGCTGACTCTCACCCGTGAATTGAGATTTTCATTCGAGGGCTGTCGTTTCGCTGGGGCGGGGCGGCAGCCTTTGCGTAGGGCAGGCGGATGCCAGAAGCGATACTGAGCGTGACGGGTGAACGGCCCCTCCCGCCGCAATGAAAAAGGCCAGCCCGTCGAGGGGCTGGCCTTTTCGATTCCATGCTGGCGTCGATCAAACGACGAATTGCGCGCCATTGGCTGAGATGGTCGAACCATTGATGAAGCCCGCGTCGTCAGAGACGAGGAAGGCCACCGCGCGGGCGATTTCCTCAGGCTCCCCCAGACGCCCCGCGGGGATCTGCGCGATGATGCTTTCGCGGACCTTCTCGGGCACGGCCATGACCATATCAGTCGCGATATAGCCGGGGCAAATCGCATTGGCGGTGATGCCTGCGCGCGCGCCCTCTTGGGCCAATGACTTCACAATGCCCAGATCGCCCGCCTTGGTCGCGGCATAGTTCACTTGGGCGAACTGACCTTTCTGGCCGTTGATCGAAGAGATCACGACGACACGGCCGAATTTCCGCTCACGCATGCCGGGCCAGACTGGATGGATCGTGTTGAACACCCCGGTGAGGTTGGTGGCGATGACCTCATTCCACTGATCGGGGGTCATCTTGTGGAAAGGCGCATCGCGGGTGATGCCTGCGTTGGCGACAACCACCTCGATGGGGCCAAGATCGGCCTCGACCTGTTCGATCCCGGCTTTGGAGGCGTCGTAATCTGCCACGTTCCATTTATAAGTCTTGATGCCGGTCTCTTCGGTGAATTTCGCGGCGGCCTCGTCATTGCCGGCATAGGTGGCGGCGACGGTATAGCCTTTGTCTTTCAGCGTGGTCGAAATGGCCGCGCCAATCCCGCGACTTCCCCCGGTGACCAAAGCGATGCGTGACATATAATCCCTCCCTCAAGGTAATGTTCTTGCAATTGCATGTTTTGGCGCGCAACAAAATTGCGCGCCAACTGTAGTTTTAGGGGCGCTCAAGACACATGGCAACACCCATACCGCCGCCGATACACAGCGTCGCCAAACCTTTTTTGGCCCCGCGGCGCTGCATTTCGAACAGCAGAGTGTTGAGCACGCGCGCACCGGAAGCGCCGATCGGGTGGCCAATCGCGATTGCACCGCCGTTGACGTTCACGATTTCCGGATCCCAGCCCATTTCCTTGTTCACGGCGCAGGCCTGCGCGGCGAAGGCTTCGTTGGCTTCCACAAGGTCGAGGTCTTCTGGTTTCCAGCCGGCTTTCTCCAACGCCTTGCGCGAAGCATAGACGGGGCCGACGCCCATGATCGACGGGTCGAGACCTGCCGTGGCATAGGAGGCGATGCGCGCCAACGGGGTGATGCCGCGCTTTTCGGCGTCATCCGCGCTCATTAGCAGGGCACCGGCTGCACCGTCGTTCAGGCCCGAAGCGTTGGCCGCAGTGACCGAGCCGTCTTTGGTAAAGGCAGGGCGCAGCTTTTGCATGGCTTCCATCGTGGCCCCATGGCGGATGTATTCGTCTTGATCAACGACAGTCTCGCCTTTGCGGGTTTTGATCGTGTAGGCGACGATCTCATCCGCGAATTTGCCAGCTTTCTGCGCGGCCTCGGCCTTGTTTTGCGAAGCGACGGCGAATTCATCCTGCTGGTCGCGGGAAATCTGCCATTTTTCGGCGACGTTTTCGGCGGTTTGGCCCATGTGGTAGCCGTTGAAGGCATCCCACAGACCGTCGCGGATCATCGTGTCGATGAACTGCAGATCGCCCATCTTCTGACCCGCACGCAGGTTCTGCGCGTGGGGGCTGAGGGTCATATTCTCCTGACCGCCAGCGGCGACGATGTTCGCATCCCCCAGTTGGATGTGCTGGGCCGCCAATGCCACGGCGCGCAGGCCCGAGCCACAGACTTGGTTGATGCCCCAAGCGGCGCTTTCTTTCGGCAGGCCCGCATTGATATGCGCCTGACGCGCGGGGTTCTGGCCTTGAGCGGCGGTCAGCACCTGCCCCAAAATGGTCTCAGAGACTTCGGACGGGTCGACCCCGGCGCGGGCCACCAGTTCTTTTAGAACGGCGGCACCCAGATCATGGGCGGGTGTATTGGCAAACGCCCCGCCGAAACTGCCCACGGCGGTACGGGCGGCGGATGCGATGACGACATTGGTCATGATGTGACTTTCCTCTACCTTGTTGGGCGGGGGCACACCGACACGCGCCATCGTCGGGCGTGGGCGCTCCCGTCCCTCTAAGGTAGTGATAGCGGATGCGCTGCAATGCGGCAACTGAGCAGGCAGCGGCACGCTGCCGACATGGCGTTACCCTCTTTACCCGGTCAGCCTGTGGCGCGCATGCGGTCGAACCCAAGCCAGGCGGGCCGGGTCGTGGGGGCGGCAAAATGGTAGCCCTGCAAACAGTCGACACCCATCTCGACCAGGACCGCTGCGTCAGCCGCGTTCTCCACGCATTCGGCCACGGTGAGCATGTCGAAATGTGTGGCGATCGACATCAGCGCGGCGGTCAGGGCGCGGTTGTCGGGGTTTGTCGCGATGCCCCGAATGAACTGTCCGTCAAGTTTCAGGATGTCGAAGTAGAAATCCTTGAAATAGCGGATCGCGGTTTGCCCCGCGCCGAAATCATCCATGGCAAAGCAAATGCCATAGGGCTGCAATTGATCCATAAAGTTCGCCACCAGTTCCGGCACCATCATGGCCGAGCTTTCGGTAATCTCTAGAATCAGCCGTTCGCCCAAGGTCGCGTCGCGGGCCAGCCAGTGGCGCAAGACGCGGGTCCATTCCTGATACCCGATGGAACGGGCCGACATATTGATCGACAGCCGCAATCCGGGGTGGTGGTGCAGCGCGTTCAGGCCAAGGCGCAGGGCCAGAACATCCACCTGCCGACCCGTTTCTGTATCTTCAATGACCGGCATGAAATCCTTGGCCGGAATCACGCGGCCAGTGGGGTCAAGCAGGCGGATCAACCCCTCGTGAAAGGCGATGGACGTCGGATCGCTGGCCCGCATGACCGGCTGGAAGGCCAGCAGGGTCTGACGGTGCGCCACGGCGTCGCGCACCATTTCTAGGGTCGCGGCATCGCGTTGCGTTATCGCATGGTTAAGCGGGCTGTCCCCTCCGGGGGGGATATCGGCGATAGGGCGTTGGAATCGACGGGGCACGGCGGTACTCTTCTTTCTGTCCTGCCGTGGGTATGGGCGCAAAGGTGATAACACGGTCTTAATCAGCGGTGATTTCCGCGGTGGATCACGCGGGAGGGTTAAGATGCAGCGCTGTGACTGGGCCGGGGATGACCCGATTTACCAAGCTTATCATGACACCGAATGGGGTGTGCCCGAATATGACAGCCGTGCGTTGTGGGAAAAGCTCATCCTCGACGGATTTCAGGCCGGGCTAAGCTGGATCACGATCCTTAAAAAACGCGACAACTTTCGCGCCGCTTTCGCCGGGTTTGATCCGCATCAGATTGCCGAGTGGGGCGAGGCGGATGTCACGCGCCTGCTGGGCGATCCGGGCATCATCCGCCATCGGGGCAAGATTGAGGCCGCGATTACCAATGCCCGTGCTTGGCAGGAGCTGGAGGCACGCGAGGGCTTTGACAGCTTCATGTGGCGCTATGTGGATGGGGTGCCGTTACAGCCCGGCTTTGCCACACAGGCTGAGGTGCCGCCGAAAACTGCGCTGTCAGAACAGGTGAGCAAAGACCTGAAGAAAGCCGGTTTTAAATTTTGCGGACCGACGATCACCTATGCGTGGATGGAGGCCTGCGGGCTGGTGAACGATCATATTCTGACCTGCCACCGACACGGCCCCTGTGCGGCGATGGCGCGTTAAGGCAGGGCGTATCGTCTTCGCTGAAATCCCCCGTTGACTCCCGGCCAAGGCACCGTATAAGCGCCCCTTCATTGGTGTTGGTGGACCCCGCAAGGGGAAGCCTGTCGGGCTTCGGCCAAAGGACAACGCCCTTTACCGCCCCTCGGGGCCTTATAAAGGAGAACAGCCGTGACCAAACGCACAGCTGCCAAGCACAAACTAGACCGCCGCATGGGCGAAAACATCTGGGGTCGTCCGAAGTCCCCGGTGAACCGTCGTGAATACGGCCCCGGCCAGCACGGTCAGCGCCGTAAGGGCAAGATTTCCGATTTCGGTATCCAGCTGCGCGCCAAGCAGAAGCTCAAGGGCTACTACGGCGACCTGACCGAAAAGCAGTTCCGTCGCATCTACGGCGAAGCCGAGCGTGTTAAAGGCGATACAGGTGAAAACCTGATCGGTCTGCTGGAGCGTCGTCTGGACGCCGTTGTGTACCGCGCCAAGTTCGTCGCGACCGTTTTCGCTGCGCGCCAGTTCGTGAACCACGGCCACGTTCGTGTGAACGGCAAAAAAGTGAACATCCCCTCCTACCGCGTGAAAGAGGGTGACGTCATCGAAGTGCGTGACCGTTCCAAGCAGTTGGCTTCCGTTCTGGAAGCGGTTCAGCTGCCCGAGCGTGACGTGCCTGACTACCTTGAGACAGATCACTCCAAGCTGACAGCAACCTTCGTGCGCACACCCGGCCTGTCCGACGTGCCATACCCGGTTGTGATGGAGCCGAACCTCGTCGTGGAATTCTACGCGAAGAACTAAGTTTCTTCGCCAGTCGACAATCGAAAGGCCGTGTGGTGCAAACCGCGCGGCCTTTTTCTTTGCGCGGGGCTGGGCCGGGACGCAGCGATGCAACAGGCTGTCCGGCGGACGCGCGGATGCAGAATGATTCTGGCATCACCGCTGTCGCCCCGATAGAAGGGCGGCAGTAGCGTGAGGAAAAGAGCGAGATGACACAGATCGCACCGCAACCGGGCATTATGGAGATTGACCTTTACCAAGGGGGTGCGGCGCATGTCGCGGGCCTTGATAACGTGGTCAAACTCAGCTCGAACGAAAACCCGCTGGGGCCAAGCCCTGCCGCCGTCGAAGCCTATCGCCGCGCGGCCTATGACCTGCATCGCTACCCGTCTTCCGATCATAGCGCGCTGCGCACCGCCATCGCCGAGGTACTGGGCCTTGATGCGGGGCGGATCATCTGCGGCGCGGGCTCGGATGAAATCATCGCCTTCCTTTGCCAAGCCTATGCCGGACCGGGGACCGAAGTGGTGCACACCGAACACGGCTTTGCCATGTACCGCATCTCTGCCCTCGCCGCGGGCGCCACGCCCGTGGAGGTGCCCGAGCGTGAGCGGGTGACCGATGTAGATGCCATCCTCGCCGCCTGTACCGATGCGACGCGGTTGGTGTTCATCGCCAACCCCAACAACCCCACCGGCACGATGATCGGTCTGGCCGAGATCGAACGGCTGGCCGAAGGGCTGCCGCCGCAGGCGCTCTTGGTGCTCGATGGCGCTTATGCCGAATATGTCGAGGGCTATGACGGCGGGGCCGCACTGGTGGACCGCCGCGACAACGTGGTGATGACGCGCACCTTTTCCAAGCTCTACGGGCTGGGCGGTCTGCGCATCGGCTGGGGCTATGGACCCGCCCATGTGATCGACGTGCTGAACCGCGTGCGGGGGCCTTTCAACCTCTCGCAGGCCGCACTTGCCGCCGCCGAGGCCGCGATCCGCGACCGCGCCTATACCGATCATTGCCGGGCCGAGAATGCCCGTTGGCGGACATGGCTCGCCGATGCGCTGGCCGAGATCGGCGTGCCCTCGGATGTATCGCTTGCCAATTTTGTGCTGGCCCGTTTCGCCAATCAGGCCGAGGCCGAGGCCTGTGACGACTACCTCAAGTCCCAAGGTCTGATCGTGCGCCGGGTGGCTGGTTACAACTTGCCCAACTGCTTGCGCATCACCGTAGGCGACGAAAGCGCCTGCCGCCGCGTGGTCCATGCGGTGCGGCAATTTAAGGGAGGCAGCTGATGGCGCAGGTCTATGACAGGGTCGCTCTGATCGGGCTGGGGCTGATCGCCTCGTCGCTTTTCTGGGCGATGAAACGCGGCGGGCTGGCGGGCGAAGTCTCAGGCTATGCCCGTAGCGACGAGACCCGCGCCACGGCGCGCGAGATCGGCCTCTGCGACCGGGTCTGCGACAGCGCCGCCGAAGCCGTTAGGGGCGCCGATCTGGTGGTGCTCTGCGTACCGGTCGGCGTCATGGGGGCCGTCGCCGCCGAAATCGCGCCGCATCTGGCCCCCGGTGCCACGGTGACGGATGTGGGCTCGGTCAAGGCCGACGTGATCGCGCAGGTGGGGCCGCATCTGCCCGAAGGCGCGCATTTCATCCCCGCGCACCCGCTGGCAGGAACCGAGCATTCCGGCCCGCGCAGCGGCTTTGCCGAGCTTTTCGACAACCGTTGGTGTCTGCTGGTCCCTGTCGAGGGGACAGACAAGGACGCCATCGCGCGGCTGCGTGCGCTTTGGGAAGGGGCGGGTGCCAATGTAGAAGAGATGGACGCCGAGCATCACGATCTGGTGCTTGCGGTCACCTCTCATGCGCCGCACCTCATCGCCTATACGATGGTGGGCGTGGCCGACGACCTGCGCCGGGTGACCGACAGCGAAGTCATCAAATATTCCGCCGCCGGTTTTCGGGACTTCACCCGCATCGCAGCGAGCGATCCAACCATGTGGCGCGATGTGTTCCTGACCAACAAGGACGCCACGCTGGAGATCCTTGGCCGCTTCACCGAAGAACTTTTTGCCCTGCAACGCGCGATCCGCACTGGCGACGGCGATCACCTCCACGCTTATTTCACCCGCACCCGCGCAATAAGGCGCGGCATTATCGAGGCGGGGCAGGACACCGACGCGCCCGACTTTGGCCGGGGGGCACGCAAGTCATGAAGGGCTGGGCTGTCCTGCCGCTGATCGTGCTGGGGCAAGTCGCCCTCGCTGCGGGGCCGGACAGTTCGCCACGCCCGGTCCCGCGGGACAATGGGGATACCTTGCCGCTGATCGTCGTGCCCTCGGGCGCGATTGAACAGCCCAAGCGTGACCCCGCCGGCCGTGCTGCCGCTGAAGGGGGGCGGGGGATGGAAACCTCGCTTCGCCCCGCGCTGCGTAGCCGCAAGATCGAGAAAGCCGCCCGCGCACGTCGGCAGATGTTGGCCAAGGGCGCGGTCTGCGGAGACTTGGCAATACAGGGCACGCCGGTGGGCCGGGTGCCCGGCAAGATCAACGGTTGCGGGGTCGAGAACGCGGTCAAAGTGCGCTCCGTCTCAGGCATCAAGCTCAGCAATGCCGCGGTGATGGATTGCACCACGGCCAAGGCGCTGGACACATGGGTGCGCCAGTCGGCGGTGCCCGCTTTGGCGGGGCAGGGCGGCGGGCTGAAAGAGCTAAGGGTCGCGGCGCATTACGCTTGCCGGACGCGGAACAACCGCAAAGGCGGCAAGATATCCGAGCACGGTAAGGGCCGCGCGATTGATATCTCCGGGTTTGAACTGGCGGACGGCAGCTTGATCACCGTGTTAAAAGGCTGGCGCGCCCGCCGCAGCAGCAAGGCGATGCGGCGGATGCACCGGGGTGCTTGCGGGCCGTTCGGCACGGTGCTTGGGCCAGAAGCGGACCGCTATCACCAAGACCATTTCCATTTCGACACGGCGCGGTATCGCAGCGGCAGCTACTGCCGCTAAGGGCCGCTTAGGGCTGGATCAATCGCGGTGCCGGGCCAAGCGGAAGGCCCGCAAGGACCATCTGCCCATCGGCAAAGACCAGATCAAGATCCAGACCGCCCGGCGTGCTGCCCCGCGCCTCCAACAGCCGCAGCATGGTATTCACCTGCCCGCGCATGGAGGGCGGCAGGAAACCCCCACGTTCGCCCGCATCAAGCAGTTTGGACCAATTGGTGACCCGTAGGCTTAGCACCCCGTCGGGAATGCCCTCGGCATCAAAGGTCAGCGCGCCTTCGGCGCCCAGAGCCACGTCGCCCCATGCGGCATCGACATTCTCAACCGTCAGCGCGTCGATCTGCGGCAGGGTGCCCGCCACCGCGCTGTGACGATCCAGCGGACGGGCAAAGGTCACGGCCATCCGCGCAGACAGGATCGGCTGCCCGCCGGGCTGCACCGCGCCGTCCCCCAGAACCTTGCGCAGCAGCGGGCCGGGGGTAATTCCGCCGGGCAACAAGGCAATGTCATAGTCCCGCGCCGCGCCCGAAGACTGCGTGACCCGCATCCGGGGCTCTTCGGCTTCCAGCAACAGCCCGTCGGGGCCATTGACCTCAAGATGCGTGCTGCGGAACTCAATCGCTTCGAGTTGAAGCGTGGTCCCGGGGTGCAGCGCCAGATCGGCACGCAGGTCACGTATATTCAGCGTCAAAGGCAGCGCGCCCGCAGGCAGCGCGGCGCTTGCGACCGAGGCGCGCGCAGAAAGGTCGCCGGGCCACCAGACCGGGGCGGAAAGATCAAGCTGCGGGGCCTCAAATGCCAAGCTGCGGGCGGGGGCCGCCACGGCAAGCCCGCTCAGCCGGTTTTGCAAGGCGAGGGGGAATCCCGATTTGCTGATGTCCTTGAGCGTCACCTCCCACCCCGCCGCGCGGCGGGTGTCGAGCAGGCCGGTCAGGGTGCTTTGCATCTGCGTCGTCGCAGTGGCCCACCACGCGCCCCAAAGTACGGCGAGCACAATCAGCAGCCAAACCAGTTTCCGCATTTCGATAGCCCTTCAAATCGTGCTTCAGATGCGGTTTACCGAAGGCCAGCAGAAAGGACCAGCAGGATGACAATGTGGGTATTTGGCTATGGCAGCCTTTTGTGGAACCCGGGTTTTGAGGTGGCGGAAAGCGTGATCGCCACGCTGCCGGGCTATGCGCGGTCGTTCTGCATGCGCTCGATCCACCACCGCGGCACGGTGGAGCAGCCGGGGTTGGTGCTGGCGCTCGACGAATCTGTCCGGTCGGCCTGCGAAGGCATGGCGATGCGCGTGGCTCCGGGGCAGGAGGCGCAGACGCTGGACTATCTGCGCGAACGTGAGCTGATCTCCTCGGCCTATGTCGAGAAAAACCTCACCGTGCATCTGACCGATGGCCGCGACGTGGAGGCGGTGACCTATGTGATCGACGCGGCGCATGACCAATATTGCGGCGGCTTGCCACTGGAAGAACAGGCCCAGATCATTGCACGCGCCGTAGGCGGCCGCGGGCCAAATACCGAGTATTTAATCAACACTGCCGTGCATCTTTCCGAAGTGGGCTTGCATGACCCCGCGTTGGAGTGGTTGCATGATCGCGTTAAGGCTTTAGCCTCATAAAAACTTGGCAACTCCGCGCCGTTTCAGTGTAAGCTGCACCAAGAGCAGAATAGAGGGTCAGGAAAGGCCGCATGGCACAGCCAGACCGCAAGGCAAAACCGCAGTTTTCACAACCGGTGCGTCAGATTTCTCTGATGCTGATCGTATTGGCATTGACCGGCGTGGGCGCTTTTTTGGCCCTGCCCAGTGTGCTGCCGATCTTTGCCGCGAACCCATGGCTTAACGGGGTCATCATCTTTGTTTTCGTCGTCGGCGTGCTGGCCTGTTTCTATCAGGTGACGCAGCTGATCGGCTCGGTCCGCTGGATCGAGGATTTCGCCGCCGACAACGCCGAACCCGACGCGCAACCGCCACAGCTGCTGGCGCCTTTGGCGTCGCTGTTGCGCCAACGCGGTGCGCGGATGCAGGTCAGCACGGCCTCAACCCGTTCGATCCTTGATTCCGTTGCATCACGTATTGACGAAGTACGCGAGATCACGCGCTACATCGTCAACATGCTGATTTTCCTCGGTCTTCTCGGCACCTTCTACGGGCTTGCTACGACCGTGCCCGCTGTGGTCGACACGATCCGCTCGCTCGCCCCCGGCGAGGGGGAGGCAGGGGTTGATGTCTTTGGTCGCCTGATGACCGGGCTTGAGGCGCAGTTAGGCGGCATGGGCGTGGCCTTTGGCTCATCGCTTTTGGGGCTTGCGGGTTCTCTCGTCGTCGGGCTGTTGGAGCTTTTTGCGGGCCACGGTCAGAACCGTTTCTACCAAGAGCTCGAAGATTGGTTGAGCTCCATCACGCGGGTCGGGCTGACCTCGGGCGACGATGTGGGCGACCAAAATATCATGGCCAGCGTGATGGACCAGATGGTCGAACAGATGGCCGAGATGCAGCAGATGTTCACCCAGTCCGACGTCAGCCGCGCCATGGTGGACGACAAGCTGGGCAAGCTTGCCGATGCCGTTGACCGGATGACCACGCGGATGGAGCATGACACGACGACGAACAGCGCGCTTGATCGGGTGGCCGACGGGCAAGACCGGTTGATTGCCGTGCTCGAAGGGCAAGTGGCGGGCGAGGGGATCGACGCGGAAAGCCGGATGCGGCTGCGCTCAATCGACGTGCAGATGCTGCGCATTCTCGAAGAGATTTCTGCCGGGCGGCAAGAGACGATGGCCGAATTCCGCAAGGATATCTCACTGCTGGCCAAGGCGCTTTCCGGGCAGCGCGCGCCTGAGGCCCGTCGCCTGCGGGCCGGCGATGTCCCCGGTGGCGGGGACCAGTAATGGCACTTTCCCGGCGGACAGGCGCACGGTTTCAGGGCTCGATCTGGCCGGGGTTCGTCGATGCAATGACCGGGCTTTTGCTGGTTCTGATGTTCGTGCTGACGATCTTTATGGTCGTGCAATTCGTCCTGACCGAACGCATCAGCGGCCAAGAGAGCGAGTTGAACGAATTGGCCGGAGAGGTCGCGGCCCTTGCCCAAGCGCTTGGCGTCGAGGAACGCACCACCGCGCGGCTGGAGGCCCGGCTTGGCGCGCTGAATGCCTCACTGAACGATGCCCGCGATGAGGTGTCGCGCCAAGAAGCGGTGATCGCCGGGCTGACCTCTGAACGCGACGCCCAAGAGGCCGCGTTGCAGGCCGCCGAGGCCGAGATCACCGGGTTCGAGGCGCGGGTGGCGGCCCTTCTGGCTTCGCAGGCCGAAGATCAGGCGCGCATCGGAAGCTTGGAAGACCGCGAAGCCGCGCTGCTGGATGAGCAAGAGGCGCTGAACCTCGCGCTGAGCACCGCGCGGGAAGAGATCGACGCGCAGGCGGAAACGGCCCGGCTGGCCGCGGCAAAGCGCGAGGCGTTGGATGCGCTGGTGGCCGATCTGCGTGCCCAAAACGCTGAATCCGAGGCGGAGGTCGCAGCACTCAACGCCGAGGTGGCAGAGGCCGAAGAGGCGCTCAGCGCCGAGGAAGCCGCCCGTCTGGCCGAAGCCGCAGCGGCGCAGGCATTGCGCGACCGGCTTGAGGATGCGGATGCGGAATTGACAGCCATGACCCTCTCGCTTGAGGCGCAGCGCAAGAAGGCCGAAGACACCTTGACCTTGCTGGCCGCCGCGCGCGCGGCGCGAAGCGATCTGGACAGTGAACTCGCCGCAGCTCTGCTGAGGTTGGAGACGGCTGAACAAAGCGGAGCAGGTCTGGAGGCCGAGCGTGCCGCGCTGGCCGAAGAGTTGGACGCGGCAGAGGGCACCGAAGAGGACCTGCGCGCACAACTGTCGCAGGCGGAGGTGACCGAGCAGGCGTTGAATGCCCGCTTGGCCGAGGCGCTGGCCCGCGTGCAGAGCCTTGAACAAGAGGGCGAAGCGCTGAGCGGCTCGCAGTCGGATCTGCGCGAACGTCTGGCGCAGGCGCTGGCGGCAAAGCTTGCCGCTGAAACGCTGGCCGAGGACAAGACCACCGCCGCCGAGCGCCGCGCCGCTCTACTGGCGCAGGCCGAAGCGACCTTGGCCGACGAGAAGGCGGTCAGCGCCGAGGCCCAGCGTCAGACCGAATTGCTGAACCAGCAGGTCGCGGAGCTGCGCGCGCAACTGGGCAACCTACAGGCGCTGCTCGACGATGCCGTGGCGCGGGATGCGGCGAGATCGGTTGAGTTGCAATCGCTCGGGTCCGAGTTGAACACAGCGCTGGCACGGGTGGCGGCAGAGGAACGGCGTCGCGCCGAGCTCGAAGCGGCAGAGCGCAAGCGGCTGGAGGAGGAGAGCAAGAACCTCGCCCAGTACCGCTCGGAATTCTTTGGCCGGTTGCGTGACCTTCTGGGCAATCAGGAGGGCGTGCGGATCGAAGGCGACCGGTTTGTCTTCTCTTCCGAGGTGCTTTTCGGGCCGGGCAGTGCGGTGCTGAGCCAAGACGGGCAAGGCGAGATTGCCAAGGTGGCGGGCATTCTGCGCAGCGTGGTAGACGAGATCCCGGCAGAGATCGACTGGGTGATCCGTGTCGATGGCCATACCGATAATGTGCCGCTTTCCGGCTTTGGGGCGTTCGCGGACAATTGGGAACTGAGCCAAGCGCGGGCGCTGTCGGTGGTCAAATATATGGTCAACTTCCTTGGCATCGCGCCGGATCGTTTGGCGGCCAATGGCTTTGGCCAGTACCAGCCCGTGGCCGAGGGCAATACCGAAGCCGCGCGGGCGCAGAACCGGCGGATCGAGCTTAAATTTACCGAAAAGTGAGCGGGGGAAAGCCGGTCTATTGCAGCGTCAACGCGCCGGTCTTTTCGTCAATCACCCGGCCATCGCGCAGCAGGGTAACCGTGCCGCGATAGCGCCCGGCGGGCCATGTTCCGGCGGCGGCGCGTTTGCCGATGGCACGAAACGACTGCGCCTGCGGTTTCTCTAGCACCACATCCCTTTCGATCACGGTGCCGCTTGGCCCCGCAAGGCTGAGGCGCAGCACGTCGTTCTTTTGGGTGCCATAGCTGTAACCGTAGATGACCAAGGCAGGCGCATCCTTGGGGAGGGTGTCGTGATTGGCATCGCCCGCCTTGATTTCATCATAGCTGGGAATGCGGTTCGCAAAGCCGAGCGCGATCAGCCCGCCGGGGCGGTAGGGCGGGGTGTCTTGCCAGAGAGACACAGCTGGTTCCTCGCAGCCGTTGCCTTCGGGGGCGAATGGATCAACCGGGTTGCCATTGTGGCGCAGCGAAAGGTGAAGATGCGGGAAGGCGGCCTTGCCGGACTGGCCGACCAGCCCGAGAGCGTCGCCGACAGCGACCTCTTGCCCGTCCGTCACGCGCAGTGAGCCGCGTTTCAGGTGGCAGTACTGTGTTTCCCACCCGCGGCCAAGGTCGATGACCACGCCGTTGCCGCATTCGCGCCCTTGGACTTCCGAGAGTGGCGCGCCATCGGCCATGCCGTCTCGCAGCCCTTTGACCACGCCAGCCGCCGCTGCGCGAACGGTGACACCTGCCGCCATCGCTGCGCGGTCGGGTAGGGCGAAATCGGTGCCCTTGTGTTCGTCATAGGTCAGCCTCGAACAGCGGTAATCGTGCGCCGCGGCACTTGGGTCTTGGTCCATATATTGTTGGATGTGGCAATCCTGCCCGAGGGTGCAATCCAGCGGGAAGGCCAGTTGCACATCCTCCGCCAGCGCAGGGCTGGCGGAGGAGAGGATCAGGGCCAGCGCGGCCCGTGTGATCATTCCGCGGTGAGCAGCGGGGGCCGATCACCTGACAGGCGCTTGCTTTCGGTGCCCAAGACCTTGAGCGTCAGCGCGTCGTCCTTGACGCCAACCTTGACCACACCGCCTTTGGCCAGTTTGCCAAAGAGCAGTTCCTCGGCCAGCGGCTTTTTGATGTGCTCTTGGATCACGCGGCCTAAGGGGCGGGCGCCCATCTTGTCGTCGTAGCCCTTGTCGGCAAGCCATTCGGCGGCCTTCTTGCTGAGTTCGATGGTCACGTTGCGGTCCATCAGTTGCGCTTCGAGTTGCAGCACGAACTTTTCGACCACCCGCAGGATCACCGATTTCGGCAGCGGTGCGAAGCTGATGACAGCGTCGAGACGGTTGCGGAACTCCGGCGTGAAGGTCCGCTCAATCGCGGCGGTGTCTTCACCGGTGCGACGTTCGCGGCCAAAGCCCACGGCCTCTTTCGCCTGCTCGGAAGCACCAGCGTTGGAGGTCATGATCAGTACCACATTGCGGAAATCCACTGTGCGGCCGTTGTGATCGGTCAGCTTGCCGTGGTCCATCACCTGCAACAGGATGTTGTAGACATCCGGATGCGCCTTCTCCATCTCGTCGAGCAGCAGCACGCAGTGCGGATGCTGGTCCACGCCATCGGTCAGCATGCCACCCTGATCAAAACCGACATAGCCCGGAGGGGCACCGATCAGACGAGAGACGGCGTGTTTCTCCATATACTCCGACATGTCGAAGCGTAGCAGTTCCACGCCCAGCGTGTCGGCCAGTTGCTTGGCCACCTCGGTTTTACCCACACCGGTTGGTCCGGCGAAGAGGTAGTTGCCGATGGGTTTGTCCGGCTCGCGCAGGCCCGCGCGGGACAGTTTGATGGCCGAAGACAGCGCCACGATGGCATCGTCCTGCCCAAAGACCACCCGCTTGAGCGAGCTTTCCAGATCCTTCAGCACCACCACGTCGTCCTTGGAGACGTTTTTCGGCGGGATGCGGGCGATCTTGGCCACCACGGCTTCGACCTCCTTGGTGCCGATGGTCTTGCGGCGCTTGGAGGCGGCCACGAGATGCTGTGCGGCACCCGCTTCGTCGATCACGTCGATCGCTGAGTCAGGCAGCTTGCGGTCGTTGATATAGCGGTGCGCCAGTTCGACAGAGGTCTTGATCGCGTCGGAGGTGTATTTGACGCTGTGATGCTCCTCGAAATAGGGTTTCAGACCCTTGAGGATCTTGGTGGCGTCTTCGACCGAAGGCTCGCTTACGTCGATCTTCTGGAACCGGCGCGACAGCGCGCGGTCTTTCTCAAAGTGCTGGCGGAACTCCTTATAGGTGGTGGAGCCCATGGTACGCAGCTTGCCGCCCTGAAGCGCGGGCTTCAGCAGGTTGGAGGCATCCATCGCGCCGCCTGAAGTGGCACCGGCACCGATCACGGTGTGGATTTCGTCGATGAAAAGCACCGCGTCTTTATGTTCTTCCAGCTCGGTCACGACAGCTTTGAGCCGTTCCTCGAAATCGCCGCGGTAGCGGGTGCCAGCCAGCAACGCGCCCATGTCGAGCGAGTAGATCGTGGTGTTGGCCAATACCTCGGGCGTTTCGCCGGCGACGATCTTGCGTGCCAGCCCCTCGGCGATGGCGGTTTTGCCCACGCCCGGATCACCCACCAGCAGCGGGTTGTTCTTGCGGCGGCGGCAGAGCACTTGAATGCAGCGCTCAACCTCACCCTCGCGGCCGATCAGCGGGTCGATATCGCCCTCGCGGGATTTGGCGTTGAGGTCCACGCAGTATTTCGCCAGCGCGGATTCCTTCTTGTCGCCATCGGTGACGCCTTGGGCCTCTTCTTCGGCTTCTGGTGCGCCTGTGACGGGGCGGGATTCACCATATGCCGGGTCTTTGGCGACGCCGTGGGCGATGAAGTTCACCGCGTCATAGCGGGTCATATCCTGTTCTTGCAGGAAGTAGGCGGCGTTGCTTTCACGTTCGGCGAAGATGGCGACCAGCACGTTGGCGCCTGTCACTTCGGTCCGGCCCGAGGATTGCACGTGGATCGCGGCGCGCTGGATCACGCGCTGGAAGGCCGCCGTGGGCACCGCTTCGGAACCGTCAATGTCGGTGATCAGGTTGCTCAGATCATCGTCGACGAATTCGACCAGTGTTTCGCGCAGGTCAGAGACATCAACGGAACAGGCTTTCATGACCTGCACGGCGTCGGGTTCGTCGAGCAAGGCCAGCAGCAGATGTTCGAGCGTTGCAAATTCGTGGCGGCGGGCGTTTGCCAGCGCGAGGGCCGCGTGGATTGCCTGCTCAAGTGTAGTCGAGAATGAAGGCACGGGCGTGCTCCTTTTCGATCGGGGTCGGTGAGGTGCTGAGATATCTCAGGCCCCGGTCCGACCATGGCCTCATAGTATTAGAGTTTGGTTGATCATCGCCCATCTTCAAGAAGATTCTGGTCCGAATCGGTCACATTTGCCGTGAGCGAGGACTTTGGGCCATGATTGCAGGCACTCAGAACTGGTCTTTGCGCCTGCGGATTTCGGTGAACACTTCTGTGTCGGTGGCGTCTGGCATCCCCAATGTCGCGCGAATGGCGGGATCGCCCGGGCGCAGGAAGGGATTGGTTTCTAGTTCCAGTGAAAGCGGCGAGGGGACGGTCGGCTGCCCCTTGGCGCGGGCGCTGTCGATGTCCTTGGCCCTTGATATAAGCGCCGGGTTCTGCGGATCAACGGTCAGGGCGAATTTTGCGTTGGCGGCGGTGTATTCGTGGCCCGAGCAGATCGTCGTATCGCCGGGTAGGGCGGCCAGCTTTTGTAGACTGTCCCACATCTGCGCGGGCGTGCCTTCGAACAGGCGGCCACAGCCAAGCGCCATGAGGCTGTCGGCGGTAAAGGCCGCTTTGGCATCCGGCACGTGAAAGGCGATATGGCCGACGGTGTGGCCTGAAACATCCAGCACCTCGGCCTTTAGTGCGCCAAGTTCAACGGTGTCGCCCTCTGCCACGTCGCGGTCTAGCGGGGGCAGGCGGTGAGCATCGGCCTTGGCCCCGATCACCTCGGCGGGGAAGCGGGTCAGCAGTTCGGCCAGCCCTTGGACATGGTCGGGGTGGTGGTGAGTCAACCAGACTTGGCTCAACGTCCAGCCGCGGCGGTCAAGCTCTGCCATGATCGGGGCGGCTTCGGGTACGTCGATCAGCGCCACAGCGCCGCTGTCATGGTCGCGCAGCAGGAAAGCGTAGTTGTCCGACAGACAGGGAATCGTGACCAGATCAAAGGCCATGGCGTCTTACCTCGCTGTGTTGTTATGGTCGGGTCAGAGTGACACTCACCAAGGCGGGCTGCAATGCATCTTGATGTACAGGATCTGCGCAATTTCTATTATCGCAGCGCGTTGGGGCGTGCCGCGCAGAAATCCTTGCGCGGGCGGTTGTTGGAGCTTTGGCCAGAGGCGAAGGGGCAAACCGTCGTCGGCTTTGGCTTTGCAGCCCCCCTGCTGCGGCCCTATCTGGCTGACGCCCGGCGCGTGATGGTGCTGATGCCCGGCCCGCAGGGCGTGATGCCTTGGCCCGCGGGCATGCCCAATACTTCGGTCCTGACCGAAGAGACGCTTTGGCCGGTAGAGACGGGGGCGGTGGACAAACTGGTGTTGATGCATGGGCTTGAGACGTCGGAACGGCCAAGTGAATTGTTGGATGAATGCTGGCGCGTACTGGGGCCGGGGGGCAAGGCGCTGTTCATCGTGCCGAACCGGGCGGGCATGTGGGCGCGGCGGGATCGAACGCCATTCGGCTATGGGCGGCCCTATTCGCCGGGGCAGTTGGAAACGCAGCTCCGCAAACATCAGTTTCTTCCCGAAAGGCATCTTGGCGCACTGTTCCAGTTCCCTTCACAGCAGCGAATCTGGATGAAATCAGCGCCTTTGTTTGAGAAAATCGGTCGCCAAATGCCAACGATGATGGGCGGCGGTGCGATCTTGGTGGAGGCCACGAAACTGGTCTATCCACCACGAGGCCGTCCGCAGCGCAGCACCGCAAGGCGCGCCATCGGGGTGCTGGAGGGCATGACTGAGCCGCAGGCTAAACCGGTCTAAGCCCCCCCAGAGCAATGTAGACTTAGGGCCTAAAGTGAGCGGCGGAGGATTCGCCTGTCCGCCCATCCGTGGTGACAAAGCCAGCATTTTTCTGCGGCAAAGAGCCGCGACAGGCCGCCGCCCTTGCAATATTGCAGCACGCCGGGACATTACCTGCCTATACTGTGTTGCCGGGCGTGAACCTGTCTGCTACATCGCCCCTGATTTAGACGTCTTGGGTAACTTCAAGCCGCGCCAACTGCTGGTGACGCGACATCTTCGCATATCCGGCGCTTATTGAACGAGAGGATGGACGTGTCCGAACCTGCTTCCATTTCCACCGGCATCGCGGAACGCTACGCGACAGCCGTGTATGATCTGGCCCGCGAGGCCAATCAGGTCGATGCCATCGAGGGCGATCTTACCGCGCTTGAAGCGGCCTTGACCGACAGCGATGACTTTCAGCGCCTGATCTCTTCGCCGCTCTATACCCGCGATCAGCAGGCCGGGGCGATCAAAGTGCTGGCCGACAAGATGGGCCTGACCAAGACCATGGCGAACACGCTGGCGCTGATGGCGCAAAAGCGTCGTCTGTTTGTGCTGCCCGCGCTGGTCAAAGCGCTGCGCGAAACGATTGCCGAAGCCAAAGGCGAGATCACCGCTGATGTCACCACGGCCAAGGCGCTGACTAAGACGCAGTCGGACAAGCTGACCAAGTCGCTCAATGCCTCCACCGGCAAAAAAGTATCACTTCATGCGACCGTTGATGAAAGCCTCATCGGCGGTCTTGTCGTCAAAGTGGGCTCGAAAATGATCGATACGTCGATCCGTTCCAAGCTCAATTCCCTCCAGAATGTAATGAAAGAGGTCGGATAAATGGGTATCCAAGCAGCAGAGATTTCTGCGATCCTGAAAGACCAGATCAAGGATTTCGGTCAGGAAACCGAAGTCGCCGAAGTGGGCCGCGTTCTCTCCGTCGGTGACGGTATCGCCCGCGTCTATGGTCTGGACAACGTTCAGGCCGGTGAAATGGTCGAATTCCCCGGCGGCATTCAGGGCATGGCCCTGAACCTCGAAGCGGACAACGTCGGTGTTGTTATCTTCGGTTCCGACCGTGACATCAAAGAAGGCGACACCGTCAAGCGCACCAACTCCATCGTGGACGTGCCAATCGGTGACGAACTGCTGGGCCGCGTTGTTGACGGTCTGGGTAACCCCATTGACGGCAAAGGCCCCATTGGCGCCACCAAGCGCGGCATCGCCGACGTCAAAGCGCCGGGCATCATCCCGCGTAAATCGGTGCATGAGCCGATGGCGACTGGCCTCAAGTCCGTTGACGCGATGATCCCAATCGGCCGTGGCCAGCGTGAGCTGATCATTGGTGACCGTCAGACCGGTAAAACCGCTGTCGCCCTCGACGCGATACTGAACCAAGCGCAGGTTAACGCCGCTGCTGGCGACGACGAAGGCAAAAAGATGTACTGCGTGTATGTCGCCATCGGCCAGAAGCGTTCGACCGTTGCTCAGCTTGTGAAAAAGCTCGAAGAAACCGGCGCAATTGATTACTCCATCGTTGTGGCCGCGACCGCGTCCGAGCCTGCACCGATGCAGTTCCTCGCACCCTATGCCGCGACCGCGATGGCCGAGCATTTCCGCGACAACGGCCGCCACGCGCTGATCATCTATGATGACCTTTCCAAGCAGGCCGTGTCCTACCGTCAGATGTCCCTGCTGCTGCGCCGCCCGCCGGGCCGCGAAGCTTACCCGGGCGACGTTTTCTATCTCCACTCCCGCCTGCTTGAGCGTTCCGCGAAGCTGGGTGACGAAGCTGGCAACGGCTCGCTGACGGCTCTGCCGATCATCGAAACCCAAGGTGGCGACGTGTCCGCGTTTATTCCGACCAACGTGATCTCGATCACCGACGGTCAGATCTTCCTTGAGACCGAATTGTTCTACCAAGGCATCCGTCCTGCCGTGAACACCGGTCTGTCGGTTTCGCGCGTTGGCTCCTCGGCTCAGACCAAAGCGATGTCGAGCGTGGCTGGCCCGGTGAAACTGTCGCTGGCTCAGTACCGCGAAATGGCAGCTTTTGCTCAGTTCGGCTCCGACCTTGACGCCGCAACTCAGCAGCTGCTGAACCGTGGTGCACGTCTGACCGAACTGATGAAGCAGCCGCAGTACGCGCCGCTGACCAACTCGGAAATCGTCTGCGTGATCTACGCCGGTACACACGGCTATCTCGACAAGGTGGACGTGTCGGAGGTTGGCCGTTTCGAGGCAGGCCTGCTGGCGCATCTGCGCAGCAAGCACGACGACCTTCTCAAGGACATCACCAACAATGACCGCAAGGTCAAAGGCGAGTTGGAAGAGAAGATCAAAGCCGCCATTGACGGTTTCGCCGCCGACTTCGCTTAAACGGGAGATAAGGCAATGCCAAATCTCAAGGACCTGAAGAACAGGATCGCGTCGGTCAAATCGACCCGCAAGATCACCAAGGCCATGCAAATGGTTGCCGCGGCGAAACTTCGCCGCGCGCAGGAGGCTGCCGAGGCTTCGCGTCCCTATACTGAGCGGTTCAATGCCGTGATGGCAGGGCTCGCGGCCAGTGTCGGCGGCTCCGACAGCGCGCCCAAGCTGCTCAGCGGCACGGGTGAAGACAAAGTGCATCTGCTGGTGGTCATGACCGCCGAACGCGGGCTGTGCGGCGGCTTCAACAGCAACATCGCGAAGAAGGCGAAAGCCCATGCGCGTGAACTGCTGGCCCAGGGCAAAGAGGTGAAAATCCTCACCGTTGGCAAAAAAGGCCGTGATGCGCTGCGGCGTGACTTGGGCGACCATCTGGTCGGTCACGTTGACCTCAGCGAAGTCAAAAAGATCGGCTATGGTGATGCGCAAAACATCGCGCAGGACGTGCTAAACCGCTTTGACGCGGGCGAATTTGACGTGGCGACGATCTTCTATGCGAAGTTCGTGAACGTGGTGATGCAGACGCCGACGGCGCAGCAGATCATCCCGGCCAAATTCGAAGCAGACGCGGACGAAGACAGCGGTGCGTCCACATTGTTCGACTATGAACCCAGCGAAGAGGCGGTCTTGGCCGACCTTCTGCCGCGCGGGGTCGCCACGGCGATCTTCTCGGCTCTGCTGGAGAATGGCGCGTCCGAGCAGGGTGCGCGGATGTCGGCGATGGACAACGCCACACGCAACGCGGGTGAGATGATCGACAAACTGACCATCCAGTACAACCGCTCGCGTCAGGCTGTCATCACCAACGAGCTGATCGAAATCATTTCCGGCGCGGAAGCGCTGTAAGCAAATCGGAGAAACGACATGGCAAATGCTGTCGGTAAAATCACACAGGTCATCGGCGCTGTCGTTGACGTTCAATTCGAAGGCGACCTGCCGGAGATTCTCAACGCGCTGCACACCGAAAACCAGGGCAAAACGCTGGTTCTCGAAGTGGCGCAGCACCTTGGCGAAAACACGGTTCGCGCCATCGCGATGGACGCGACCGAAGGTCTGGTGCGCGGTCAGGCCGTGACAGACACAGGCGACCAGATCCGCGTGCCCGTGGGCAACGCCACACTGGGCCGTATCATGAACGTCACCGGCGACGCGGTTGACGAACAGGGTCCGGTAAACTCTGACGCGACACGCGCCATTCACGGCGAAGCGCCTGAGTTCGCTGAGCAGTCCACCGAGACACAAATCCTCGTGACAGGCATCAAGGTCATCGACCTTCTGGCGCCTTACACCAAGGGTGGTAAAATTGGTCTCTTCGGCGGTGCCGGCGTGGGCAAGACGGTTCTCATCATGGAACTGATCAACAACATCGCCAAAGTGCACTCCGGTCTGTCGGTGTTCGCGGGCGTGGGTGAGCGTACCCGTGAGGGCAACGACCTTTACCACGAGATGATCGAATCCGGCGTTATCGTCCCTGACAACCTCGTCGATTCGAAAATTGCGCTGGTCTACGGTCAGATGAACGAACCTCCCGGTGCGCGGATGCGGATCGCCCTGACCGGCCTGACACTGGCCGAGCAGTTCCGCGACGAATCCGGTTCCGACGTTCTGTTCTTCGTCGACAACATCTTCCGCTTCACGCAGGCCGGTTCCGAAGTGTCCGCTCTGCTGGGCCGTATTCCTTCGGCTGTGGGCTACCAGCCAACGCTGGCGACCGACATGGGCGTGATGCAGGAGCGGATTGCGTCGACCAAATCCGGTTCGATCACCTCCGTGCAGGCCGTCTACGTCCCTGCGGATGACCTTACCGACCCGGCGCCTGCGACCTCCTTTGCGCACCTCGACGCGACAACGGTTCTCGACCGTTCGATCTCGGAAAAGGGCATCTACCCGGCGGTTGACCCGCTTGGCTCCACCTCGCGTCTGCTCGACCCGCTGATCATCGGCGACGAGCACTACAAGGTGGCGACAGACGTGCAGCAGGTGCTTCAGCGCTACAAATCGCTTCAGGACATCATCGCCATTCTCGGCATGGATGAACTGAGCGAAGAAGACAAACTGACCGTGGCACGTGCGCGTAAGATCGAGCGTTTCCTCAGCCAGCCCTTCGACGTGGCGAAAGTGTTCACAGGCTCCGACGGTGTTCAGGTGCCGCTGGAAGAAACCATCGCGTCGTTCAAGGCCGTGGTTGCCGGTGAGTACGATCACCTGCCCGAAGGTGCCTTCTACATGGTTGGTGGCATCGAAGACGTGAAGGCGAAAGCCGAGAAAATGGCGGCAGACGCCGCTTAAGGAGCGCTGACAATGGCAGACACAATGCAATTCGACCTCGTTTCGCCGGAACGGCGGCTGGCATCGATGCAGGTGACGGCCGTGCAAATTCCGGGCACTGAGGGTGACATGACGGCCATGGCCGATCATGCACCCACCATCACCACCCTGCGTCCGGGCCTTCTGCGCGTGGAAGGGCCGGAGGGCACGTCTGAATATGTCGTGACCGGCGGTTTCGCCGAAATCGGCGGTCAGGGCGGCGTGTCTGTGCTGGCGGAACGTGCCGTGGCGCGTGCCGACATGACGCAGGAACAGATGGACAGCATGGTGGCAGAGGCGCATGCCGTCTACACCCGCGCCAAGGACAACTGGGAAAACGAACCCGGTCCCGTGGATGACGCAGCCAAGCTTCTGGCCGATATGGTTGCCGTTGGCGATCACATCGGATTGTCGAGCAAACAGCCCAGCCTGTAATGCTTTGAAAATCAGTGAAAAGCCCCGCCTCGGCGGGGCTTTTTGCTTTTATGCTCCCTTCTGCTGCGGCATCATTGCCTGATGACCGTAAATGCAGGCAGGCGCCCAATATGAAACGACTTCGCACCCATACGATCGGCGTGGACAGTGGCGATGTCATGCTGTTCTCTGAGTTCGAAGACGGCGGATCGATGTGGACGGGCGAGGGCCAGCGCGAACGCCGCCGCCGGATCAGCTTTTCAGAACCCTTCCGGGAGCCGCCGCATGTTCAGGTGAGCATGTCGCTTTGGGACATCGACGCCAGCACCGTCACCCGCGCCGATATCGGCGCCGAGGCGGTGACCGAGAGCGGCTTTGACATGGTGTTCCGCACATGGGGCGACACCCGCGTTGCACGGGCGCGTTTGGCATGGACAGCGATTGGCGCGGTGGGGGGGGATGACGACTGGGTCGTCGGCTAGGTGCATCGCTCGGTGAGAGAGAGCGGCCCAGCAGGGGGAGGGCGGCCCGCGGAGGCCAGCCCTAGATCACAGCCTGCGGCTTAGTTTGCCGCGTACATCCCGTCATAGATCGGGCCGAGCGTTTCCGCCTCGAACAGCGAAGAGACCGAGGTGCCGTTCCAGATGTTCAAGATCGCTTGGGCAAACATCGGCGCGGTCGGGACGATGCGGATGTTCGGCGCCTTCTTGATCGCAGGGGTCGGCGCGATGCTGTCGGTGATGACCAGCGATTTCATGACCGAGTTCTCGACCCGCTCAACCGCAGGGCCGGACATGACACCGTGGGTGATGTAGGAGTGCACTTCCTTCGCGCCATTCTCCAGCAGGACTTCGGCAGCTTTGCACAGCGTGCCTGCGGTGTCGCAGATGTCGTCCACGATCAGGCAAGTCTTGCCCTTCACGTCGCCGATCACGGTCATCTCGGCCACTTCGCCCGCCTTCTCGCGGCGTTTGTCGACGATCGACAGGGGGGAGTTGATCCGCTTGGCCAGTTCACGCGCACGGGCCACGCCGCCCACATCGGGGCTGACGACCATCAGATCGTCCATCTGGTCCTTAAAGGCGTCCTTGATATCCAGTGCAAAGATCGGCGAGGCGTAGAGGTTGTCGACCGGGATATCGAAGAAGCCCTGAATCTGCGCCGCATGCAGGTCCATCGTCAGGATCCGTTCAATACCGCTGCCGGTCAGCATATTGGCGACCATCTTGGCGGTGATCGGCGTCCGGGCTTTGGTGCGGCGGTCCTGCCGGGCATAGCCGAAGTAGGGCAAAACGGCCGTCACACGCGCCGCCGAGGACCGGCGCAGCGCGTCGGCCATGATCATCAGTTCCATCAGGTTGTCGTTCGCGGGGTTCGACGTGGGCTGGATGATGAACATATCCTCGCCGCGCACGTTCTCATAAACTTCGACGAAAATCTCGCCGTCGTTGAACCGTTCGACCCGCGCATCGACGAGCCCCACGTTAACGCCGCGATGCAGCGACATGCGCCGCGCGATGGCCTTGGCAAGCGGCATATTGGCATTGCCTGAGATCAGTTTTGGTTCTGAAGTGCGTGGCATAGGGGCTCCGGGGCAGCGGTAGGTTGCAGATTCGTGACGTTGACACCGCTTAGCATGCGCTTACGGTCGGGCAAAGCTGCACCGCCCCCGAAGGAGAGCCAAATGGCCCGGATCGACTATTTTTTCGCGACCCTGTCACCCTATTGCTACCTCGCCGGGAATCGGCTTGAGGAGATCGCCGAAAAGCACGGTGCTGAGATCGTGTACAAGCCTTTCGACATTATCGCGGCCTTCCCGCGGACGGGCGGCATGCCCCCGGCAGAGCGTCACCCCAGCCGCAATGAGTACCGCGCGCAAGACCTGCCGCGTCAGGCGCGCAAGCTGGGTCTGCCCTTCAACCTCAAGCCCGCGCATTGGCCCACCAACGGCGCGCCTGCGGCCTATGCGGTGATCGCCGCGCAGAATGCCGGGGGCGGTGATCTGGGCAAGCTGACCCATGCCATCACCCGCGCCGTCTGGGCCGAGGAAAAGGACATCGGCCATGACGATGTGGTCCGGGCCTGTTTGGAAGAGGCCGGTTTTGACCCCGATCTGGCGAACAGCGGCTTGCTGCAGGGGGCCGAGACCTATGCCGCCAACCTTGAGGAAGCCGTCACTCAAGGTGTCTTTGGCGCCCCCTTCTATATCGTTGGGGATCAGCGGTTCTGGGGACAGGACCGTTTGGAAGATCTTGATCTGCACCTCGGGGGCAAGCTGTGATCCCAGAGGTCAACGCGCGCCGTTTCGGTCACGGCCCGCGCCCGGCGCTGGCGATCCATTGCTCACTGGCGCATTCTGGCGCGTGGCGTGGCATCGGGGCCATTTTGTCTGACGAGCTCACCCTACGGGCCTTCGATCTGCCGATGCACGGACGTTCTGGCGATTGGGACGGGCAGGGCAATATTCACGACGTGGCAACCGACATGGCGCTCAGCTTGCTCGAAGCGCCGATGGATCTGATTGGCCATTCCTTTGGTGCGACCGTGGCGCTGCGGCT
Source organism: Sulfitobacter sp. OXR-159 (assembly GCF_034377145.1). NCBI lineage: Bacteria > Pseudomonadati > Pseudomonadota > Alphaproteobacteria > Rhodobacterales > Roseobacteraceae > Sulfitobacter > Sulfitobacter sp. OXR-159. Next base: position 683,748 of record NZ_CP139707.1, read on the forward strand.
GGCAATTGAACATCCCGAATTGGTGCGCAGCATTACCCTGATTGAGCCAGTCTATTTCGCCGCCGCCAAACAGGACGATCCTGACGCGATGGCCGAATACAATGAACAGAACGCGGCATTTGAGGCCGCCTTGGCCGAGGGCGACAAGGAGACCGCCGCGCGGCTGTTTAACCGGGTCTGGGGCGATGGCACGAAATGGGACCAAATTCCCGAACCGACCCGCGCCTACATGGTGGATCGGATCGGTTTCATCCCCGCCTCTTCGCCTTTTCTAGGAGAGGACAGCGCCGGGTTGCTGGCGCCGGGCATGTTCGACCGCGCGTCGATGCCCGCACTGCTGCTGGAGGGGAGCGGGTCGCCCAAAGCGGCGCATGCGATCAATGCGTCGCTGATGCGCCGTCTGCCGAACGCGCGGCGGGTTTCAGTCGACGGGGCAGGGCATATGGTGCCGATCACGCACCCCGCCGAAGTCGCCGAAGCGATACGCGATTTCCTGAACGACGTGCCGCTGGCGTGACTGCTTAGAAGTGGCTTAGGAACTGGTCGATCTGGTTACGGCTGATCGACCAGTCGCAGACCATCCGCGCGGCCAGCATCTCGTCATCGTCGCCCTCCAGCGTGCCATCCCAAAGGTAATAGCGCGCGCCTGCGTCATGCAACTTGCGGTGAATGGCGCGGGGGAAGCGGGCAAAGATCATGTTTGCCGCAGGCTCATGTAGGAATTCCGCCCCCGCTTTGCGCAGCCCTTGGGCCAGATGCGCCGCATTGGCGTTGGCCGTCTTGGCCGTTTCCAGCCAAGCCCCATCCGCAAGGTAGCCCGCCATCTGCGCCGACAGAAAACGGTGTTTGGAAAACAGATGCGCCCCGCGCTTGCGGCGCAGCTCGAATTCCCATGCTTTTTTGGGGTCAAAAAAGACCACCGCCTCGACCCCCATGCAGCCGTTCTTGGTGCCGCCGAAGCTGACCACATCAACGCCCGATCTCCACGTCATCTCAGCCGGGGTGCAGCCCAAAGCCACCACCGCATTGGCAAAACGCGCGCCGTCCATATGTACGGGCAGGTCGTATTCCTTGGCCACCGCTGTCAGCGCATGCAACTCTTCAAGGCTATGCACCCCGCCGCGTTCTGTCACCTGTGTGATCGACACCGGGCCGCGTTGGGGCGTGTGCACATCGCCCGCCGCCCGCGCGACGATGGCGCGGCGCAGGGCGTCGGGGGTCATCTTGTCTTCAGTCTCCACCAGCGTCAGCTTGGCCGCACCTGCGTAGAATTCCGGCGCGTTGCACTCATCCTCTTCGATATGCGCGACCTTGGAGCAGAAGATCGTCTGCCACGGCTGGGTATAGCAGGCAAGCGCCAGCGCATTGGCCGCGGTGCCGGTGGCGACGAGGTAGACCTCCGCCTCAGGTGCCTCAAACTGTTCGCGAATCTGCGCGCGGACCTCATCCATGATCGGGTCTTTGCCGTAGGGCATGGCGTAGTCGCTATTGGCCGCGATCACGCGCTCCATCACCTTGGGGTGGACGGGGCCGGCGTTGTCAGAGGCGAAAAACATCAGGTGGGCTCCTTGATAATATGGTCTTCCCATTCTTCGAACGGGGTATCAAATTCGGACACGGTATCAAATTGCACGCTGACCCCGGCGTCATGCACGCTGTCGGGGGTGCCGGTCAGCAGGGGGTGCCATTCAGGCAGCGGTTTACCCTCCCAGAGCAGGCGGTAAGCGCAGGTCTGCGGCATCCAATAAGCGTGGGTGTCAAGGTTGTCGGGACGCAGCACGATGCAGTCGGGCACAAACTCATGCCGGTTTTCGTAATGCACACAGCGGCAGGTGCTGTCGTCCAACAGGCGGCAGGCGACGCGGGTCAGGGCCACTTCGCCGCTGTCCTCGTCTTCAAGCTTGTTCAGGCAGCATTTACCGCAACCGTCGCAAAGCGCCTCCCATTCGGTCTGCGACATCTCTTTGAGCGGCTTCTTCTCCCAGAATTTCGGGGTCAGGCCCTTGCGGGGTATCGGATCGCTCATAGCGCCGCCAGAATGGTTTGAGCGCGGTCGCAGTCGGCCCCCATCTGGGTGATCAGCGCGTCGAGGCTGTCAAACTTTTCTTCGCCGCGCAGGTGTTCGACCAGCCCGACAGACAGCGGCGCGCCGTAGAGATCACCTTTGAAGTCAAAGAGATAGGTTTCCAGGTTGGCTTTGTTCTCACCGAACATGGGCCGCACACCAATGCTGGCCGCACCGTGATAGCTGCCCTTATGCGGCCCCGCGAGCACATCCACCAACACGGCATAGACACCAAAGGCAGGCGGGTGCAGCCCGTCAATCGACATGTTTGCGGTAGGAAAGCCCAACTCGCGCCCGCGCTGCTCGCCCGAGATCACCGGTCCGTCGATGCGGTGCCAGTGACCCAGCATCGCCGCCGCTTCGCGGGTTTCACCACGGGTCAGCGCTTCGCGGATCGCGGTTGAGGACACGGTGAGGTCATCGCGCTCCATCAGCGGGGCGATGGTGACGCCGAAACCATATTGCGCGCCGAAACGGACGAGATCTTCCACCGTGCCTGCGCGGCCCTTCCCAAAGCAGAAGTCAGCGCCGACAACCACATGCGCAAGCCCCAGCCCGTCGTGGAGCACGTCGCGGGCGAATGCCTCGGGGCTCAGGCTGGCCAGTGTGCTGTTGAATGCCAGCTCATAGAGCCGCTTAACGCCGATCTTTTCCAGCCGATGCGCGCGGGATTCGCGGCCCATCAGGCGGAAGGGCGGGGCATCGGGGGCGAAATATTCGCGGGGATGCGGCTCGAAGGTGACGACGCCAAGGGGCGCATCGGGGGCGGCGCGTTGCGCCAGTTCGATCACCGAGCGGTGGCCAAGGTGCACGCCATCAAAATTGCCAATCGCGGCGGTGGCACCGCGATCTGCAAGGTCGACGAATTGATAATCTCGGATGATCCGCATGTGCCTTGCCTAGCTGCGCGGCGGCGCAAGGGCAAGATGCTCAGGCGGCGAAAACCGCCCGCTCAGTCCAGCTTGGCGGAGGGGGCGAGCACCGTCGCCTCACCGGCGAGCACCGGTTTGCCATCGACCGAACAGCGACAGTCCATTTTCACACGGCGTTTGGCGATGTCCATGTCGGTCACGGTGACTTCGGCCAGCACCATGTCGCCGGGACGCACGGGGCCGAGGAACTTGAGCGATTGCCCGAGGTAGATCGTGCCATGACCGGGAAGTTGTTCGCCAATCACCGCCGAGATTAGGCCCGCCGTTAGCATGCCGTGGGCAATGCGCCCTTCAAAGATCGTGTCGCGGGCATAGTCGTCATCCAAATGCACCGGATTATGATCGGTCGAAACCTGCGCGAACATTTCGATATCGGTATCGGTCACGACCTTACGCAGATGGCGAGTCATCCCGATTTCGATGTCTTCGATGCAGATCGTCCCGCGTGGCATATTGTCCAACATGACGGCTCCTTGGTAACAAAGTGACGCCAGAGTGCGTCCTATTGCAACTTTATTACTTCGCAACTGCAGAAAATCAAGTCATTTCTGAGTTAGCGGAGAAATCCGATTGCGTAGGTTGGGGCCGAGGCTTCGCGATCAAGATAGGCGCGGAGCTTGTCTTCGTCGGGTTGCTCGGTGGTCGCGGTTTCCGCGGCGGCCAGACCCCCGGTGATGAACAGCGAGTCGATGCCTTCGTCCATCGCGCCTTTGACGTCCGTCAGGATGCCGTCTCCGATGGCAAGGATGCGGCTGTCGGGGATGTCGACCTCAAGCGCTGCAAGGCGACGGCGGGCGAGATCGTAGATCGGGCCATGCGGCTTGCCGAAATAGAGGCTCTCGCCGCCCATCTCGGTATAGAGCGCGGCCAGTGCCCCGGCGCACCATTCGCGCACTTCGCCCCGGTCCACGACGATATCGGGGTTGGCGCAGAGCAGTTTCAGCCCGCGGGCGATGGCCTGTTCGAACTCGGGGCGCATGATCTCGGGGTCGGCCATCGGGTCGACCGGGCCGGTGCAGACGATGCCTTCGGCTTCGGCCAGCCCGACGGTTTCGACTTGTACCGGGTTTTCGAGGATCGCCAGCGGCTCGAAAAACTTGCGCTCAGCGGGGTGGCCAATGAACCAGACCTTTTCGCCCACCGCGCCGCGGAACATGGCAGACCGCGCGGAATCACCCGAGGTGGCGATGCTGTCCCATGCGTCTTCCGGGACGCCGAATTGCTGTAGCTGTTTCTCCACGCCCGTGCGCGGACGGGGGGAGTTGGTGACCAGCACGACCTTGCCGCCGGTCTTGCGATAGGCCTGCAAGGCCGCCACCGCATCGGGCAGCGCTTTGCGCCCGTCATGCACGCAGCCCCAGAGGTCGACGAACAGCGCGTCGTATTGATCGGATACGTCGGGCAGGGCAGAGATAATGCGGGTCATGGTGCGGCCTTTCAAAAAGCGAGGGCGGGCACTTGGCCCGCCCGATTGGCTTACATCTTGAGGTTCGGGATGATCTGCTTTTTACGGCTCATCACACCGGGCAGCACGACCGTGTCGCCGGAGACCTCAGCGCCAAAGCTCTGCTCGGCGATATGTTTGACCATGTCGTTGGGCACCAGCAGCGTCGCCTCTTCTTTCAGGATGTCGACGATGAACAAGAGCACCTGCGCGGCACCGTCGGCCTCGGCCACTTTCGGCATCTCAGCCATCAGTGCGTCTTTGCGCTCCAGCAGTGGCGCGGGGGAGGTGGTTTCCAGCACGCTCACACGCAGGTTGGTGCCGTCGAGGTCGAATTCCTTGCTGTCCATGCGCAGCAGTTCCGCCTCGCTGAAGGACGACACATCGGATTTCGCCGCGAACATTTCGGCCGCATAGTCGCTGATATCGACGCCCAAGTCCCGCGCGATGTCTTCGGCAATGGCGCGGTCTTCTTGCGTGGTGGTCGGGCTGCGGAATTCCAGCGTGTCTGACAGGATGCAGGACAGGGCCGCTGCCTTTACGCCGCGCGGGGCCTGCGCCCAGTCTTTGCCGATCATCTTGAACATGATGGTCGCGGTGCAGGCGAGCGGTTGGATGTTGATCTCAATCGGTCCGCGTGTTTCGAGCCCGGCCACCAGACGGTGGTGGTCAATAATGCCGGTGATATCGGCGTCATTGATGTTGTCGGGCAGTTCGGCGGGGTTGTTGGTGTCGACGATGACAACCTTGGTGTCGGCCTCAAGCGTGGTCAGGATTTCGGGCTTATCAAGGTCCCATTTGTCGAGCATGAACAGCGCTTCGGTGTTCGGCTCGCCCAGCAGGACCGGTTTAGCGGGAATGCCTTTGATCTCATTGAGATACCAAGCCCAAACGATCGGGCTGCCGGTGCTGTCGGTGTCGGGGGATTTATGGCCAAAAACAAGGGTTGTCATCGGGGCGGTCCTGTCTATTCGGTGGATTTGCGGGCCTTATAGCAGGTTGAATAGGCTTGTCACGCGCGCCTGCCGCATTGCGGCATTGCGTGGAGAGTCTAGAGGCCCAGTTCCGCGCGCTTCTTTTTTGTAAGGGCGGCGGCGATCATGTCATAGGAGGCACGTATGTGGTCGCGCAGGCTGTCTTCGCCTAGGCCGGGTTCGGCGTAATGCTGTATCCATTTTAACCCGCGTGAGGCCAGATAGGGAGCGGGACGCAGTCCGGGGCTGTCTGAAAGCACCTCAAACCCCAGTTCAGTCACCTTGAAAGTAAAAGATGCCGTAATGGGGCTGTCGGCGAATCGAGCACGTTTCGCTTGCTTGACAGCATGATGTGGAGTGCCGTTGCCCTTGATGCGCCTGCAGCGCGTCTACGAGGTCGTATGTTTCCATGCGCCTCAATTCCTGAGAATAGAAGGGCAACGACATGAATGTATTTATCGGACTAGATGTATCTCTGACAAGCACGGCGATTTGTGTGCTGGGGCCGCAAGGGAAGGTTGTTGAGGAGTTGGAGGCCGCCAGCGAGCCTGAGGCGCTGGTGCGTGCGATGACGTCATTGCCGTACGCGGTCGATGCGATCGGTCTTGAAGCCGGACCACTGTCCCAATGGCTGAGTAAGGGCATCGAAGAGGCCGGACTTGACGTGGTCTTGATGGAAACGCGGTTGGTGAAAGCCGCTTTGAAAGCCATGCCGATCAAAACCGATCGGCGCGATGCTCAGGGCATTGCGCGCTTGCTTCAAATGGGATGGTACAGGCCCGTGCACCGCAAATCGGTGTCCTCCCAGGAAATCCGCGCGTTGCTGACAGCGCGCAAGTCAGTTCAGCAGGCCATCATCAACCTTGAGCTTTCCATGCGGGGTGTTTTGCGGAACTTCGGTCTGAAGCTGGGACACGTCACCCGGATCAGGTACGAGGCCCGGGTGAGGGAACTGGTTGAGCAGAATGAAATCCTGTCGGCGTCGACAGAGGCCCTTTTGCGCGCGCGTGCGCAGTTGCGCGCCGAGTTGGCTGAATTGGATGCGACAATCGCGGATCTGGCAAAACAAGACGACGTTTGCCGTCTGATGATGACGATGCCAGGCGTCGGTCGGATCGTCGCCCTGACGGTCAAATCCGCGATCGACGATCCGACCCGGTTCGCGCGATCGAAGGATGTTGGTCCGTGGGTGGGGCTGACGCCGAGACGTACGCAATCCGGAGAGATGGACATTGTCGGGCAAATTACTCGAGCCGGTGACCGGGCCCTTCGAACGGCCTTGTATCAAGCGGCGATGATCTTGATGCACCGTGGGTCACCAAACTGGCTCCAGGCCTGGGCGCTCAGAGTGGCCCATCGGCGTGGATCGAAACGGGCCTTGATTGCACTTGCGCGGCGTATTGGCGTTGTATTGCACCGCATGTGGCGAGACGGCACACCATTCCGCCATGTGCAGAGCTCCCCGGCAACGGTCTGAGTAAAATAATTCCAGAACTTGATCTGACGGAGGAACGCACTGCACCTGACGACAGGTACGACGAGGTCCCTTGCCGGGACGAGGTTCCTGGAGATGCCGAAAGCCCGCTAGTTATCGGCTAACGCTGAATACGCGTAAAAGATGGGCACCCAGGACCAGATTTGGACCAGGCATAGAGTGGCAGCCATGCGGCTGACTACGGACGGAAGAGCGAAGCCCGTGCAAGGGGTGTCCTTCAGTCCTGACGTGCGGGTGCAGTGAAAAAGAAAAAGAAAGCTTCTGAATCTGTGCCTTAAAACTCGGTGAAAGTTGAGATCTTCGCCGGGATTTTTGACTTGCCCGAAACCCTTGACAGAGGCCCGCCCCATTACGGAAGCGGGCGCATCCTCGGCCCAGCCGCAGATGGCAAAGACCTTGCCGCCCACCTTCCAGACATCCGCATTGCCCCATTGCACGACATGGGTTGTTCGGGGCAGGGCGGCGCAGAAAGCGTTAAATTCGTCGCGGGTCATCGCGTCAGTCTAGGGCCGCGCGGCCCCTTTGCATAGCGCCGCGCGATGGGGCAAGTTGCGCGCCATGAGCAACCCGCGCGAAACAGATCTTTACCCGCCGATCAAGGCTTTCCTTGAGGATCAAGGCTATGTGGTTAAAGCCGAAGTCGGCGCGGCAGATGTGGTAGCAGTGCGTGGGGCGGAGCCGCCGGTGGTGGTGGAGTTAAAGCTCGGCTTTTCGCTGGCGCTGTTTCATCAGTGTCTGGCGCGGTTGAAGGTGTCGGATGATGTCTACCTCGCCGTTGTGCGGCAACCGGGCAAACGCTTTGCCAAGGCGGTGAAGGACAACGTCACGCTGGCGCGGCGGCTGGGGTTGGGGCTGATTACAGTGCGGCTGTCGGACGGATTGGTTGAGGTGCATTGCGATCCCGGCCCCTATGCGCCGCGCAAGAATGCCAAACGGGCGGCGATGCTTTTGCGTGAATTCGCGCGGCGGCAGGGGGATCCCAATGATGGCGGCCAAACCCGCGCGGGGCTGGTGACCGCCTACCGTCAGGATGCGTTGAAAATCGCGGTCTATCTGTTCGAAGCCGGCGCAAGCAAAGGCGCGCATGTGGCCCGCGCAACCGGTGTCTCGGCGGCAACCCGCATGATGCGGGATGACCACTACGGTTGGTTTGAAAAGGTCGACAAAGGCATTTACGGGCTGACCCCAGCAGGCGCCGAAGCCGTAGCCACGGCGGGGCGCATTCTGGGCGCTGGTTAACGGTTCCAATCGACGCAAAATTTTTCAACGCCGTTGTTGACAGGACGCAGACTGCTGCTTAGCTATGCCTCGTTATCACTCACAAGGGTTGAGTGCTAACGGCTGCACCCCTCGCCCGGAGGGGGTGGCTTGGAAGAGTAACTTTGAGCCTTAAGGAGCTGCAAAGATGGCATTGAAACCGCTTCATGACCGTGTGCTGGTAAAGCGTACCGAAAGCGAAGAAAAAACCGCCGGCGGGTTGATCATTCCTGATTCCGCCAAAGAAAAGCCTTCCGAGGGTGAAGTCGTTGCCGTGGGCACCGGCGCACGCAAAGACAACGGCGAGTTGATCGAAATGGCCGTCGCACCCGGCGACAAAATCCTGTTCGGCAAATGGTCCGGCACAGAGGTCACCGTCGACGGCGAAGAAATGCTGATGATGAAAGAAAGCGACATCATGGGGATCATCGCGTAAGCCACCCGGCTTGCCGACCCTTAGAAGACGCTCACATCAATCCAAGATTTTAGGAGAAGACAACATGGCTGCTAAGGACGTCAAATTTGACACCGATGCCCGCAACCGGATGCTCAAGGGTGTGAACATCCTCGCCGATGCGGTGAAAGTCACACTCGGCCCCAAAGGCCGGAACGTGGTTCTGGACAAATCCTTCGGCGCACCGCGCATCACCAAAGACGGTGTATCCGTGGCGAAGGAAATCGAACTGGAAGACAAGTTCGAAAACATGGGCGCACAGATGGTCAAGGAAGTTGCTTCCCGGACCAACGACGAAGCAGGTGACGGCACTACCACCGCGACTGTTTTGGCCCAAGCCATCGTCAAAGAAGGCATGAAATCGGTAGCCGCTGGCATGAACCCGATGGACCTGAAGCGCGGTATCGATCTGGCAACTGCCACGGTCGTCGAAGCGATCAAAGCCGCTGCCCGTGACGTATCCGACAGCGACGAAGTCGCACAGGTCGGCACCATCTCCGCCAATGGCGAAAAAGAGATCGGCCGTCAGATCGCGGACGCGATGCAGAAAGTCGGCAACGAGGGCGTTATCACCGTCGAAGAGAACAAAGGTCTGGAAACAGAGACCGATGTCGTCGAAGGCATGCAGTTCGACCGTGGCTACCTGAGCCCCTATTTCGTCACCAACTCCGACAAGATGACTGTCGAGCTGGAAGACGCGATCATCCTGCTGCACGAGAAGAAACTGTCGAGCCTTCAGCCGATGGTTCCGCTGCTTGAGCAAGTGATCCAGTCCCAGAAACCGCTTTTGATCATCGCCGAAGACGTTGAGGGCGAAGCCCTGGCGACACTCGTCGTGAACAAACTGCGTGGCGGCCTGAAGATTGCTGCTGTGAAGGCACCGGGCTTCGGCGACCGTCGCAAAGCCATGCTGCAAGACCTCGCGGTTCTGACCGGTGGTCAGGTGATCTCCGAAGATCTGGGCATGAAGCTTGAGTCCGTGACCATGGACATGCTGGGTTCTGCCAAGAAAGTCGCGATCACCAAAGACGAGACCACTGTCGTTGATGGCGCAGGCGAGAAGGCCGAGATCGAAGCACGTGTTGCTCAGATCCGTAACCAGATCGAAGAAACCACCTCCGACTACGACCGTGAGAAGCTGCAAGAGCGCGTTGCCAAACTGGCAGGCGGTGTTGCCGTGATCCGCGTCGGCGGCATGACCGAAGTCGAAGTGAAAGAGCGCAAAGACCGCGTTGACGACGCCCTGAACGCGACACGTGCCGCTGTTCAGGAAGGTATCGTTGTAGGCGGTGGTGTTGCTCTGGTTCAGGCCGGCAAAAAGCTCGAAGGCCTGACAGGCGACAACAACGATCAGAACGTCGGTATCTCCATCGTGCGCAAAGCACTGGAAGCACCGCTGCGTCAGATCGCTGAGAACGCTGGCGTGGACGGTTCGGTTGTTGCCGGCAAAATCCGCGAAAGCGACGACCTGAAGTTCGGCTTCAACGCGCAGACCGAAGAATATGGCGACATGTTCAAGTTCGGCGTCATCGACCCGGCGAAAGTGGTGCGTACAGCATTGCAAGACGCGGCTTCGATCGCTGGTCTGCTGATCACCACCGAAGCGATGGTCGCCGACAAGCCTGCTAAAGACGGCGCACCCGCCGGCGGCGGCATGCCCGACATGGGCGGCATGGGCGGCATGATGTAAGCCAGCCCTATTGGCTAAAGTTCAGGAGGCGTGCCAGCAATGGCGCGCCTCTTTCTGTTAAAAGGCAGTGACTATCCGGGTTCGATGGCCCTTTATCTGGTTCTCACGGTGATCAAGCTGGCAACTCTACGATCCGAGAATAGGCATTGAGCATGCCAAGCGCATTGGCAAAGGTCTCCGACGGGTTTTCCTTAACGATATAGCCCGCGACATTCTTGCTATAGGCGGATTGCACGTCCGTGGGCATATCGGAGGTGGTGAAGACAAAAACCACCATCCGCTCCAACGCCGGATCGGCTCGGACAACTTCCAAGAACTCAAGCCCGCCCATGCGCGGCATGTTGAGGTCAAGTGTGACGATATAGGGCGGCAATCGCCCATGCCGCTTCACCTCTTCCGCTAGAAATTCGAGCGCATGTTGCCCGTCGTGACAAACCGCCGTTTCGTTGACGATCTTCAACTTGCGCATCGCCCGTTGCATGGCCATCACGCTGACTTTGTCATCGTCTACGATAAGAAATTTCGCGGGCGTCGTTTTCATCCAATATTCCTTTTCGGCTTGGGTCACGCCGCCGCCGCCACGGCCAGATTGCGGTGCGTTCGCGTTGCCAATGGAAGCTCCACAACAAAGGTCGATCCGCGCTTTTTGTTGGGGTCGGAGACCAGCGTGATCTTCCCTTTCTGGTGAGACGCAAGCTTGCTTACGATGGCGAGGCCCAAGCCGCTCCCTTCAACCTCATCACGAGATTTAAGTGTTTGAAACAGTTCAAATATCTTCTCTTGGTGCCGAAGTTCTATTCCAGGCCCGTCATCGCGCACGCTTAGAACAACACGGTCCTGCTGCACCTCGGCATTAACATGGATGGTGCCATGATCCCGGTCATGGTGTTTGATTGCATTTGAGATTAGGTTGCCCAAAATCTGCTGCAACGGCGTAAGCTGTACGTCGATGATCTGGTTTGTCCCGGCAAAGCTAATTTTAAACCGACCCTCCGTGTCGGTATAGCGGGCAAGGTCTGCCACTAATCGGGCAAGGTGCACCGGCTCTGGCGCTGGTTGATCCTGTCCTGCCCGGGCGTAGTCCAAAAGATCGTTCAGAAGGCGGTTAAGCCGATCGATCCGTTGTTGTGACATAAGCAAATAGCTTCGGCTTTCCGCAGTCAGCGCATTTTCCTCATCCTCAAGGACCCAAAGGCTTAGTTCATGCACCGCACGGAGGGGAGAGCGCAGGTCGTGGGCGGCCACATAGGCGAATTTCTCGAGCTCGATGTTCGAGCGCCGCAACTCTTCCGCAGTTGTGCGGAACACAACTAATGCACGTGCCATCTCTCCTAGTTCATCCTGCCCTCGCACGGTGACGGGGTGATCAAGGTCACCCTGAGCGATAGCCGTGACGGAATTGGTCAATCGATTGATGCGACGGTTAAACTGCCGCTCAACAACAAAGCCGTTGGTAAGGGCAATCACGAGAAGCGCGCTTCCAACGGTGAGGCCAACAGTCCATATGACCCGATGGATGGTGTCGCGCAGCGCATCTGTCGCGAGATCCACCCGCCGCAAAATGTTCTGAGTAAGATCAGAGGATGTGTCGGAAATCCCCACGATCATGGGCAGGTGTTCGGCTTGCAGCGTTTGAACGCTCTCGTGAAACTGCAGACGTGCCGTTGAATGTGCGAAGAAGCCCTTTTCGGGATCAAGCAGCACGTCGCGCAGCGCGTCGATTTGGCGGGCCAGCGACCGTCTACTGGCTGCTTCATGAATGCGCGGTAACCGGGTGATGGCATCCTGGAAATGCTCTTCGACAAGAAGTCGTGCGCGCTCAAGTTGAAGAAGTTGGTTCTGTAGCCCTTGTGAATTGATGATGTTAATAAGCGTGTCGAGACTTAGCCGAATGTCATTGAGATTAATTGCGCTCAACAACATGTCGGGAAAGCCTGAAGGGCGATTTTCTGGGGCAACATCACCGGATGCAAAGCTTCCTGAGACTTCACTCAGCAGGGCTTCGGTTTGCCGTGAAAGTCGGTAGGCTAACTCATCAATAATAGTATGATTCTGTACTTGGATTTGCTCGACAAGATCAAGCGTTGTGAGGATCTGGCCCTCGGCGCGCCGCATTTCCTGAAGGCTGAAAACTGTCGCATCAGATGCCCGCCGCGCCATATGCAGCCGTCCCTCCAGCCGCGCTGCCAGCGGGAGCGCGATCTCCATTGTCTTCAGATTTTCTAAAAGCTCAAAAGTTTTGTCGATTTTTGTTGTGATGTCTTTCCCGAGCGTATCTGGCGACACGGAGGTATCTAATTGATTAAGCTGCTCAATCGAAAGGAATACACCGTTCAAGGACCGCTCAATTTGCTGGGAAATAGCCAATGTAGGAAGGGCCGATTGGCTCAAATGAGCGTGACTGACCAGCACAGATCGCATCTGACCCGTAGCAGCCCATCCCGCAACGCCAATAATGGCCGCCACGAGAAGGAGCGCTGCCCTTAGGCGGGTGCTGATACGACTGCCGAGAAACTGCCGCAGCGACCATGGGGGATGCATCGTAACCATGCTGACTGAATAGCTGGGACCAATTAACGCAATGTTAATCGCCACGGCTCTAAAACCGGGTTCATCAAAGCGAGAGGGGGTCATCCCCCACCCGCTGATTGGAGGATTGCAGTGTGTTTGGCGGGCGCAGGTTGACAAGGCGAAGGTTCTCTATCGGCCTGGGTGCCGGTCTTAGCACGCTTATCGCCGGTCCGGTATTTGGGGAGACGATTGATATAAAGGTGGCCGCGCAAGCCCGTGGTTTGGTTGAAGATGCCAGAACGCTCTCTGTGCTGCTTCCGGAAGGGTCACGTGCCAATCTTGAACCGGTCGCGGCGGTGTTTACGGAGCGAACCGGGGTGAAAGTCGAACTTCAAGAGGTGCATGTCGATCAGATCAACGCGGAGCTAATGCTAAATAGTGTACTTGGGGAGGCGAAATATGACGTTGCCCTGCCTGCGACCTTTGGGGTGGCAGACCTCGTTGCCGCAGGGGCAATCCACGCTTTGGATGACTACGCCGCACGCTATGAGCCGACGGGATTTCGCGACCCTATGCTCTATCAGGAAGGGGATAGGTTTGACGGTCAGACCTATGGTTTCCAAACAGATGGCGACGCCTATGTGATGTTTTACCATCGCGAAATGCTTCATGACCCGAATGAACAGGCGCGCTATGCTGATCGCTTCGGTTATCCACTTGCTATGCCAGAGACTTGGGCGGAGCTGGATCGGCAAATACGTTTTTTTCATGCGCCAGAAGCTGGTCGATATGGCGGGTTGTTGTTTCGCACGCCGGGGTATCTGGCGTGGGAGTGGTGGATTCGATTTCACGCCAAAGGGTACTGGCCTTTGTCCCCCGATATGACCCCGCAAATCGCTGAAGACCCGGGTGTAGCGGCGTTGGAGGAATTGATTACGATTACAGACAGCCTCGTCCCCGATACCTCTAACCTTGGGCTGTTCGAAAACTGGGCGCGTTACGCGAAAGGCGATGTCTATTGCAATATTGGCTGGGGTGGTACGCAGAAATATCTGAACTCTCCTCGGTCGCCGATGAGAGGGCGAATGATTTATGGCCCAACGCCCGGTGGGAAAGTTGGGGGGGAACTCCTTGCAACACCCTATTTCAACTGGGGGTGGAGCTTTGTCGTCAGCGCGACATCGGCACAGAAGGAACTTGCCTATTTATTTGCTCTCTTCGCCGTCACACCTGAGATGTCGACACTGGCCGTTCGCCAGGCAGATGGCTTTTTTGACCCTTACCGAAAGGAACACTACAGCGATCCGGGCGTTGAAGATGCTTATTCAAAATCGTTTCTCAAGGTGCATCGTGCGTCGCTTGACGGGGCAATTCCAGATTTCTACCTAAAAGGGCAATCTGAGTATTTTCAGGCTTTGGGAAGAGGGTTGGATCGGGCGCTGCAGGGCGAGGTTGCGCCGAAAATAGCCCTAAGCCGTGTGGCGCAGCAGTGGCAGCTTATCACCAGCCGAGCGGGGCGCGAGAAGCAAATACAACGTTGGGCGCGGCTTCGCCAAAAGTATCCACCGAATGCGCGCCGTTTGCTGCGGGATATCGCGTAATGGCAGCCTTATTCTTTGATCCGGCAGCTGCGGGGCTCTGTTCAACGGTCATGCGTAGGGCGTCAGTGATATGACCCATCCCCAGCTATATTCGTCCCTCGACGTTGAAATCCCTTCGAGGGAACCGCCAAATACGGCGCCGGACGCAGAGGAGTTTATCCATTTGGTGAGCCATGATCTGCGTGGTTCCATCCGCGCGCTATTGGAACTACCAGAATGGATTGCCGAGGATATCGAGGAGTCTGGGCTTGAGGTAAGTCCTTCGGTGCATAGTTCCATAGCCCTGATGAAACGGCATACGCAGCGTTTGGATCGGATGCTGTACGATCTTTTGCAGTATTCCCGTGCAGGGAAGATGGCGAATCCGCAAGAGGTTAGTCTCCAAGAGACATTCGATGCTGCGGTAAAGGAGATTGGGCCGTCCAGTGGTTTCCGGATTAATCATGACTTTGGTTGCGGCTCATTCCATATTGATGAAGCAGACCTTCACACGCTCTTTTCGGCATTGATCGGAAACGCGATCAAGCATCATGACAAGTTTCCAGGAAGGGTCGAGGTGGCGGCATGGCGCGAAGGGTCTGACCTAATGTTGACCGTTTCAGACGATGGGCCGGGGATTCATCCGCGATTTCACGAGCGTGTTTTCAAGCCGATGACCACGTTGCGATCCCGGGACGAGGTGGAAGGCTCCGGGCTTGGGTTGGCTTTGGTTCGAAAGATCGCCGGGAATTATGGCGGACATGCCTGTTTGATTTCGACCGGTGCCGAACGCGGTACGTCGGTAGAGGTGCGTTTGGAGGGTGCAATATAGGCAGTGCAACATGAACCTCGAATGACCCTGGCAAGCGCACCAGGTTTCACCTGTCGTGATGATGCGCTGATTTGATCGCCTCATCCAATCGCGCTGGTCAAATCGAGGGGGTTTGTCATCACGACCCGGTTAGATTGCTATGTAGAGGAGAATCGGCACTTGGCGCAGTTGGGTAGGAGGGCTAAGCGAATGGTCATGCAGCTTTTCCTTCTCTCCGCTCTCACCATGTGCGCTTTTGCGGCAAACTCCATTTTAACACGGATGGCAGTCGACGGTGGGCATATTGATCCTGCGGGCTTTGCGCTCGTTCGCGTCGCCGCAGGTGCTCTGATTTTGGGGATCATGGTGGCGCTACGGGGCGGGCGGCTGCCGCTCTTGCGACGCAACAGGATCGGCGGCGCTGTCAGCCTTGCTGTCTATATGATTGGTTTTAGCCTCGCGTATCTGACGTTGGATGCCGGGCTCGGCGCGCTTATTCTTTTTGGTGTCGTGCAGATTACCATGTTTACCTACGCCGCGATGACCGGCGCGGCCCCCACCGCGCGGCAAATCACGGGCGCCGCCGCGGCCTTTGCCGGATTGGTGCTTGTTCTTTGGCCGGATGGGCAGGGTTCAGCAGATATCATGGGCGCTGGATTGATGGTCGCCGCGGGGATGGGCTGGGCCGCCTATACGATCATTGGTCGCACATCTGGCGATCCCTTGGCGGCGACTTCGGCGAATTTTCTGCTCTGCCTGCCTTTCATGCTTATCCTGCCCGCTTTGACAGGGTCGCATTTCAGTATGACGGGCCTGCTGTTGGGCGCGCTTTGCGGTGGGGTAACTTCCGGCCTTGGGTACGCATTGTGGTATGCGGTGCTGGCCCGGATCGACGGTGGCACGGCAGCAGTGGCGCAGCTTAGCGTGCCGATCATCGCCATTCTTGCTGGCGCGCTGCTTTTAGGTGAACCGCTGAACCTCACGCTGCTTATCGCGACGGCGTTGGTTCTGGGCGGGATTGCTTGGGCGATCAGCGCAAGATCGGCTCCAACGGATCGTAGGTAATCGCCGCCTCCGCCGGACCAAAGGCGACCGCGCCGAGACTGTCGGGCTTGTGTGGAATCTGCGCCAATTCGGATTTGGTGACCCATTGATGTCGGGTGACGATGGCTTCGTGATCCTTCCAGTCTGACGCGATCTGGGCGGGGCCGAGGATATGGCACCTGAAATAGATATCCACCTGATGAAAATCGCCGCTGGGATCGTGGAATTCGTTGACCAGACAGGGCGCGCCGACCGAGATTGTCAGGCCCGTCTCTTCGAACACCTCGCGGCGCAGGTTGTCGGGCAGGGAGGCGCCGGCCTCTACTCCACCGCCGGGGGCGCACATCAAACCCAGTCGATTGTCGGCATAGGCATTGACCAGCAGGAGGCGGTCCTCGTGCAACAAGACAGCGCGGGCGGCTAATCGGGGGCAGGGGCGGGGCATCGGCATACTTTTGTCAGGTAACGCGCCAAGACCATTTCACAGTCCCGCCAATCAGTCTATCTGGAGGGCATGATGAAACCTCTCACCTTGCTGATCGCCGCGATTTGGCTGGCGATTCCTCTGCCTGCGGCGGCTGAAACGGCTGCGGGCCGCTGTGTTGTATTGCTGCATGGGCTGGCACGAACCGAGATGTCTTTCGCTGTTATGGAGGCCGCCTTGGCCGCCGAAGGGTACCGCGTGGTGCGCCCCGGCTATCCCTCAACCGAGGCCAATATCGCTGAGTTGACCAAGCAGACCTTGCCACAGGCGGTTGCCGCTTGTGGCACCGCGCAGATTGATTTCGTGACCCATTCTATGGGTGGTATTCTGGTGCGCAAATGGGTGGCAGAGGCTGGCGCCGACCGTGTCGGCCGCGTGGTGATGCTGGGGCCGCCCAATCACGGCAGCGAAGTGGTCGACGAATTGGTCGAGAACCCCGCCTTTGAGTGGTTGAACGGCCCGGCCGGGGCCGAGATCGGCACCGGGGATGGGGCGCTCCCGAACCAATTGCCGCCTGTGCCGTTTGAGTTGGGCGTGATTGCGGGGTCACAGTCTCTAAACCCTTATTTCTCAAGCCTTTTGCCGGGTCCGGATGACGGGAAAGTCTCGGTCGCGTCGACCCGTGTTGCGGGAATGAAAGAGCATATCGTCTTGCCCGTGACCCACACTTTCATGATGAACAACCCGCGCGTTATCGCCCAGACCATGGCGTTTTTGAAAACCGGCAGTTTTGACCGGTCGATGACCTTTATCGATGGCGTATTGAACGCGATTGGCTGCCCCGAAGGCGGGTGCCTGCCGGGGTTGGGAGGGGACGATGCCAAACCTTGACCTGATGAACGCAGAGGTTCTGCATCCCGAAGGGCTTAGCCGCGCGCCGCTGTCTTTTGCCGAAGGGGTGATTAATGACCGCCCGGTGGGGCGGAGTGTTGACCTGACTGGCTTCCAAGTGCTGCCGGGAATTGTCGATCTGCATGGCGATGCGTTCGAGCGGCATCTGGCACCGCGCCGCGGGGCGATGAAGCAGCTTTCCGAAGGGCTGGTTGCCGCAGAGGCGGAACTGGCGGCCAACGGCATGACCACAGCTGTTTTGGCCCAATTCGTCAGTTGGGAGGGCGGCCTGCGGGGGCTGGAATTTGCCGATCAGGTCTTTAGCGGCATCCGCGACACGGCGCCGGAATTGGTCACGGATATTCGCCCGCAGTTGCGCTTTGAGACCCATATTCTCGACCTCTACGACAGTCTGCCGCAGCGTATGGCGGAGTGGGGCGTGGGCTATGTGGTGTTCAACGATCATCTGCCGCACGACCGCTTGGCGGCGGGTAAGATGCCGAAACGGCTGGTGGGGCAGGCGCTGAAGGCTGGGCGTAGCCCCGAGAGCCATTTGGCTCAAATGCAGGAGATGCACGCTCGGCGCGATGAAGTGCCAGCGGCCTTGGATCGACTGTGTGCAGAACTGGCGCAACGCGGGGTCAAAATGGGTAGCCATGATGATCAGACCGCCGAGGGGCGCGGTCTGTGGCGGGCGCGGGGTGTGACACTGGCAGAATTTCCCGAAACGCAGGAGGCCGCCGAGGCCGCGCATGGGGCGGGCGATGCGGTGATCATGGGCGCGCCCAATGTGGTGCGCGGCGGGTCGCATAACGGCAACCTGTCAGCGCTGGATCTGATCAGCATGGGGCTGTGTCACGCCTTGGCGTCAGACTATCATTACCCTTCGCCGCGCCGTGCCGCCCTGATGCTGTCGCAAAGCGGGCTGCTCGACCTTGCGGGGGCATGGGCGCTGGTCTCATCCGGGCCGGCGCAGGTGCTGGGGCTTACCGATCGTGGCACGCTGGCGCCGGGCAAACGCGCGGATATCGTTGTGTTGGACAAGACCACGGGCCGCGTCGCCGCCACTTTCGTGGCGGGGCGGGTAAGCTTCATGTCCGGCGCGGTTGCGGAGCGTTTCGTCGCCTGACTTCAGGCGCGAATGATCTGGTTCACATGGCCCATCTTGCGGCCCGGTTTCACCTCGGCCTTGCCGTAGAGATGCAGCGCGGTGTCGCGCGCGCGGGCAAGCTCTGGCACGCGGTCCATATCGTCACCGATGAGGTTGGTCATCACCACATCCGCATAGCGCTGACCATCGCCCAAGGGCCAGCCTGCGACGGCGCGGATGTGCTGCTCAAACTGGTCGATCGCGCAGCCATTCTGGGTCCAATGGCCCGAGTTATGCACCCGCGGGGCGATTTCGTTCACGATCAGCCCCTGCGGGGTGACGAAAAGCTCAACCCCCATGACGCCGACATACTCAAGCGCGTTAAGCACCCGACCGGCGAGCAAGACCGCATCGGTGCGCTGCGCGTTGCTGATCTTTGCCGGGACGGTGGTGGTGTGCAGGATGCCGTCACGGTGGACGTTCTCACCGGGATCGAAACAGGCGACTTCGCCCGTGGCGCTGCGCGCGGCGATGACGGAAATCTCGGCGCTAAAGTTCACGAACCCTTCGAGCACCGAAGGCGCGCCGTTCATCTCGGCCCAAGCGGTGTCGAGGTCGGTATCGCCTTTCAGCCGCGCTTGGCCCTTGCCGTCATAGCCGAAACGGCGGGTCTTGAGGATCGCAGGCGTGCCGATCTGTGCCACGGCGGCTTTCAGGGTCGCGGCGTCAATTACATCGGCGAAAGGGGCCACTTTCAGGCCAAGGTCACCGAGGAAGGTTTTCTCGGTTAGCCGGTCTTGGGAAATGCGCAGGGCTTCGCGGCCCGGGCGGATCGAGGTGATCGCCTCCACCACGTCGAGCGCCTCGGTGGGGATGTTCTCAAACTCGAAGGTCACGATGTCACAGGCGCGGGCGAAAGCCTCCAGCGCTTTGTGGTCGTCATAGCCCGCGGTGGTCACCGCATGGGCCACATCGGCAGCGGGCGGGTTGGCACCCGGCTCAAAGATATGGGTCCGAAAGCCGAGCCGCGCGGCGGCGACAGAGAGCATACGGCCCAATTGGCCACCTCCCAGAATGCCGATGGTGGCGCCGGTTTGCAGTGGTTCAGTCATGCGGCACCTCGGGGATTGAGGCGCTCAGCGCGTCGCGCCAATCGTCCAACCGCTTGGCCAGTTCCGCATCTTGCAAGGCAAGGATGCCCGCCGCCATCAAGGCTGCATTGGCTGCACCTGCCGATCCGATCGCCATCGTCGCCACTGGAAAGCCGCGTGGCATTTGCAGGATGGAATAAAGCGAATCCACTCCCGAGAGCGCTTTGGTCTGCACCGGCACGCCAATCACCGGCACGCGGGTTTTGGAGGCCATCATGCCCGGCAAATGCGCCGCACCGCCAGCGCCTGCGATAATCACTTGCAGGCCACGGTCCACCGCCGTTTTGCCATAGTCCCACAGCCGGTCTGGCGTGCGATGGGCGGACACGATGCGCGCCTCATAGGGGATGTTAAGCTCTTCCAGCAGGGTTGCTGCTTCGCGCATGGTGGCCCAGTCGGACTGGGACCCCATGATGATGCCAACCGGGGGCGTGGTCATTGCGCAGGGCCTTCTCTTGGTGGATCAGAGCGCGCACTATACCCATCCCGGCCCATGTGGCAACGATGATTGCCGCAGGCAACAGAGATCAAGGTTTAGGCGATAATGTCGGGGGTCAGACGGTCTTCGATCTGGGCGATAAGATCCTTGAGCCGCAGCTTGCGCTTTTTCAGCCGTTGTAGGGTCAGTTGATCGCCCGTGCCGCGTTCAACCAGCGCATGGATGGCGTCGTCTAGATCGCGATGTTCCCGTCGGAAGACCTCAAGTTCAACACGCAGCACTTCGTCCGTTTTCATCGACAGATCGGTAGGGGCATTCATGGGTAGGTGATTCCGTTGGGCAGCTGAACCTTGAATATAAGCGCTTGAGATCATTTGGCATAGCCCTTGCGCAGGCAAGAAAGCTCCCCCATATTCAATGCAACGGGCTGCCGGTTGCGGGGCCTGTGAAACACTGTCGCTTGACCTGATAAGGACGTGTCGCATGACGAAACTAACGCTTGCCTCTTACCCTCACATGCTGGGGTTTGAACAATTGGAACGGGTGCTGGAACGCAGCGCCAAGGCCGGAAACGAAGGTTATCCGCCGTTCAACATCGAGCAGACCTCTGATTACAGCTACCGGATCACACTGGCGGTTGCGGGTTTTTCGGAACAGGATCTCTCGATAACAGTTGAGGATAGACAGCTCGTGATCCGTGGGCGTCAGTCTGACGATGGCGAAGATCGGGTGTTTTTGCACCGTGGGATCGCTGCGCGACAGTTTCAGCGCTCGTTCGTACTGGCCGATGGGGTCGATGTGGGCGAAGCCGTTATGGAGAATGGTCTGCTGCATGTCGACCTGACCCGCGCCAAGCCTGAAACGGTGGTTCAAACCATCAAGATCAAGAAGGGGTAACATCATGCAAGACGCAATCACCCACGGAAATGACCGTATGGTCTATGTCAAAACCATCGCTGTCGCCGATCTGCCGCGCGAAGTGCGCGATCAGGCCGAGGGGCTTGAGCTTCTCTATGCCGTTCACGATGCCGAAGGGCAGCAACTGGCGCTGGTCGGCGATCAGAAACTCGCTTTCTCGCTGGCGCGAGAGCATGACTACCGGCCAGTGATGGTGCATTGACGCCGCGCGGCACGACGATACGCTAAGCCCGATGCAAGGCCGCAGTCCGCTGCGGCCTTTTGTTATTGGGAGCGGGCGTATGGAATTCGATTTCGACTGGGTGGATGCTTTCACCGATCAGGTCTTTGGCGGCAATGGCTGTGCCGTGGTGCATGGCGGGGCGGTGCTGCCTGATGACCTGTGCACGGCCTATGTGCGTGAGACATCTTTGGTAGAATGCACCTTTACAGGGCCGTCCGAGATCGCAGACTTCAAGGTGAAATACTACCTCGCCAGCCGAGAGATACCCTTTGCCGGCCATCCGACCATCGCCACCGTCGCGGCCCTGCGCCATCGCGGGCTGATCGGTGAAGGGCCGCTGCGGCTGGAGACGGGCGCGGGTATGGTGGAGATAGAGGTCCGCGGTGCCCAGATCGCAATGACGCAGATCGCGCCTGTTTTCGGGGTCGAAGTGCCTGTCGATCTGGTTTCAAACGTGGGCGGTTTGGAGCCAGGCGATATCATCGGGCAGCCGCAGGTGGTCTCTACCGGGCTGCCCTTTTGCATCACGGTCTTGCGCAGCCGCGCGGCGCTGGAAGGGCTGAAACTCGATTCCCGGGCGCTGGCGGACTACAACGCCCATCTGGGGCAAGACAGCGATATGATGGAGCCTTTTTGGGTAACACTCGACGGCGCAACTTCGGCGGGCGATACCTATGCGCGGCTGCTATTGGCCCCGCCCAGCCCCGCCGAAGACCCTTTCACCGGATCGGCGACAGGCGCTATGGCAGCCTATCTCTGGGCGCGGGGGCTGATCGATAGCCCCCGATTTGTCGCCGAACAGGGGCATCTCATGGGTCGGCCCGGCCGGGCAGAGGTTGAGGTGCTTGGCCCCCGAGATGCGATCACCGGTGTGCGTGTGGCGGGGCAGGGGCGTGTTGTGATGTCGGGGCAGGTCTTCATGCCCGATGTGGCCTGAGCCGAAACGCAAAACGCAGCCCCGAAGGGCTGCGTTGTTCTTGGCAAAAGCTGAACGGTTTACCCCGCGATCAGCCCCATGTTTTCGAGCTTCAGCAACACCTGATGGGCACAGTTGTCGACCTCAACATTCTCGGTCTCCAGCACCAGTTCGGCGTTCTGCGGTACGTCATAAGGGTCGGAAATGCCTGTGAATTCCTTGATCTTGCCTTCGCGCGCCAGCTTGTAGAGCCCCTTGCGGTCGCGGCGTTCGCATTCCTCGATGGAGGTCGCGACATGCACCTCAACGAAGGCACCAAAGTTCTCCACATCCTCTCGAACGGCGCGGCGAGTGGTGGCATAGGGCGCGATCGGCGCACAGATGGCGATGCCGCCATTCTTGGTGATCTCGGAAGCGACATAGCCGATGCGACGAATGTTCAGATCGCGGTGCTCTTTAGAGAAGCCCAACTCAGAACTGAGGTTCTTCCGCACGATATCGCCATCCAGCAGCGTCACAGGGCGACCGCCCATCTCCATCAGCTTGACCATCAGCGCGTTGGCGATGGTGGATTTGCCCGAGCCGGAGAAACCGGTGAAGAAGACGGTAAAGCCCTGCTTCGAGCGCGGCGGCGAGGTGCGGCGCAGTTCCTTGACGACCTCGGGGAAGGAGAACCACTCAGGGATTTCCAGCCCTTCGCGCAGGCGGCGGCGCAGCTCGGTGCCCGAGATGTTCAGGATGGTGACGCTGTCTTTGTCCTCGATTTCATCCATGGCCTCATATTGAGCGCGTTCCTGCACCCAGACCATATGTTTGAAATCGACCATTTCGATGCCCATTTCCTCTTGATGCGCGCGGAAGAGGTCCTGCGCGTCATAGGGGCCATAGAAATCTTCACCGGCGGAGTTCTTGCCGGGGCCAGCGTGGTCGCGACCCACGATGAAATGTGTGCAGCCGTGGTTCTTGCGGATCAGCCCGTGCCAGACGGCCTCGCGCGGGCCAGCCATGCGCATGGCGAGGTTCAAAAGGCTCATCGAGGTGGTGGCGGCAGGGTATTTGTCGAGCACCGCCTCATAGCAGCGCACGCGGGTGAAGTGATCGACATCGCCCGGTTTAGTCATGCCGACGACCGGATGGATCAGCAGGTTGGCCTGCGCCTCACGGGCGGCACGGAAGGTGAGTTCCTGGTGCGCGCGGTGCAGCGGGTTGCGGGTTTGGAAGGCCACCACGCGGCGCCAGCCCAGCTTGCGGAAATAGGCGCGCAGCTCGTTAGGCGTGTCGCGACGGGCACGGAAATCATAGTGCACGGGCTGCTGGATGCCGGTCACCGGACCGCCGAGATAGACGTTGCCCGCTTGGTTGTGCAGATAGTTCACCGCCGGATGCGCGTCGTCATCCGCGCCAAAGACCTTCTCGGCCTCCCGTGCCTTGTTTGGGGTCCAACGGTCGGTGATGGTCATGGTCGCAAGGATCACGCCCTCTTGGTCGCGCAGGGCGATGTCCTGACCCAGTTCCAGCTTTTCGGCGAAGGCTTCGCTGACGTCGAGGTTGATCGGCATGGGCCAGAGGCTGCCATCGGCCAGCCGCATGTTCTCGACCACGCCGTCATAGTCTTCCTCGGACAGGAAACCTTTGAGCGGGTTGAAACCGCCGTTCATCAAAAGCTCCAGATCGCAGATCTGACGCGGAGTGAGATCAAGGCTCACCAAATTGCCGGCTTCGATCTTCAGTTTCTGCGCAGACTCGTAAGAGACATAGAGTTCGGGGATTGGCGCGAGGTTGCTGGGCATCATAACTATCACTTTTCTTCAGGGGGCAGGCGGCTTCGGTCTTGGCTGCCATAGCTGCAAAAGGCGTAAAAAGTCTATAGTTCTAGGGGGGATCGTATCGTTAAAGGCTGTTATCCTGTGATCTCGGGATGGCCTGCAATTCGGGTGTGCAAGGGCGGCGGAAACCAGAATTATCTCCGCCGCGCCTTCGGTTGACTTAAACGTCTTCCTTCACTTCGGCCCCATAGCCAAGCGGAAGGGAGGTGTCTTTGCCCTCATCATCGCCCACTTCGGCCAGAAAACGCTCAGCTTCCAGCGCGGCCATGCAGCCCATGCCAGCGCTTGTCACCGCTTGGCGATACTTGTGGTCCGTCAGATCGCCCGCGGCAAAGACCCCCGGAATGGAGGTTTCGGTGCTGTCTGGTTTGGTCACGACATAGCCGCCCATGTGGGTCTCCAACGTGTCCTTAACCAATTCATTCGAGGGCGCGTGACCGATGGCCACAAAGACACCTTTGGCCGGGATATCGGTGATTTCGCCGGTCTTAACGTGTTTAACCTTCACGCCTTCGACACCCAGCGGGCTGTCGGTGCCATAGACTTCCTCAAGCTCGTGGAACCACAGCGGCTCGATCTTTGGGTTCTTCATCAGTCGGTCGATCAGGATTTTTTCAGCGCGCAGTTCATCACGGCGGTGGATCAACGTGACCTTGGAGGCGAAGTTGGTCAGGAACAGCGCCTCTTCCACGGCGGTGTTGCCGCCGCCGATCACCACAATCTCTTGGCCCCGGTAGAAAAAGCCGTCACAGGTGGCGCAGGCCGACACGCCGAACCCTTTGAACTTTTCCTCGCTCTCCAGCCCCAGCCATTTGGCCCGCGCCCCGGTGGCAAGGATCACGGCGTCGGCGACATAGGTCGTGCCGCTATCGCCTTTGGCGTGGAACGGACGGCTTGAGAGGTCAAGATCGGTGATGATGTCGCCGATGATCTCGGTGCCCATCGCCTTGGCGTGGTCCTGTATGCGGATCATCAGGTCGGGGCCTTGCACCTCGCTGTCGCCGGGCCAGTTCTCGACCTCGGTGGTGGTGGTCAGCTGGCCGCCGGGCTCAATCCCTTGAACGAGGATCGGCTCCAACATGGCGCGGCTTGCATAGACCCCGGCGGTATAGCCCGCAGGGCCGGAGCCGATGATCAGTACCTTGGTTTTACGTGTCTCGGCCATCTGGCGCCCCCGGGCTGTCATTGATATTGTCTGCCTCATATAGCGATAGCGGGGAAGCCGTTAAACCCCCACCGTCACCGCCTTGCCATTACGCTTGCGTGACCGGGCGGCTGGTTCGGTTTGAGGGCCGAGACAAAGATTATTGCGCTTGTGTGAAACTTTATTGCGCGTACCACGCAGGCTGCTATAAGAATCGAAAATTCACTGAGGATGATATGGCGGGTACACGACTAGATCCGATCGACCGGATGATCTTGGCCGAATTGCAATCGGATGGCCGGATGACGAATGTCGAACTGGCCAAGCGCGTGGGCATCTCTGCGCCGCCCTGTTTGCGCCGGGTCCGCACCTTGGAAGAACAAGGCTACATCAAAGGCTATCACGCCGATGTTGATGCGCGCGAACTGGGCTTTGAGGTGCAGGTTTTCGCCATGGTCGGACTTGCCAGTCAGGCCGAGGCCGATCTGAGCGCTTTTGAAGAGAAATGTCGCGGTTGGCCGTTGGTGCGCGAGTGCCATATGCTCAACGGTGAGGTTGATTTCATCCTGAAATGCGTGGCGCCGGACCTGTCGAGCTTTCAAAGTTTCCTCACGGGGCAATTGCTGACGACGCCGAATGTGGAAAGCGTAAAAACGAGCCTTGTGATCCGTGGGGCCAAGGATGATCCCGGCGTACCCTTTGACGTTTTGGAAGCGCGGCTGTCGACCGCGCCCTGAATCAGTCCTTTGGACTGTCTTCTGTGGTTTCAGGCGCGCGGGGATGGGCAAGGGGGCCGAAATCGGTCGCATGCGCGATCTGCGGAAACATCGACAGAAACCGATCCCGAAGGCTGGGCGCGGCGTCGCGCAGAGCCTGCGCACCGGGGTGAAAGGTCTCCATCTCCAACCCGCCTGCCTTGATCGCCGCATGGCGCGACAGGCAAATATGGAACAGGCGCACCGGGGTCGGCGGGGCGACCTCAATCACGTTGACTCCATCCAAAAACGCGCGAACCGGGGTCAGCAAACGGGCGCTGCCCGCCTCTGCCCGCAGGTGAGGCGGCGTGTGTAGTACCCGTGCGGCGGGCCCAAGGGTGAGGAACGAACTGGGGCGCCCCTCTCCGAAACTGTCGGGCATGATGCGGATCAGCGAAAGCCGCCGCCCGCTGTCCGCCGGGATAAAGCTGCTGGACCCGATCCAGATCAATCGCGCCGGTTCCCCCGATGAGGTGTTGATCATGTCGCCGGGCTGAAGGTCCTCAATGGCGATGTCGCCCTGCACCGTCTGGATCAGCGTCCCGCGGGCGAAGGCCGCAAAGGCGGATTCGAAAAGCGGCGCGGCGGGCGCAGTGTCTTGCCCGATATAGAGCGAACCATCGGCGCGCAGGGCGGCAACTTCATAGCTGCGCATTGGCACAGGCGGCGGAACTTCCAGATCGGTGGCGGCGGTCTGTGTCATGCGAAACCCCTTATCTACCCGGCGCAGCGGGGCGGAACGCGGCCCTTTTTGGGCGCGGACTGACAGGTAATTCGCCATGTTCTGCCGGAATTGTCAAAATATCCGGGATATTCACAGCCTATCCCGCGCCAATTTCGGCTAAAATCGCGGTATGTTTCTTGGCCCGGCTTTTGGCTGCCATATTTGCATGAAAACGCCCCCCGAGACGAATCAACGTCCCGAGGGGCGGTCATTTGTACCGGACACTTTGGCGCCGGTACCGGGGGAAACTTTTCAGGCGGTCTTGCGGACCGGAGCGTTGCCAGCGCGCTTTGCGATAAAGGCAGCGCGGCGCGCGCCACGCGCCCATGGCATGACGGTGTCCGTCTTTGCGGCAGTCTCGACGACGGACTTGATGAAGCGCGGGTTCTTTTTCATGGCTCGGTTCCTCTTCGGTCATGCGGGCATCGTTGGATTCACTATCGCAGTGCAATCGGGCCGGTTTTTGACGATGGGTGAGAAACTTGCGCGAATTTGACGGCTAAGTTGGGCGCTTTGGGGCGCGTAGGCCACAATCTATAAAGTGTTTAAAATCCTACAGTTATCGCCAGATCAGGAAACAATTGAGCAAAACGGATGCGATTGCGTCCAGTTTAGCGACAGTAATGCGGCATGAAACGGGCGACCCTCGCCCCAATCTTGCCCCGTTCAGAGCGTGATGGCCGAGAGCAGGCGGCCATAGTCGGCCTCTTTGGCGTGGGTCGTGCGCCGGTAGGAATAGAATCGCGTGGCGTCGGCATAGGTGCAATGCCGCGTCCATTCCGCATGACCCACACCCGCCGCGCGCAGACGGTTCAGGCCAAAGCCCGGCAAGTCGAAATGCAGACGGTCACCTTCGCCTTGGGCAAAGTAACGGGCAAACTCTGGGTCGGCGCTCATGAAGTTGTCAAGAAACTCTGGCCCGACCTCATAGGCGCGCTGGCTGATCGAGGGGCCAATCACCGCAGTGATCTTTTCGCGCGTGGCGCCCAGATCAACCATCGCATCGACGGTCGCCTCAAGTATCCCATCAAGCGCGCCGCGCCAGCCCGCATGGGCCGCGCCGACCACACCGGCCTGCGCATCCGCAAAGAGCACGGGCTGGCAGTCAGCGGTCAGAATCGACAGGGCGATGCCGGGGGTTTTGGTCACCAGCGCATCGGCGCGGGGCTTGTCGTCGCGCGGTTCAGTCACGGTGACGACGGTGGCAGAGTGGACCTGATGCACCCCGACAAGGTGGTCAGCGGGCAGGCCCATCGCCTCGGCGGCGCGGGCGCGGTTGATGCGCACAATCTCGGACTGGTCCGAGCTGCCGCTGCCGCAGTTCAGCCCGGAAAACACCCCCGATGACGCGCCGCCACGGCGGGTGAAGAACCCGTGCCGCAGAGGGGCAAGCGCATCTGATGTGAGAATTTCGAGCGTCATACTTCTGTCCCCGGGGGCGGGGTCTGACCTTTTTGGTAGAGCCCCATTACTTTGAACAGGTTTCCCATTTCCGCCGGGTGCGTCAACCGCCGATGTGCGGCAATGTGGCTGCCAAGCGCGTCACCGGTCAGGAGTTCGGCCAATTTCTGCGCGCGGGGGGTGATGCCCAAACGCTCAAGAAAAACGCCTTGGGTGACGACGCGGCTATGGGGGCAGGGGCTGGCGAGGGCGAGCGCCTCGAAATCGACATGAGCGGTCAGATCGGCATGGCCGGGGCTGGCCAGCGGGTCTACGGGGGCGTGGTTCGCCAAGGCTTGCAGGGTGTCGCCCAAGGCCCGCCAATCGCCATAGTCGACGATCAGCGCAGCGCCGCCATGGGCTGCGATGCGGCTGCCAATCTGTTGCATGATCTCTGCCGCCGGGGCGCAAAGCTCGACCAGATCGCCGTCCTTCGTATCCTCCAGCCGGTGCGTGAGGGCGGGCTGCGGGGTCACAGGCCCAAGGCCGAAGGTCAGCGCGCCCTCTGCCGCGCCGACCCGCCGCTCCGCCCAGCCCGCGCCTTGGCGGATGAACTGGCGGATCGGGAGCGCGTCAAAAAACTCGTTCGCAATCAGGAAAAGCGGCGCTTCGGGCAAGTCTGCAGCGCTATCTAACCAAGTGACGTCATGGCCTTGCAACGTCTCACGCTGCACGTCGCGCAGAGCGGGGGAGGCTTCGACCAGCGTAATCTTCGCAGCCGCCAGAAATCCCGGCACCTGCGCGCAGGCGCGCAGCATATCGGCCATCAATGTGCCGCGCCCCGGCCCAAGCTCGGCCAACGTGAAAGGCGCGGGCGCACCCTGATCCAGCCAGCTTTGCGCCAGCGACAGGCCGATCAACTCGCCAAACATCTGGCTGATCTCCGGCGCCGTTATGAAATCCCCCTCTGCGCCAAAGGGCGCGCGGGTCGTGTAATAGCCCCAGTCGGGATGCAGCAGGCATGACTGCATATAATCGTCCAGCCGCATCGGCCCTTCCAAGGCGATCCGCGCCAGCAGATGGTCCTTCAGGCTCATGCCTGCCGCCGCGCCCGAATGATCAAAAAGATGCCTACGGCGATCATCGGCAGCGACAGGATCTGCCCCATGGTCAGCCCCCAGCCGCCGATATGCCACGCCAGCCCCAGTGGGTTGCCGGGGGTGACGAATTGCGCATCTGGCTGGCGCAGGAACTCAACCGCGAAACGTGCCGCGCCATAGCCCGCAAGGAAGGTGCCGCCGATCAGGCCGGGCATTTTCAGCGCGCCGCGTTTCCATGCCATCCAGATCAGCACGCCGCCCAAGACTAGCCCCTCCAGCAGCGCCTCATAGAGTTGCGAGGGGTGCCGGGCGCAGATGCCGGCCACGTCGGGGCAGAACTGCGCTGCCTCGCCGGGGAAGGCCACGCCCCAAGGCAGATCGGTCGGACGGCCCCAGAGCTCGGCGTTGATGAAATTCGCCAGCCGCCCCAGAAACAGGCCCGGCGCCAACCCCAAACACACCATATCTCCGGTTGAAATCACCGGGATGCGATGCCGCCAAGTATAGAAGAGCCCGGCCAGAATGACCCCAAGCGCCCCACCATGGAAGGACATGCCGCCCTCCCAAAGCTGCAAGATGGCGGCGGGGTTCGACAGGTAATAGGCCGGTTGGTAAAACAGCACATAGCCCAACCGCCCGCCAAGGATCACGCCCAGAATAACCCAAAAGAGCAGGTCCTCGACCTGACCGGGCTTCATGACGGGCGTGTCATTCTTCCACAGTTGTGGGCGTTTGACCGCCGCGGTGGCGATGCGCCAGCCCAGCAGAATGCCCACGATATAGGCCAGCGCATACCAGCGCAGCGCGAAGGTGGCACCAAACAGGTTAACCGAAAAGATTTCCGGCGCGATATCGGGGAAGGGGAGCATGGCTATCATGGTGCTGATTGAACAAGGCCGCGCGGGGAAGTCAACCTTGCGAGTAAGGGCTTCGCGCCCCATATAGAGGCTAACAAACCTCCGGAGGCCAGACATGCAGACCCGTAACAAGTTTTTCGATGACGTATCACAGATGATGACAAACGCGATGGGCGTCGCCCAAGGTGCCAAGGATGAGGCCGAGACTGCCATGAAGGGCATGCTCGACCGTTGGCTCGCTGATCGTGATTTTGTCACCCGCGAAGAATTCGACGCGGTGCGTGCCATGGCGCAAAAGGCCCGCGAAGAGAACGAAGCGCTGAAAGTGCGGCTCGACAAGCTCGAAACCAAGGGCTGAGGCCCGAGCCCAGGCCAAATCTGATCTGCCGCCCCCAAGGTTGGGGCGGCGATCCTCCGCGCCGACAGAGGCTAATCTTGCCCCGGCGCAGCACCTCTCTCCAAATTGTAGACGTTTTCCGCGATTTACCCACAAGTTATTGCGGTTATCCCCTATCAATTGTGGTTATCCCCAAGAAAAACCTTGCCAGACTGTTCCGCTAGAAGCACCATATCTTGTATAGGTGATGTGAACCTACACGCCTATTTGTGCAGGCTTCCATGAATGGTGGGCCACGTCCCGCCCCGTGGAACAGATTGAGAGGTGGCGAAATGGCCCTGTCCGAGCATTACCTTGAAGAAGACGTTCACCCGATTGATATCGTTGAAAATATCGCGGCGCACCATGATTGGGAGTTCGACCGCGTGGCGGATGACCAGATCGCCATGGCTGTCGAAGGGCAATGGCGAACATATTCGATAACGCTGGCATGGTCTGCCTATGACGAAACGCTGCGCCTGATTTGCACCTTCGAGATGGAGCCGCCTGCCGAAAAACTTCCGCAGCTTTACGAATTGTTAAACCTCGTCAACGATCAATGCTGGGCGGGGGCGTTCAGTTTCTGGCCGGATCAGCAGTTGATGGTCTACCGTTACGGCTTGGTGCTGGCCGGTGGGCAGGTCGCGGGGCCAGAGCAGATTGATACGATGATCGGTGCCGCTGTCATGAGCGCCGAACGCTACTACCCCGCGCTGCAATTGCTCGTCTGGGGCGATCAAACCCCCAAGGCCGCGATGGATGTCGCCATTGCAGAGGCTTACGGCCGGGCGTAACAAAGTCCCCGAACAACTTCGGGGGATGACGATGAAAGACGGCAGAGTGGCGCGCGACGGCTTGGTTTTGCTGGGCTGTGGCAAAATGGGATCGGCCATGTTGGAAGGCTGGCTGGCAAAGGGACTGCCTGCAAGCTCGGTTTGGGTGGTGGACCCCAAGCCCTCCGATTGGCTGCAAAGCACGGGCGTGAACCTGAACGCCGATCTGCCTGCTGCGCCAGCGGTGGTGCTGGTGGCGGTCAAGCCGCAGATGATGGCGGATGCGCTGCCGACGCTTCAGGCGATGGGCAATGGGGAGACGCTTTTCGTCAGCGTCGCGGCGGGCACCACCATCGGCTATTTCGAAAGCGTCCTCGGCGGCGACACACCCATCGTTCGGGCCATGCCCAATACCCCCGCTGCCATTTCCAAAGGGATCACCGCCATCGTTGGCAACGCCAAGGCGGGCAGCCGGTCTTTGGATGAGGCTGAGACCCTGCTCAGTGCCGTGGGCGAGATTGTGCGTCTGTCGGAAGAGGCGCAGATCGACGCGGTCACGGGGGTCAGCGGCTCGGGCCCGGCCTATGTCTTTCACATGATCGAATGCATGGCCGCCGCCGGTGTGGCACAAGGCTTGCCCGAAGAACTGGCCATGCAATTGGCCAAGGCGACCGTGGCCGGGGCAGGGGCGCTGGCGATGCAGGCCGAAGAAGACCCCGCCCAGCTTCGCGTCAACGTGACCAGCCCCAATGGCACCACCCAAGCGGCGCTTGAGGTGCTGATGGATGAGGCCGAAGGCTTCCCGCCCTTGTTGAAACGCGCTGTGGCCGCTGCCGCAGACAGATCGCGGGAGTTGGCCAATGGCTGAGATCACTTTTGACGATTTTCTCAAGGTCGACATTCGCGTCGGCACCGTGACTCGGGCCGAAGCCTTTCCCGAAGCGCGCAAACCGGCGATCAAACTCTGGGTGGATTTCGGCGCTGAGATCGGGGAGCGTAAGACCTCTGCCCAGATCACGGCGCATTATACACCCGAAACGCTGGTGGGGCGGCAGGTCATGGCCGTGGTGAACTTCCCCGCGCGCCAGATCGGGCCTTTCATGTCCGAGGTGCTGGTGCTTGGCCTACCGGATAAGGACGGAGAGATCGTGCTGTTGTCGCCCGATCAAAAAGTGCCCGAAGGAGGGCGGATGCATTGAAAAAGATACTGATTGCCAGAC
The DNA here is from genome assembly GCF_034377145.1 of Sulfitobacter sp. OXR-159. Classification (NCBI taxonomy): domain Bacteria; kingdom Pseudomonadati; phylum Pseudomonadota; class Alphaproteobacteria; order Rhodobacterales; family Roseobacteraceae; genus Sulfitobacter; species Sulfitobacter sp. OXR-159. The sequence goes on from NZ_CP139707.1 coordinate 716,212, forward strand.
CCTTGCCCAAAGAGGTCACTAGCACCTTCACGGGCTGCGAAGTAACCGTTCGCGAGGAAACCGCGCCCCTCTCGGCCGCGGAAATGCGCGCGGCTTTGCGCGACTATGACGGGGTAATGCCGACCTTGGGGGATGTATTCTCGGCCGAAGTCTTTGCCGATGTGCCCGTTCCGCGCTGCAAGATCCTCGCGAATTTCGGCGTTGGGTATAACCATATCGACGCCGCCGCGGCCCGCGCCGCGGGGGTGGAGGTGACCAACACCCCCGGCGCCGTCACCGATGCCACGGCGGATGTCGCCATGACACTCATGCTGATGTCCGCCCGCCGTGCCGCCGAAGGGGAGCGGCTGGTCCGCTCGGGCGCATGGGAAGGGTGGCACCCGACGCAGATGCTGGGGCTGCACCTGACCGGCAAGCGGGTCGGCATCGTCGGCATGGGCCGGATCGGGCAGGCCATCGCGCGGCGGTGTCACTATGGGTTCGAGATGCAGGTCAGTTATTTTAACCGCAGTGAGAAAGACCTCGATTTCCCCGCTTCCCGTGTCGAAAGCCTGACTGCGCTGGTCGAAGCCGTAGATGTGCTTGTTATTGCCGTGCCCGGCGGCGGCGAGACACGGCATTTGATTGATGAAACCGTGCTCGGGGCGATGCAGCCCCATGCCCATCTGATCAACATCGCCCGCGGCGATGTGGTGCAGGAGGCCGCATTGATCGAAGCACTGCAAGCGGGGCGCATCGGCGGCGCGGGTTTGGATGTCTATGAATTTGAACCAAAAGTCCCGCAGGCGCTGCGCGATCTCGACAATGTTGTGCTGCTGCCGCATCTGGGCACGGCGGCGCATGAGGTCCGCGTCGATATGGGGCTGATGGCTGTGGCCAATCTACAAGCCTTCATTGACGGAGAGACCCCGCCGAACCGAGTTTAACCGTCACCCACGGCGGCGCGCCAGTGTTTGCGGCAGAGTGAGACATAGGTCTCGTTCCCGCCGATCTGCACCTGTGCGCCATCCCGCATCGCTTGCCCTTCGGCGTCGCGGCGGACGACCATCGTGGCTTTCTTCCCACAATGGCAAATGGTGCGCACTTCGCGCATCTCATCGGCCAGCGCGAGCAGCGTGGCCGAGCCGGGGAAAAGCTCACCCCGGAAATCGACCCGCAGCCCAAAACACATGATCGGCACGCCCAAATCATCCACCGCGCGGGCCAGTTGCCAGACCTGCTCAACCTCAAGAAACTGCGCCTCATCGACAAAGATACAGGCGCAGGGGCCTTGCTCTAACCGGCTTTCGATCTTGGCCAGAAGGTCTTCGCCCGGGGCGAAGGTATCGGCCTCTTGCCCGATGCCGATGCGCGAGGCGATGCGCCCTTCGCCCGCGCGATTGTCGAACTGCGCAGTCAGCAGATAGGGCACCATCCCGCGCTCCACATAGTTATGCGCCGCCTGCAGCAGCACCGTGGATTTGCCAGCGTTCATGGTGGAGTAATTGAAGTAGAGCTTTGCCATGGGCAGGGTGTTACGCCGCCCATGACAGCGGATCAAGATAGAAACCCCGCCTCGATCTCGCAGGCGGGCGGGGCAAGGTGCGGGCGGTTAACCGCGCTTTTTAACGATCACCGATCCAACGGAATAGCCCGCCCCGAAAGAGCAGATCAGCCCCGTGTCCCCGTCTTGCAGGTCATCGGAATTCTTAGCAAAAGCGATGATCGACCCAGCGGAGGAGGTGTTGGCGTAGTCTTGCAGAATGTTGGGCTGTTCGCCTAGCTCAGGCTCCCGGCCCAGCACCTTGCGCCCGATGAAATCGTTCATCGATTTGTTCGCCTGATGCAGCCAAATGCGTTTAAGGTCGTCGGACTCCAGCCCATTGTCGGCCATATGCCCGCCGATATGATCGGCCACCATGGGCAACACTTCCTTAAACACTTTGCGCCCATTCTGCATGAACTGCATGTCGCGTCGGTCGCTCAGCCCGTCGGGGCGGGACCGGCGGAGGAAGCCATTGTTGTTTCGGATGTTGTTAGAATACTCAGTCGCGCAGCGGGTAGAGATGACATCGAAACAGGGGCCTTCGACATCTTCGGCACGCTCCAGCAGAGTGGCGGTGGCGACATCGCCAAAGATGAAGTGGCAATCCCGGTCGCGCCATTCGAGGTGAGCCGAACAAATTTCCGGGTTCACCACCAAGGCAGAGCGGATGGAGCCGGAGCGGATCATATCAGCCGCCGCCTGAATGCCGAATGTGGCCGAAGAACAGGCTACGTTCATGTCGAAGGCAAAACCCTTCACGCCCAGAAGCTCTTGAATTTCGATGGCCACGGCGGGGTAGGCGCGCTCAAGATTGGAAGCCGCGCAGATCACCGCATCCACATCATCGGCGGACTTTCGAGCGGCAGCGAGCGCCTTTTGCGCAGCATCAACCGCCATTTCCGCCATTAGGGAGGGTTCCTCATCCGCGCGCTGGCGCAGCAGGGGGTGCATGACATTGGGGTCCAACACGCCGGATTTGTCCATGACATAGCGCTGCTCAATGCCGCTGGCTTTGACGATGAACTCTTCCGAGGAATGCGCCTTGGCCTCTAGGGTGCCTGCGTCGATCGCCTCGGCATTCTCGGCGTTGTAAAGGTCGGCATAGGCGTTGAAGGCTTCGACCAGTTCGGCGTTGGTGATGGTCTGCTGAGGCGTGAAAACGCCCGTGCCGGTGATGGCGGCTTGATACATCGGTGTGATCCCTTTCTCTCCAACGGCGTGGCTGGTCTACTAAAGCTGAGCAGCCCCGGTGGAATTGCAAGGGGCCGTTGTCATGGTCGGCGCACTCTGATGCAGGGGCAGCAAGGTGCAGGTTTCATACTTTAGCGAAACCGCGCGGGACTTGCCACGGCTTTGAGGTGGCAGGCGTGTGAATGCCGCTACAGTTGAAAAATTTGATCGCCTATGACGATGCGCGCTGGCTTGACTATGCAACCGGCAGGGCGCAGTGATCGCTCGTTAGCAATCATTAATTGAACGAGAACAGACAGATTTTTTTTGAGGGCGGCGGCCATTTCGGCGCGTGATTTACAGGTCCATCAATGACGGATGCCGCAGCCTAGAGCACAGAATTTGCTCACGAATTCAACCTCCGAAAAAGAGAGGTGTCATGAGGCGCAAAGTTATTAGTCGAATGCTTTTCGATCGGGTGAAGCGTTTTTCCAAGGACGAGGCCGGCGGGATGCTGGTCCTTATGTTGGTCGTGTTTTTCGGCATTACGATCTTTGGCGGTCTGGCCGTGGATCTGGCGAACCACGAGCGGACGCGGACCACATTTCAGACCCACCTCGACAACGCCGTGCTGGCCGCGGCCAGCCTGTCGCAAAACCTCGACCCCGAAGAGGTCGTGCGCAGCTACCTGACGTCTGCGGGGCTTGACCCCTCCGAGGTGGCGATCGACACGAGCGAAGAAAAGATCGGCGGCATTTTGGTGGGGCGGACGGTCGAAGCCTCGCTTCCCGCCGGGCTGAACACCTATTTCTTTCGATTTTTCGACATCGACACGCTCGGCATGACGATCACGTCAGAGGCGACCGAGCGGGTGGAAGATATCGAGATTTCGCTCGTGCTCGACGTGTCGGGGTCGATGACGGAAAGGTCCAGCGACGGCAGTAGGATGATCAAACTTGACCTGCTCAAAAATGCGGCCAGTGATTTTGTTGAGACGATCCTGAGCGATTCCGAAGAGGGGCGTGTATCGATTTCGCTCGTTCCGTATTCGACCAAGGTGAACCCCGGCTCGGCGTTGTTGGGCCAGTATACGGCCACTCAGGAGCATGACTATTCACATTGCGTCGACTTTGATGCGAGCGACTTCACCAATCTAGGGATCAACACGAGGGCGGAATTGCAGCGCACCGGTCATTTCCTCATTGGCAGCGACTCCACTTGGACGCCGATGACAGGACAGTGGGTGTGCCGTTTCGATGGGGGTTTTGCGGTGACACCTCTGTCGAGTTCCCCTGCCGAGTTAAAGACCCAAATTTCCGCGCTCACCGGTTTGGGTTCGACTTCAATCGATATGGGAGCAAAATGGGGGCTCGCCCTGCTAGACCCATCGGCACAAGATCCCGTTTCGGGATTGATCGCCGCGGGCCAGATCGACCCGGCATTTCAGGGGCGTCCTCATGTCTATGGTGCCGACAATAGCATGAAGGTATTGGTGCTAATGACCGACGGGGAGAACCGCGAGGAATATCGCTTGAAACCCGAATTCGCATCGGGTCGATCAGATTTGATCAGAACGACCTACGGTAGCAGCACGTATTACACTGTAGAATCTTCGGAGAACTGGTCTGAGAACGACGGCGACAGAACTTATCCCGAAGCCTATTTCTATGCTCAGCATCCATTTGGAAGCCAGCGCATGTGGAGCACTGACACAATCGCCAACAACTCAGGCTACCGCTTTGCGAACCGGGCCAGTGAAGAGCGTCTCGATTGGCCCGAAGTCTGGGCGGAAATGTCACCTTATTACTATGGCTACAACATGTACGGGCGGCGCTTCGATAACTATTGGAGTTACCGCGCGGCGCTTTATCGCGACTATGTTCAGTGGACGGTTGATGCTACGGAAAAAGACCGACGCCTCCGCCAAATTTGCGGCGTGGCTAATGCCGCGGGGGTTGTTATTTATTCCATCGGCATGGATGTCGATAACACGAATTCACTCAACCTCCTGAAAGATTGCGCCTCATCCGAGGCCCATTACTTCGACGTTCAGGGTTTGGAAATCCAAACCGCATTCGACATGATCGCCGCGTCCATCTCTATGCTGAGGCTGACGAAATGATCCGCTTTCTCAAAGACCGCTTTCGCCGGTCCGAGGCGGGCGGGGTCACCGTTGAGTTCGTCATCCTGTTGCCGCTGGTCTTTTACTTCTTCTTCCTTGCGCTTGAGACCGGTCTGTGGAGCGCGCGGGAGATCATGCTGCGCCGTGCTACCAATTTGGCCGTGCGGGACGTGCGTCTGGCGACTGGCGCCACGCCGGGCTATGACGCGATGAAGGCGCTGATTTGCGAGCGTTCGGTCTTTGATGCGGGCTGCCTAGAAAATATCCGGATCGAGATGCGCGCCATGCCGATTGCCGATTGGGCCGACTTGGGCGGGCCTGCACCTTGCGTGGACCGGGACGAAGATTTCGACCCGGCAAACGGCTTCCTGCCCGGGCAGCAGAACAATCTGATGATGATGCGGGTGTGTCGACTTTTTGAGCCGCTTTTGCCGGGGACCGGTTTGGGCCGTCAACTGCCCGAAGGGTCCGACGGGCAATACGGCGTGCGGGTCACCACCGCTTTCGTAACGGAGCCACGCGGATGAGGGCGATTTCTTTAGAGCGTTTTTTCCAGTCCGAAGAGGGCAGCCAGACGATTGCCTTCTTGGTGCTGCTGCCTTTGCTGGTTTGGTCGATCATGGCGATGCTGACCTTCACGGATGCCTTTCGGGTGCGCGGGATGGCGACCGATGCCACCGCCGTCATCGCCGACAGCCTGTCGCGCCAGACGACGCCAATCACCGCCGCTGACCTATTGGGGCTGCAATCGGTCGCAGAGCAGCTCACCGGGTATGAGGTCTCTTTGCGGATCACTCAGGTGCGCTGCATTCTGGACTGTGACAGTCTGGGCCGTCGGATCCTCGCGGTGGATTTCTCGCAGGGGGTCGGTCTGGACAGCCTGCTCGATCTCGACTTTATCGCCGGTCTCTCGCGTGAGCGCGTGCCGCTGATGGCCGATGGCGACCGTCTGGTGCTGGTCGAGACAAGTTTTACCCACGAACCGATTGCGCAGATCGGCTTGGAGGCCAAAGAGGTCAGCGTGTCGCATGCCACAAGGATGCGTTTCGCGCCCCAGCTTTGCTGGATAAGGTGCGTCATCAGCTAAGCGGGCACTGCGCCGCCTGAAAAAAGGGGCTGCCCAATGGACAGCCCCGATTTCTTACCCCTGAAGCGCTTTCACACCGATTGCATCCTCGGCCTGCGCCTTGATCGCCAGTGCCGCGGCATGGGCGCCTGCGGCGGTGGTGAAGTAGGGGATCTTGTCGTAAAGCGCGATAGAGCGGATCGACTTGCTGTCTTCGACCGCCTGCGCGCCTTCGGTGGTATTCATCACCAGATGTACATCGCCGTTTTTCATCATGTCGGTGATGTCGGGGCGTCCCTCGTAGACCTTGTTCACCACATCGCAGGCATGGCCATTGGCAGTGAGCCATTCCGCGGTGCCGCGGGTGCCGATCAGGGTAAAGCCTTGGTCCAGCAGGATTTCCGCGGCCTCCAGCATATTTTGGCCCTTGTCGGCGTCCTTGACAGAGAGGAAGGCACAGCCGTTGCGCGGCAGTGGGTTGCCAGCGCCCATCTGTGCCTTGAGGAAGGCGCGGGGGAAGTCGCGGTCCCAGCCCATGACCTCGCCGGTGGAGCGCATTTCCGGCCCCAAAAGCGTGTCGACGCCGGGGAAACGGGCGAAGGGCAGAACCGCTTCTTTGACCGAGAACCACGGCATATTCGGGTCGGCCAATGTCATCGGATCGCCCAGCGGAAGGGTGTCTTCATATGCGGCCTGATCGGGGTAGGGCGGGCGCTGCGGGAAGTTGCTGAGCGGCTCCCCAGCCATGATCCGCGCGGCGATGGAGGCGATGGCGCTGTCCGTCGCCTTGGCCACGAAGGGCACGGTGCGCGAGGCGCGGGGGTTGACCTCAATGAGGTAGATCTCGCCGTCTTTCACTGCGAACTGGATGTTCATCAGGCCCACGACGTTAAGCGCCTTTGCCAGCGCGCGGGTCTGCTCTTCGACCTCTGCGATGATTTCGCGCGGGAGCGAGTAGGGCGGCAGGGAGCAGGCGCTGTCGCCGGAGTGAACGCCCGCCTCTTCGATATGCTGCATGATGCCCGCGACATGGACATTCTCGCCGTCGCAAAGGGCGTCGACATCCAGTTCCACCGCGCCCGAGAGGTAGCTGTCGAGCAACACGGGGCTGTCACCGGACACGACCACCGCATTGGTGATGTAGCGCTCAAGGCTGGCCTGATCGCGGACGATCTCCATCGCGCGGCCACCCAGAACGTAGGAGGGGCGGATCACCAGCGGGAAGCCGATTTCCTTGGCGATTTCCATCGCCTCGGCGTCGGAATGGGCGATGCCGTTGTGTGGTTGTTTCAGGCCAAGGTTCAGCACAAGCTGCTGGAAACGCTCGCGGTCTTCGGCCAGATCGATCATGTCGGGCGTGGTGCCAAGGATCGGGATGCCGGCCTCTTGCAGGCCATTGGCAAGCTTCAAGGGGGTCTGGCCGCCGAACTGAACGATGACGCCGTGCAGCGTGCCGTTCTCCTGCTCGACGCGCAGGATTTCCATGACGTGTTCAAAGGTCAGCGGCTCAAAGTACAGCCTATCGCTCGTGTCATAGTCGGTCGAAACCGTCTCGGGGTTGCAGTTGACCATGATGGTCTCATAGCCCGCGTCGGTGAGCGCGTAACAGGCGTGGCAACAGCAATAGTCGAACTCAATGCCTTGCCCGATGCGGTTCGGGCCACCGCCCAAGATCACGACCTTTTTGCGGTCCGAGGGCCGCGCCTCGCATTCCGCTTCGCCCATCAGCGGGGCCTCATAGGTCGAATACATGTAAGGCGTTTGGGCCTCGAATTCGGCGGCACAGGTGTCGATGCGTTTGAAGACCGCCTTGACCCCAAGCCCCAACCGCGCGTCGCGGACGGCGGCCTCGCTCTGGTCGGTCAGCATGGCGAGGCGGGCGTCGGTGAAACCCATCATCTTGAGGTCGCGGAAACTATCTCCCTCGGTTGGCAGGCCGCTTGCCCGGATGGCTTCTTCTGCCTCGATGATCTCGCGGATACGGGCGAGGAACCAAGGGTCGAACATCGTATGCGCGTGCAGGTCCTCATCGCTCATGCCGTGGCGCATGGCTTGGGCGATGGTGCGCATGCGGTCGGGTGTGGGGGCCGAAACCGCTTTGATCAACGCGGCCATGTTTTCAGGCGCATCACCGGGCAGATCGTCGTTGAGACCGGGGATGGCCACTTCGTCAAAACCGGTGAGGCCCGATTCCATCGAGGCCAGCGCCTTTTGCAGGCTCTCGTGGATGGTGCGGCCAATGGCCATGGTCTCGCCCACCGATTTCATCGCGGTGGTGAGGTAAGGCTCGGCCCCGGGGAATTTTTCAAAGGCGAATTTCGGGATCTTGGTGACCACATAGTCTATGGTCGGCTCGAAAGACGCGGGCGTGACGCCGGTGATGTCGTTGTCGAGTTCATCCAGCGTGAAGCCCACGGCAAGCTTCGCCGCGATCTTGGCGATCGGGAAGCCGGTCGCCTTGGACGCCAGCGCCGAGGAGCGCGAAACGCGCGGGTTCATCTCGATCACGACCATGCGGCCATCGGCGGGGTTCACGGCCCATTGCACGTTGGAGCCGCCGGTCTCTACTCCGATCTCGCGCAGCACGGCGATCGAGTGGTTGCGCATGATCTGGTATTCTTTGTCCGTGAGCGTCAGGGCCGGGGCCACGGTGATGCTGTCGCCGGTATGCACGCCCATCGGGTCGATGTTCTCGATCGAGCAGACGATGATGGCGTTGTCGGCGGTGTCGCGCACCACTTCCATCTCGTATTCTTTCCAGCCCAGCAGCGACTCATCGACGAGGATTTGCCCCATCGGCGAGGCATCCATGCCCGAGCGGCAGTAGAATTCGTAATCCTCGCGGTTGTAAGCCACGCCGCCGCCGGTGCCGCCCATGGTAAAGGCGGGGCGGATGATCGCGGGAAGGCCGACGTATTCCAGCGCCTCAAGGGCGAGGTTCACGCCAGCGGCGAGGTCTTTCTTGCCGTCCTCGCGCTTGGGCGCGGTGACGATGGTGGCTTTGGGGTTTTCGATGCCTAAACGGTCCATCGCCTCGCGGAAGAGTTTGCGGTCTTCGGCCATCTCGATGGCTTCGCGCTTGGCACCGATCATCTCGACGCCGAATTTCTCAAGCACGCCCATCTCTTCGAGCGCGAGCGAGGTGTTAAGGCCCGTCTGGCCGCCCATGGTGGGCAGCAGCGCATCGGGGCGCTCTTTTTCGATGATCTTGGCGACGATCTCGGGTGTGATGGGCTCGATATAGGTGGCATCGGCGAGCCCTGGATCGGTCATGATCGTGGCCGGGTTGGAGTTGACGAGGATGACGCGGTAGCCTTCCTCTTTCAGCGCTTTACAGGCTTGTGCGCCGGAATAATCGAACTCGCAGGCTTGTCCGATGACAATCGGCCCCGCACCAATGATCATGATCGACTGGATGTCGGTACGTTTCGGCATGGCGGCCCCCTAATTTTGCAAATTGTCCTGCCTTATAGGGATGGCGGCACGGGCTGCAAGGGGGGAATGGCTTTGACGGCCCCATAAATAAGGGCGGGGCCGTCTGTTCAACCCTTGCGGGCGCTGTGCTGGGGCGATCTGGCGGGGCGGATGGGGTCAGCCCACAGGCGGGGCGCCTTCGGCGTTTAGAAAGATGCGCAGCGTCGCCTCGAACTCGCGCGGTTTTTCCGCGTGGAGCCAATGCCCCGCGCCGGGGATTTTGGCAAAGCGCGCTTGCGGGAAAAGCGCCTTGATCGCCTCGCGATGTTCGGGCTGAACATAGTCCGAGGCCCCCCCCGAGAGGAACAGAGTCGGCCCGGCAAATTGCCCGCTCACATCATCAGGCCAGCCGATGATCTTGGGCATCTCAGCCTCTAGCGCGTCGAGGTTCAGCCGCCAGCGTTTTCCGGGCACGTCGAGCGATTGGGTAAAGAAACTCTGCAACGCGCGCTCTACCCCGGCTGTGGCCAGTTGCGCTTCGGCGTCCGAGCGGCGTTCGATCTGGGTGAGGTCCACGCCGCGCATGGCGTCGATGAACATCTGCTGTGTGTGCCCATAGGTGACGGGCGCGATATCGGCGACGATCACCCGGCGCAGCAGATGGGGCTGGGTCAGCGCCAGGATCATCACCGCCTTGCCGCCCATGGAGTGACCGCAGATGTCCACCGGGCCGCCCAGATGCGTGATTACCTCGGCCAGATCCTGCGCCATCTCGGGATAGCTATGGGTGTCGTGATGCGGGCTGCTGCCGTGGTTACGCATGTCCACCGTGACGACGTGGCGATTGTCGGAAAGACGTTTCGCGATGACGCCCCAGTTGCGGCCAGAGCCATAGAGGCCATGAACGATAAACAGGGACGGACGGTCGGCGGCGGCTTCGCCATATTCGGTGTAATTCAACATGCGGTCAAATTACGGGCATTGCAGCCCGGGGACCAGAGCGATTAGATGCGCGCATGATTGACCGCCAAGATTTCAACACCCGCGCCGAGGCGCTGCGCCCCCTGTTCGAGGACAGGCTGCGCATCAAAGCCCGCGATCTGCGCGAGGCGTTTCACCGCGCCGGGCCGGAACTGCCGCGCGGCATTCGCGGCGATGGGGTGTTGCTGAGCAAGACCGAACATCTGGTCGCCAACCCTCATATCGCCCGCCAGCTGGAGGATGCCCCCGTTTGGGCGGCCTTCAACCGGGTCACGGCGCATTTGCGTGAGATCGACCCCAAGGCCCGGCGGCGCGGGATCATTCTGGATCGTTTGGCGGTGGTGGCCTTTAACATCCTCGTGGTTTTCGTGGGCTTCGTGATCTGGCTTTGGTGGCGCGGCTACGTTTAAGCCGCCGCGCCCAAGGGCTTAGGCCGGGTCGTAATCCGCGTCCGTCACCTTTTCCATCCATTCGACAGCCTCGCCGACCTGCGCCTCTTGCAGGGCGATATGGGTCATGGCGCTGTCTGGCGCGGCGCCGTGCCAGTGTTTCTCTCCGGGGCCGAACCAGACGACATCGCCTTTGTTAAGCGTTTGCACCGGGCTGCCTTCGGTCTGGGCGCGGCCGGTGCCTTCGGTGACGATCAGGGTCTGGCCCAAGGGGTGGACATGCCACGCTGTGCGCGCTCCGGGCTGGAAGGTCACCGTCACCCCGCGCAGGCGGGCGGGGGCCGGGGCAGAGATCAGCGGGGCCATCTCGACCTCTCCGGTGAAGTAATCTTCGGGGCCGGGCTCAGAGGGGCGGCTGCCTTTGGGGTGAATGATCATGCGGTTCTCCTTTGCGGAAGAATGTGGCGCGGGGAGGGGGGATCGGCAAGGGGGAGCGTGACAGAGCATCAGAGGGTAGCGCCCGACCGCGGGTGGGCATCGCAACCGCGCCGAGACCACTTTATTTCTCAAGTTTGATGTGGGGGTGATTTGACGTGCTTCGTCGCAGAAGCGCCCGCCCATGGGGCGGTCGGGCGCTGCCCGGCGGCGCAGGGCGCCTTGATTCCGGGCAAAGAAAGGCCCCCGCATCGCTGCGAGGGCCCAATTGCTTACAGGTTCGGATACATCGGGAAACGCTGGCACAGCGCTTCCACTTCGGCGGCGACTTTCGCCTCAACCTCGGCATTGCCTTCAGCACCATTGGCCGCAAGCCCGTCGACCACTTCGATGATCCAATCGGCGATCTGGCGGAACTCGGCCTCACCGAAGCCGCGCGTCGTGCCTGCGGGGGAGCCGAGACGAATGCCCGAGGTTACCATCGGCTTTTCGGGATCAAACGGCACGCCGTTCTTGTTGCAGGTGATATGCGCCCGGCCCAGAGCCTTCTCGGTGTCATTGCCCTTCACGCCTTTGGGGCGCAAATCGACCAGCACCACATGGGTGTCGGTGCCATGAGTCACGGTGTCGAGGCCGCCTTTGATCAACTGATCCGACAGGGCCTGTGCATTGGCGATGACCTGTTTGGCATAGGCTTTGAACTCGGGGCGCTGCGCTTCGCCAAAGGCCACGGCCTTGGCTGCGATCACATGCATCAGGGGGCCACCCTGAATGCCGGGAAAAATCGCCGAGTTGATCTTTTTCGAGATCGCTTCGTCATTGGTCAGGATCATGCCGCCGCGCGGGCCGCGCAGGGTCTTGTGTGTCGTGGTCGTCGCCACATGCGCATGCGGGAAGGGGGAGGGGTGCTCACCCGCAGCCACGAGGCCCGCGAAATGGGCCATGTCGACCAGCAGGTAGGCGCCCACGCTGTCGGCAATCTCACGCATTTTGGCAAAGTCGATCTGGCGTGGAATGGCGGAGCCACCGGCGATGATCATCTTGGGCTTATGCTCAGCCGCCAGTTCGGCAACTTGGTCGTAATCCAGCAGGTTGTCCTGTTTGCGCACACCGTATTGTACGGCGTTGAACCATTTGCCGGATTGGTTCGGCTTGGCCCCGTGGGTCAGGTGACCCCCGGCATCAAGGCTCATACCCAGAATGGTGTCGCCGGGTTGCAGCAGCGCGGTAAAGACACCTTGGTTCGCTTGGCTGCCCGAGTTCGGCTGGACGTTGGCGAATGCGCAGTCGAACAGCGCACAGGCGCGTTCGATAGCAAGGTTCTCGGCCACGTCGACATGCTCGCACCCGCCATAATACCGACGGCCCGGATAGCCTTCGGCGTATTTATTGGTCATGATGCTGCCCTGCGCCTCAAGCACCGCAGCAGAGACGATGTTCTCACTGGCGATCAACTCGATCTCGTCGCGCTGGCGGCCCAGTTCGGCATCAATCGCAGCGGCGAGGGCCGGGTCGGAATCAGCAAGAGATTTGGTGAAGAAATCGGACATCAGGGGATCCTCATTGGGGCTGGTTTCGCGTGTTGCCTATCGGAAACGCGGGCCGAGGTGAAGGCTGTAAACCGACAGGTTGCAAGATATGTGCGTCAACACTGGTGGCGCGCGGAATAATGTGATTGTTTTGGCCCCAAACGCCGATGATCGGAAACTTCGCCGGGATGAGCCAGCAGCCATGTCCATGAAAATTGCCTTTGTGGCCAGCCGCGCCAGCGTGGCCCAGACGGCGCGGGCCGCTTTGATCGGGCGTTATGGTGATGTGCCTCTGCGAAAGGCCGAGGTGATCGTAGCGTTGGGCGGGGACGGCTTTATGCTGCATACGCTGCACAGCACCCAAGATATGGACGCGCCGGTCTATGGGATGAACCGCGGCACCATCGGCTTTTTGATGAATGCCTACCGCGAGGGCGACTTGCAAGCGCGGCTGGCGGCGGCGGAAGAGGCGGTGATTAACCCTCTGGTCATGCGCGCCACCCATATCGACGGGACCATCTCAACCGCGCTTGCGATCAATGAGGTGTCCTTGCTGCGCGCGGGGCCGCAGGCGGCCAAGCTGCGCATCACGATAGATGGGCGGCAGCGGATGGAAGAACTGGTCTGCGACGGGGCGCTGGTCGCGACGCCTGCGGGCTCCACCGCTTATAACTACTCCGCGCATGGGCCGATCCTGCCGATTGGGTCGGATGTGCTGGCCTTGACCCCGATTGCGGCCTTTCGCCCACGCCGCTGGCGCGGGGCGTTGCTGCCGAAACGGGCGACGGTGCGCTTTGATGTGCAAGAGCCGCAAAAACGCCCTGTGATGGCGGATGCCGACGGGCAATCGCACCGCGATGTGACCACGGTTGAGGTCTCTTCGGATCCAAGCGTGAGCCATCGGATCCTCTTCGATCCCGGTCATGGGTTGGAAGAGCGGTTGATCTCGGAACAGTTCAACTAACGTCCCCCGTCACTGCGGCCCTGCAGACGGCGTCTTTCCGCCTCTGCGCTCCTCGGGCAGGGAACCCTGACTTCGCGCCAGCGTTGTACCTGCAAGAGCGGGACAATCCCGCATCTTCACAGCCTATGAAAGGAGACCTGACATGAATTGGGACCGTATCGAAGGCAATTGGAACCAGATGACCGGCGCGGTGAAATCGCAATGGGGTGATCTGACCGATGATGAAATCACCGAAGCGCGCGGCAACCGCGAGCAGTTGGTGGGTAAGATTCAAGAACGCTATGGCATCGCCAAAGATGAGGCCGAGCGTCAAGTCGATGACTTCGCTGCGAAATACTGATTTTCGTAGCTGGCATTAAAAAAAGGCGACGCTCTTGGGGGTCGCCTTTTACGTTTCAAGAGAGGCTCAGGCCTCGTGCCAAGCGCGGTCGCCCTTGTCGTCTTTCACGCGGGTCGGCAGGCCAATGTCATCCAGCAGACCGAACAGCGGTTTCGGGTCCAGTTCTTCGACATTGACCATGGTGCCGCCATCATAGGTGCCATCGGCGATCAGCATCGCAAAGGCCACGGGCGGCACGCCTGCGGTGTAGGAAATGCCTTGGCTGCCGACCTCGTTATAGGCGTCCTTGTGATCGGCCACGTTATAGACAAAAACCTCAACCTCTTCGCCGTCCTTCACGCCCTTCACCAGATCACCGATGCAGGTTTTGCCGATGTAGTTCGGCGCAAGGCCCGACGGGTCGGGGAGTACGGCCTTCACCACTTTCAGCGGCACGACCTCAAGCCCTTCGGCGGTGGTCACAGGCTGTTCGGAGAGCAAGCCGAGGTTCTGCAAGACGGTGAACACATTGATGTAGTGATCGCCAAAACCCATCCAGAAACGCACGTCGGCGTGGGGGTAGTTCGCGGCCAGCGAATGCACCTCATCATGGCCCGACATATAGGCCTTTTGCTTGCCGACGACGGGCAGATCCCATTCGCGGCCGACTTCGAACATCTTGTTCTCTTTCCACTCGCCTTCCTGCCAGCTGTAGACGGTGCCGGTGAACTCGCGGAAGTTGATCTCAGGGTCGAAGTTGGTCGAGAAATACTTGCCGTGGTCGCCTGCGTTGATGTCGACGATGTCGATGGATTTGACCTCGTCCATGAACTCATCAACTGCGAAACGGGCGAAGGCGTTGACCATACCCGGATCAAAGCCAGCCCCTAGAATCGCGGTCACACCCGCCTCGGCGCAGGCCTCGCGGCGCTTCCATTCGTAGTTGCCATACCACGGCGGGGTCTCGCAGATTTTGCGGGGGTCTTCGTGGATCGCGGTGTCGATATAGGCGGCACCGGTGTCGATGCAGGCCTGCAGCACGGTCATGTTCACGAAAGGCGAGCCCACGTTGATCACGATCTGGCAGCCGGTTTCCTTGATCAGGGCGGCGACAGCGGCGGTGTCCATGCCATCGACTTCGTGCGCCTTGAACACGCCGTCCTGTTTCATCGCGTTTTTCTCATGCACGCTGGCGATGATCGCCTCGCATTTGGAAACCGTGCGGCTGGCGATATGAAGCTCACCCAAACGATCATTATTCTGCGCGCATTTATGCGCCACAACCTGTGCGACGCCGCCCGCGCCGATGATAAGAACATTGCGTTTCATAGTGTTGACCTCTTTCTTGTCACGACAGGGCAGCGGCGAAATCGTCATAGTCGAAATCGCGCACCATTCGGGTGGTTCCGTCCAACTCGCGTACTGCGATGCCGGGCATTTTGACGCCGTTGAACCAGTTTTTCTTGACCATCGTGTAACCGGCAGCGTCTTGGAACGAGATGCGGTCGCCCGCCTTTAGCGGCGCGTCAAAACGGAACTCGCCAAAGATATCGCCCGCAAGGCAGGACTTGCCGCAGATCATCCATTCGTGGTCGCCGGTGCCGGGCGCGATCTTGGCCGGTTCGCGGTAGATCAGCAGGTCGAGCATATGTGCCTCGATCGAGCTGTCGACGATGGCGAGGTTCTTACCGTTGTGCATCGTGTCGAGCACCGTGACCTCCAGCGTCGCAGCCCCGGTAATCGCGGCCTCACCCGGCTCTAGGTAGACCTGCACGCCAAAGGCTTCGGCGAAGGATTTCAGCCGCAGCGCCAGATCATCAAGCGGGTAGTCCACGCCCGTGAAATGGATGCCGCCACCGAGGCTGATCCAGTCCATCTTGTGCAGCACCGCGCCGAAGCGGTCTTCGATCAGGGTAAGCATCTCGTCGAAACGCTCGAAACTATCGTTCTCGCAGTTGTTGTGGAACATCAGCCCGGTGATCCGATCTGCGACCGCGTCAATTGCTGCCGGGTCGTGCTCGCCCAGACGGCTGAACGGCCGCGCGGGGTCGGCCAGATCGAACTCCGAGGTCGAGACGCCGGGGTTCGCGCGCAGGCCGCGGATGTGGCCCGAGGATTGGGTGTCGAACTTATCGAGCTGGCCGATGGAATTGAAGATGATCTTGTCGGCGTGGCCCAGCACCTCGTCGATCTCGTGATCGGCATAGGCGACGGAGTAAGCATGGGTCTCACCGGGGAATTTCTCGGCCCCCAGCCGCACCTCATAGAGCGATGATGAGGTCGAGCCATCCATATACTTGGACATGAAATCGAAGACCGACCAAGTGGCGAAACACTTCAGCGCCAGCAGGCAACGCGCGCCTGAGAGGGCACGCAGGCGGGCGATCTTCTCCATATTGTCGCGGAGATTGGCCTTGTCGATCAGGTAATAGGGTGTCTGCACGTCGAAAACCTTTCTGCGCGGCCGGAGGGCAAGCTCCGGGAGGGAAAAGACCCACTGAATGTGCTGTCGTGGTTGGCCCCGCTTGGGGGCATTTCCGGTGGCGCTTCGCATATTTCGCGCAAGCAACGCAATTGTAAAAAAACGCGCGGGCTGGACGGCACGCGCGTTTCCTTGGGTCTGAGTTTAGCGCCAGTCCTGCAAAGGTCCACCGCCATAGGTCTGATTGGTTAGCTTTGCGGGTAGCCGATGCCTTTCAGCGCGTCACGAATCTCGTCCAAGATTGCCGGGTCGTCGATGGTCGCGGGCGGCTTGAAATCCTCCCCATCCGCGATTTTCACGATGGTCGCGCGGAGGATCTTGCCCGAGCGGGTTTTGGGCAGGCGGTCCACCACCACGGCCTGTTTAAAGGCGGCAACGGGGCCGATCTGTTCGCGCATTCGGGTGACGCATTCCGCGACGATTTCCTCATGCGGTCGGTCGACGCCTTTGGTGAGGCACAAGAAGCCGACGGGCGACTGGCCTTTAAGGTCATCGCTGACCCCCACCACGGCGCATTCGGCCACATCGGGGTGGCCCGCCAAGACCTCTTCCATCGCGCCGGTCGACAGCCGGTGGCCCGCGACGTTGATCACGTCATCGGTGCGCGCCATGATCCAGACATAGCCGTCCTCATCAATCCGCCCCGCATCGCCAGTCTCATAATAGCCGGGGAAGGTGGCGAGGTAGGATTTGCGAAAGCGGTCTTCGGCGTTCCACAGGCCGGGCAGGGTGCCGGGGGGTAGGGGGAGCTTGATGGCAATCGCGCCCAACTCTCCGGCAGGGAGCGGTTCGCCCCGGTCATCCAAAATCTGCACGTCATAGCCCGGCATCGGCACGGTGGGCGAGCCGACCTTGACCGGCAGCGCCTCAAGCCCCGCCGGGTTGCCGACGATGGTATAGCCGGTCTCGGTCTGCCACCAGTGATCGTAGACCGGCTTGCCCAGTTTCTCCTGCGCCCATTCGACGGTATCGGGATCGGCCCGTTCCCCCGCGAGGTAAAGCGCACGCAGGCTCGACAGGTCGTATTTCTTGATCTCCTCGCCCTTGGGATCTTCGCGTTTCACGGCGCGGATCGCGGTGGGGGCGGTGAAGAAACTGGCGACCTTATGTTCTTCGATCACCCTCCAGAAGGTGCCCGCATCCGGGGTACCCACGGGCTTGCCCTCAAAGATGACAGTGGTGTTCCCGGCAATGAGTGGCGCGTAGCAGATATAGCTGTGGCCCACGACCCAGCCCACATCAGAGGCGGCCCAGAACACCTCGCCCGGTTCGACATTGTAGACGTTCTTCATGGTCCAGTTCAGTGCCACCAGATGCCCCGCGGTGGGCCGCACCACGCCTTTGGGCGCGCCGGTGGTGCCAGAGGTATAGAGGATATAGGCCGGGTGGTTCCCCTCAACCGGAACGCATGGGGCCGGGCGCACGCCGTCTTGAGCGGCGTACCAGTCGATGTCCCGCTCGGGGTTCAACTCACAGGGTTTCTGGCCGCGCTGCAGGATGATGCAGGTGTCGGGTTTGTGCGTGGCCTGTTCGATGGCCCCGTCCAGCAAGGGTTTGTAATCGACCACGCGCGACGGCTCGACCCCGCAGGAGGCGGCGATGATCGCCTTGGGTTTGCAATCGTCGATCCGAACCGCCAACTCGCTTGAGGCAAAACCGCCAAACACCACCGAATGGATCGCGCCAATCCGTGCGCAGGCCAGCATCGCCTCCACCGCTTCGGGGACCATGGGCATATAGATCACCACGCGGTCGCCTTTTTCCACACCTTGCGCCACCAGCGCGCCGGCGAGGGAGGCCACATGGGCCTGCAACTCGCTATAGGTCAGGGTCGATTTATTGCCAGTGATCGGGCTGTCATAGATGATCGCCACGCGCTTGCCGTTGCCCTGTTCGACATGGCGGTCCACAGCGTTGTAGCAGGTGTTTACACTGGCATCCGCGAACCACTCATAGATATGGTCGCCCCGGTCATACAGCGCGCGCGTCGGCGCGATGTCCCAATCGATCGCCTCGGCCTGCTCCAGCCAATAGGCTTCCGGATCGGCCTGCCAGCGGTCGTAGGTTTCGCGGTATCCCATGGTGTTCCTCCTCCTGTTGCACTGTGCGGCAAACCCGCGGGCCGGGTATAGCTGTACTGACGCGCAAATATTTCCAGCCACTCTGGCCGCTTAGAAAGATTTCGGCAAGCGGATCGCTATTGTTCCTGTCAGTTGCGGCGCGTCATGCTAGATTGCCCCGAAACCCTATTACCTTTGGAGCCTGCCCACATGCGTCTCGCCCTTTCTCTGCCCCTTGCTTCCTGCCTCGCCATGGTTGCCGCGCTGCCGGTTGCGGCGCAGGACCGTTCCTTCAACTTCGCCCTGCGCGGCGGGGTGGGGGCGGCACCGGATTATCCGGGCGCCAGCAGCTACCGCGCGACGCCGGATTTGGCCTTTACCTTTGGCTCGCTCGAATGGGGCGGGCGCAAGATCGGCACCAACATCGGTGAAGCGCCCAAAACCGGTTTCGGCTTTACTGGCGCGTTCCGCTATCTGGGCGAGCGTGACAGTTCCGATCACCCCGAACTGGCGGGGCTTGAGGACATCGATGCGGCGGTCGAACTTGGTTTCGGCGTGGTCTACCGCGAGGTGAACTGGCAGGTCTTCGGCAAAGTGCGTCAAGGGTTTGGCGGGCATGAAGGCGTGACCGGCGACATCGGCGCTGACGTAATTTTCCGCCCCGATGAGCGTTGGACCATCACTGCAGGCCCGCGTTTCAGCCTTGGCAATGACACCTACGCCGACACTTATTTCGGCGTCGACACGGCCACACCGACCTTGGCGGCCTATGAGGCCGAAGGCGGTCTGCTGGGCGCGGGCGTCGAAGTGCAGGCGACCTACCGTCTGGATGAGGCATGGGCGCTTGAGGGGGCCGTGGCCTATCAACGTCTGCTGAATGACGCCGCCGACAGCCCGATCACGCAGGCCGGTTCTGATGATCAATGGACCATGCGCATCGGCGTGAGCCGCGCGTTTAACTGGCGGTTCTAAGCGGCATTGCGCCGCCTCTCGGGGCGGCGCGTTGTTTGCGACATCTCGGTCGAAAACGGATCAGTTTGCGGCAGGATTCTTGTCATGATGAGGTTAGGCGCGGCATGAGGCCAGCGCCCCTCGCATGACAAAGGGCCCGACCATGGGTGACAAAATCGGCAACAAGAAGAAGCAAGCCAAGGCCGCGGCAAAACCCGCCGCCAAGGCTCCGTCCTCCGTCGCGGACATCAAGCCCGCCACGCCCCGTAAATAAACCTATCCCCGACCACGTAGCGCCGTCCCCCGAAGGGGGCGGCGTTTTGCTTGGGGGCTTAGCCGTAATGCGCGACCGGGGTGCCCGCGATGGCGCCCACGTTAAGCAGCCCGCGCGCGGTGATCGAGGGCGACACGATATGCGCCCGGTTGCCCATCCCCATCAGGATCGGCCCAACCTCAAGCCCATCGCCCTTCATTTTCAGGATGTTACGCACACCCGAGGCCGCGTCGGCATGGGCGAAGACCAGCACATTGGCGGCCCCTTCCATCCGGTTGCAGGGCAGCAGCCGCGCGCGCAATTCTGGATCAAGCGCGGTGTCGATATTCATCTCGCCTTCATAGACGAAATCGTGGTTGCCTGCGTCGAGGATTTGCAGCGCCGCGCGCAGGCGCTTGCCCGACCCTTCGCCCTGATTGCCAAACTGGCTTTGCGAACAAAGCGCGACTTTCGGCTCAATGCCAAAGCGCCGGACGTGGCGGGCAGCCCCGATGGCGATCTCGGCGATCTGTTCGGGGGTGGGGTGCAGGTTCACTTGGGTGTCCGCGATGAACAGCGGTCCGTCTTCGAGAATCATCATCGACAAAGCGCCGTGCGGGCGGAAACCGTCGCGGCCCAGCACCTGATTGACGTAGTTCAGATGCCAGCCAAACTCGCCAAAGGTGCCGCAGATCAGGCTGTCGGCCTCTCCGCGGTGCACCATGACCGCGCCGATGGCGGTGGTGTTTGTGCGCATGATGGCGCGGGCGATGTCGGGGCTGACACCACGACGGCACATCAGGCTGTGATAGGTCTCCCAATAGTCGCGGTAGCGGGGGTCGTTCTCGGGGTTCACCAGATCGACGTTTTGACCCAGTTGCAGGTTCAACCCGGCCTTTTCGATGCGCCGTTCGATCACCTCGGGGCGGCCAATGAGGATGGGCCGTTCCACCGTCTCTTCGATGATCGCTTGCGCAGCGCGCAGCACGCGCTCGTCCTCGCCTTCGGCAAAGACCAGACGGCGGGGGGAGGAGCGGGCGGATTCGAAAACCGGGCGCATAATTAGCGCCGATTTGAACACCGACCCATCGAGTTTGCGTTTGTAAGCGTCGAGGTCTTCAATGGGCCGCGCTGCCACGCCCGTCTCCATCGCGGCCTTGGCCACGGCGGAAGAGACCACGCCAATGAGGCGCGGATCGAAGGGTTTCGGGATTAGGTATTCCGCGCCAAAAGTCAGTTGCTCGCCCTGATAGGCCGCTGCCGCCTCCGCGCTCGTCGTGGCGCGTGCGAGGGCGGCGATACCGTCGATACAGGCGATCTTCATCTCGTCGTTGATCGTGGTCGCGCCCACATCCAGCGCACCGCGAAAGATGAAGGGGAAACACAGCACGTTGTTGACCTGATTTGGAAAATCGCTACGCCCGGTGGCGATGATCGCGTCGGGTGCCACGGCGCGAGCCAGATCGGGCAGAATTTCGGGCGTCGGGTTCGCCAGCGCAAAGATGATCGGGCGCTTGGCCATCTTCGCGACCATTTCAGGCGACAGCACGCCGGGGCCGGAGAGACCAAGGAAGAGGTCCGCCCCGTCGATCACATCGTCCAGCGTACGCAGGTCGGACTTCTGCGCATATTCCGCTTTGCTGGGGTTCATGTCCTCGGTCCGGCCTTCATAGACCAGCCCGTTGATGTCACACAGCCAGACGTTTTCGCGCTTTACACCCAGTTTCAGCAGCATGTTCAGGCAAGCAATCCCCGCAGCGCCGCCGCCGGTCGAGACGATCTTGATGTCCTCGAACTTCTTACCTGCCACATGCAGCGCGTTTTTCGCTGCCGCGCCGACGACGATGGCGGTGCCGTGCTGGTCATCGTGGAAGACGGGGATGTTCATCCGCTCGCGGCAGATTTTCTCGACGACGAAACAATCGGGGGCTTTGATGTCTTCGAGGTTGATCGCGCCGAAGCTTGGCTCCATCGCGCAGACGATCTCGGCCAGCTTTTCGGGGTCGGCTTGGTCCAGCTCGATGTCGAAGCAATCGATATTGGCGAATTTCTTGAAGAGCACGGCCTTGCCCTCCATCACCGGTTTCGACGCCAGCGCGCCGATATTGCCCAGCCCCAACACCGCAGTGCCATTGGTGACCACGGCCACCAGATTGCCGCGCGAGGTATAGCGGGCGGCAGTATCCGGGTCGTTCTTGATCTCGATACAAGCCTCGGCCACGCCGGGCGAATAGGCGCGTGCCAGATCGCGGCCATTGGCCAGCGGTTTGGTCGCGCGGACCTCCAGCTTACCGGGCCGGGGGTGTTCGTGGTAGTCCAATGCAGCTTGGCGCAAGTTGGGGGTGTCGGACATCGTTCATGCTCCTCCCGAATAATGGTTTAGCGTTAAACTAATTTTTGCGCGCAAGCAAAGCGGCATTTGAGCGGGTCGGTCTTGGCGGCGGGTGGCTTTGCGCCAGCGTCGCCCTTGCGGGCCATTTTGCGCAGGCTTTAAGAGGCAATTGAGGGGGCATGTGGTTTTGCATCGCACAGGGCGGGGCAATTTTCTATAGTCCGAGAAAAGGGAGAGCCTAATGACTGATTTGCGCGACGCGGCTGTGTTGGTGCGGGAAAACGCCCATGCGCCCTATTCGAATTTCAAGGTCGGTGCGGCGATCCGCACGGCGTCGGGCGCGGTATTCAGCGGCTGCAATGTCGAAAACGTCGCCTACCCGCAGGGCACCTGTGCCGAGGCTGGGGCGATTGCCGCCATGGTCGCAGCGGGCGAGCGTGACATCGCCGAGGTCTATGTGGTGGCGGGCAGCGATATGCCGGTGACGCCCTGCGGCGGCTGCCGCCAGAAATTGGCGGAGTTTTCGGGCGACAAGGTGTCGGTGACCATGGCGACCGTGGCGGGCAAAGAGCAGCAGATGACCATGGGCGATTTGCTGCCGGGGGCCTTTGGCGCTGCCCATATGCAGGGTTAACCGTATGAGCGCGCGGGATATTCTGGCGCGGCTGCGCCATGGTGAGGCATTGGATGCAGAGGCCCTGACTTGGATGGCAGGCGCGCTGGCCGATGGCCGTGTCAGTAACGCGCAGGCCGGGGCCTTTGCCATGGGCATCTGCCTCAATGGGTTGGACCAGCCGGGCCGGGTGGCCTTGACCCTTGCGATGCGCGATTCGGGGCAGGTGTTGGACTGGGATTTGGACGGTCCCGTGCTCGACAAACACTCCACCGGCGGCGTGGGCGATTGCGTGTCGCTGATCCTTGCCCCGGCGCTGGCGGCTTGCGGCGCTTACGTGCCGATGATCTCGGGCCGGGGTTTGGGGCACACGGGCGGCACGCTGGATAAGCTCGAGGCGATCCCCGGCGTTAGCACGCAGTTGGAAGAGGCGCAGTTTCGCGCGGTCGTGCGGGACGTGGGCTGCGCCATTGTCAGCGCCAGCGGCGACATCGCCCCGGCGGACCGGCGGCTTTATGCGGTGCGGGATGTGACTTCGACCGTGGATTCGCTCGATCTGATCACCGCCTCGATCCTGTCGAAAAAGCTCGCCGCTGGGCTGGATGGGTTGGTGCTGGATGTAAAGGTCGGCTCGGGCGCTTTCATGAAGGAACTGTCGCAGGCGCGCGCCTTGGCCGAAGCACTAAGCGGCACCGCCACGGCGGCGGGTTGCCCGACGACGGCGGTGATCAGCGATATGAACCAGCCGCTGGTGCCGAGCCTTGGCAACGCGCTGGAAGTGGCCGAGGTGATGCGGGTGTTAACCGGAGCGGCCACCGGGCCAATCCTTGATGTAACGGCTGAACTGGGGGGCGGTCTGCTCGCCAATGGAGGACTGGCCGCGAGTGCCGAGGCGGGGGCCGATGCCCTGCGCGCGGCGGTCCGCGATGGCCGCGCATTGGAACATTTCACCCGCATGCTGAGCGCCATGGGCGCGCCCGCCGATTTCGCCGAAAACTGGGGGCGCATCCTGCCCAAAGCTCCGGTGATCCGCGCTGTGCCTGCGCCGCGCGGCGGCACCGTCAGCGAGATCGACGGCGCGGCACTCGGCATGGCGGTGGTCAATCTCGGCGGGGGCCGGGTGGTCGAGGCGGACCAGATCGACCCGGCAGTAGGCCTGTCGGAAGTGCTGCGCTTGGGCGATGAGGTCCGTGCGGGCCAGCCCTTGGCGCTGATCCATGCGGCGGGGGACGCGGCTGCGGATGCGGCGGAAGCGGCGGTTCTGGCGGCAATCACGCTTGGCGATACGCCGGTCAAAGCGCCGGATTTGATCTTGGAAAGGATCGGCTGATGGGACGTGCATTCTTGGTCGTGATCGATTCCGTGGGCATCGGCGGCGCGCCGGACGCGGGGGATTTCTTTAACGGCGATCTGCCCGATACCGGGGCGAACACGCTGGGCCATATCGCGCAGTCCTGTGCCGCGGGAGAGGCAGAAGAGGGGCGGAGCGGACCGCTTGCCCTGCCGCATCTTGACCGGTTGGGGCTGGGTGCCGCGCTGACGCTCGCCAGCGGGATGGAAGCGCCTGGTTTGAGTGCTGCGGCCGAAGGCCTCTGGGGGGCTGCGACGGAGGTTTCGCAGGGCAAAGACACCCCCTCGGGCCATTGGGAATTGTCCGGGCTGCCGGTGCCATGGGCTTGGCATTACTTCCCCGATGAGACTCCCGCCTTTCCTGCAGACCTGACCGCAGAGGTCGCGCGGCTGGCGGGCACCGATGGCATCTTGGGCAATTGCCACGCCTCCGGCACGGCGATCATCGAACGGCTGGGGGCGGAACACTGCGGGAGCGGCTGGCCGATCTGCTATACCTCAGCCGACAGTGTTTTCCAGATCGCCGCCCATGAAGAGACCTTTGGCCTCGACCGTTTGCTGAAGCTTTGCGAAGACATCGCACCCCGCCTGCATGAGATGAAGGTGGGCCGTGTCATCGCACGGCCCTTCACCGGCGAACCGGGTGCATTCCAGCGCACCGCGAACCGCCGCGACTATGCCATCATGCCGCCGAAACCAGTGCTGACCAATTGGGTGCAAAACGCCGGTGGGCGGGTCTACGCGGTGGGCAAGATCGGCGACATCTTTACCATGCAAGGCATTGATGAATTGCGCAAAGGGCCGGATGCCAAGCTGATGGAACATCTGCATGATCTGCTGGATGAGGCCGAAGACGGCAGCCTGACCTTCGCCAATTTCGTGGAGTTCGACAGCCTTTACGGTCACCGCCGCGATGTGTCGGGCTATGCCCGCGCGTTGGAGTGGTTCGACACCGAGATCGGCAAGGTGATTGCCGCGCTGCGCGAGGGGGACATGCTGGTCGTGACGGCGGATCACGGCAATGATCCGACATGGGCGGGCAGCGATCACACCCGCGAAAGGGTGCCGGTGCTGGTCGCCGGAACCGCGGCAGGGGAGCTGGGGCAGATCGGTTTTGCTGATGTGGCAGCGCTTGTCGCCGGGCATCTGGGGGTAGAGGTGCCAGCCTAGCCGCGCAGCCTTTGCTTGCGAGCGGGGCGCTTGTGCGGCTAGAAGCGAGGCAAATAAAGGAGCCTGCCGCATGACCGATACCCCCAATCATCTGACGATCGTTGACCATCCGCTGGTGCAGCACAAGCTGACCATCATGCGCGACAAAACCACCTCGACCGCCGCCTTCCGGCAATTGCTGCGCGAGATCAGCCAGCTTTTGGCCTATGAGGTAACGCGCGGCCTGCCGATGACGACCAAACGGGTCGAGACCCCGATGCAGGAGATGGACGCGCCGACGCTCGACGGCAAGAAGCTTGCGCTGATCTCGATCCTGCGCGCGGGCAACGGGCTGATGGACGGGGTTCTGGAGCTGATCCCCTCGGCACGGGTCGGTTTTGTTGGTCTTTACCGTGACGAAGAGACGCTGCAGCCGGTGCAGTATTACTTCAAGGTGCCCGAGGCGATGGAAGATCGTCTGGTCATCGCCGTGGATCCGATGCTGGCCACCGGCAACTCCTCGGTCGCGGCGATCAACCTGCTGAAACAGGCGGGCGCCACCAACATCATCTTCCTTTGTCTGCTCGCCTCGCCCGAAGGTGTGGCCACGATGAAGGCCGCGCATCCGGACGTGCGCATCGTCACGGCCTCGCTGGATGAGGCGCTGAACGAGAAGGGCTATATCATTCCGGGTCTGGGCGACGCGGGCGACCGGATGTTCGGCACAAAGTGATCCGGTAAGTTTCGCTATTCAGCGCGTGGTGCTTTACTCAGGCCGCGCGCTGAGGCATCGTTCTACTAGATAGTGTGGGGGCATTAGATGACACTTACCAAAAGTATTGCCATGGCAGTGATCGTGGCCGCTTTGGGCGTCGGCGGATCGCAGACCCAAGCGCAAGACAGCCGCAGCCAGCCAGCGGAGTTTCCGCCGTCTTCCTACAAGGGCAAGCAATATGTCGACAGCGCGGGATGTGTGTTCATCCGTGCGGGCATCGACGGCGATGTGTCATGGGTCCCCCGCATGAGCCGCGCGCGCCAGCAGATCTGTGGTTTCCAGCCCACGAACGGCGTGCAAGTGGCGGCTGCACAGGCGACAACAGCAGCGAAGACCAAGGTCGAAGCCGCCCCCGCCAAAACGCCGCCGACCCGCGTCGCCGAAGTGCAAGCGCCCAAGGTGAAACCGCAAGCCCCCGTGGCCCGGCCCGCACCGCAAAAGGTGGTGCGCCGTGTGGCTCCGGCCCCGGTTCGCGCATCCGCCCCCAAAGTCGTGCGCGAAACCGCACCGCGCCCCGTGCCCGTGGTGCCGAGCCGACCCGTCGCTCTGGCTGCTCCGGCACCGGCTGGGTTCGTCACCGCTTGCCCCGGCGCTTCGCCTCTGTCGCAGCGCTATATGCGGCGGGGGGATGGCTATAGCGTGCGTTGTGGCCCGCAGGCCGAACCTATCGTGACAGGCCGTCTTGCGCCCACCACCCCACAGCGCGGCACGGCCCCTCAGCCTTACCGTAGCGCAGGGATGATGCCCGGCGTGGCCGCAGCGCCCGCACGTGTCGTCGCCCCCGCCGTGGTTGCGGCGCCGGTGGTCAGCGCGCCGCTTGCCCGGGCCGTGGGCACCCAAACACGGATCGTGCCGAAACATGTGGCGATCAACCGATTGAACACGACAAACGTCAAAGTTCCCCACGGCTATCGTAAGGTCTGGGAGGACGACCGTCTGAACCCGCACCGCGCCGAGCAGACCTTGGAAGGCCGCGCCGATATGCTGCTGGTCTGGACCCAGACCGTGCCGCGCCGTTTGGTGAACAAGGCCACTGGCGAAGATGTGACCGCCAAAGTACCGCTGATCTACCCCTATCTCGATATCGAAACGCAGCGCCGCAAGCTGGGGGTGGTCAAGATTGTTGAACGGGACGGCCAAGTGGTGAAACGTGTTCTGCGCTACCGCAATGCCGCGCCGATCCACCGCGATGCCCGCCCGGTTAAGAGAGCGCCGGTGAAGGCCGCGCCGGTGAAGGCTGCACCGGTCTATTCCAGCCGGTCGGCCCCGGCAGCGCAGGTCAGCACCAAGGCAGGCTATGTGCAGGTTGGTGTCTTTGGTAGCCCTGCCAATGCGCAGCGCGCAGCGCGTCAGATCGCATCCATGGGCATGCCTGCCCGCATCGGCAAACAGACACGCGGCGGCAAGACCTATCACAGCGTTCAGGCAGGCCCCATCGCGGGTGGCTCGGCCCAAGCGGCGCTTGGTCAGCTGCGCCGGGCGGGATACCGGGACGCCTATCTGCGCCGCTAAGCGCGTTGCAAGGACAAGCAAAAAGGCCAGCCGTGGTGTCCCCCCGGCTGGCCTTTTTCTTTGGCGGATCGTTCAGTCAGCCGCCGCAGATGCTTTGCAGTCGCAGCCAATCGGCATCCGACATCAGCGGCGCGGTCAGCTTGCCGTTCATCGGGTCGCCTTCGATTAGGGGCAGGGTGCTTTCGCCGGTGATGTCGCGGGCAAAGGCATAGGGTTTGCTGCGCAACTCGGCCTTGGCAAAACGTGCCAACTGGGCGTCGACTTTCGGTGTCGCGGCGGGGCGCATCAGCAGTTGCTCGGCATAGGCGTCCAGCGCTTCCGAAGAGATATCGCCGGTGGTCAGCAGGCGGAAGTTTTCGCGCAGGCCCACGGCCTCTAGCAGCGCGCGCAGCGGGTCATGTTCGCTGCGTGCCACATCTTCGGTGAGCACATAGCCCGCAGCAACATCGGGTTCTTCGTAATCCTCCAGCACCGCGCGGTCGAGTACGATAAGACGCCCCGGCAGATGTAGGCTGGCACGGGTCATATCGGGCAGGATCGCCACGCGCCCCACCTCCAAGCGTTTGGTGAGCCGCGACAGCGCGGCACTGCCGCCGGGGCTTTCGCAGGCGGGGCCGGACACCCGTTCAAGCCGCTTCAGCAGCGCCGTGCCCAATGAGACGCGCTTGACCTCGGGGACCACTTTGATCGCGTGATCGCGCAGCGCGCCGGGCATCCAAAAGACCGCCAGCGCCGCCACCACGGCGACAGAGGCGACCATGCCCACCCACCGCAAGCGGCCCGGCTTCGGGCGGCTGCGGTTAATGGCGCGGCGCAGCTTTTCGATGGCCTCAATCATCTCGGTTTCATTGTCGGGCAGTTCCAGCGTCTCTCCCGGATCGCCGTCCGGATGATAGAGCGCGGGTGACTGGCCGGGATTGGTCCTGTCGACGGCAGCCAGCGACCAATGGGTCAGCGCCTGATCTTTGAGATCGCTGATCACCAGTGTCGCATCACCGATAGAGACGATCACCTCGCGCCGCTGCGCATCGGGCGTGGCGCGCCAAAGGCCCGTCGCTTCGAGCCGGGCGTATTTTGTCAAGGCGGTCATGGGGTTCTGCTGCGGGCCTGTCAGTTTTCGCCACTCTACCACGCGCTGCGGGATCAGCAATGGCAGGTGACATAATGCCCCGCCTTAGAGGTCCGCCGCCTGCTTGCGCAACTCGAACTTCTGGATCTTCCCGGTGGAGGTCTTGGGTAACTCCCCGAAAACCACCCGCTTGGGCGTTTTGAACCCGGCAAGACGTTCGCGGGCAAAGGTGATGAGTTCCTCTTGGCTGGCCTCCGACCCCGGCTTCAACTCGACGAATGCGCAAGGCACCTCGCCCCATTTCTCATGCGGTTGGGCCACCACGGCAGCCAGATTGACCGCGCCGTGGCCCATCAGCACGCCTTCGACCTCAACGCTTGAAATATTCTCTCCGCCGGAGATGATGATATCCTTGGCGCGGTCGGCGATCTGGATATAGCCGTCGGGATGCTGCACCGCGATGTCGCCGGAATGGAAGTAACCGCCCGCAAAGGCTTCGGCGGTGGCCTCGGGGTTCTTGAGGTAGCCTTTCATCACCGCATTGCCGCGGATCATGATTTCGCCCTGTGCGGTGCCGTCGCGCGGGGTCTGGGCCATCTCGGCGTCCATCACCGTGATCTCTTCCATCATCGGCATGGCGATGCCTTGGCGGGCTTTGATCCCGGTGCGCTCAGCCTCGGGCAGCCCGTCCCAATCGCCTTGCCACAGACATTCGGTGACATGGCCAAAGGTCTCGGTCAGCCCGTAGACCTGCGTGACGTTGAAACCCAGTTTCTCAATCTTCGACAGGGTTGCGGGGGCTGGCGGCGCGCCTGCGGTGAAAACCTCGACGCGGTGATCGAAGGCGCGGCGGTCTTCTGCGCTGGCGTTGACCAGCATGTTCAGCACGATGGGCGCACCGCCGAAATGGGTGACGCCGTGATCCGCGATGGCGTCATAGATCGCGCCCGCCGTGATGTCGCGGCAGCAGACCAGCGTGCCGCCCAAGAGCGGCATCATCCAAGTGTGGTTCCAGCCGTTGCAGTGAAACAGCGGCACGATCTGCATGAAGACCGGGCGCAGCACCATCTGCCAAGAGACGACCGTGCCCATGGTCATCAGATAGGCCCCGCGGTGGTGATAGACCACGCCCTTGGGCCGCCCGGTGGTGCCGGAGGTATAGTTCAGCGCGAGGCTCTCCCATTCGTCGTCGGGCATGATCCAGCTAAAGTTCGGATTGGCCTCGGCCAGCAGGTCTTCGTATTGCGGATGTCGCCCGCTGGCCGGAAAGCCGACGGCGGGGTCGGGCACTTCGATGATCGCAGGGCATGTGCCGTCCATCCGCGCGCAGGCCTCTTCGGCCAGCGCCAGGAATTCGGTATCGACGAGCAGCACCTTGGCCCCACCGTGGTCGAGGATATAGGCCACCGTTTCAGGGTCGAGGCGGATGTTGATGGTGTTGAGCACGGCCCCGCAGGCAGGCACGCCAAAATGCGCCTCGGCCTGCGCGGGCAGGTTGGGGATCAGGGTCGCGACCACGTCGCCCGGAGCCACGCCGATCTCGGCCAACAAGGCGGCAAGGCGGGTGCAGCGGTCATGGTACTGGGCATAGGTGACGCGGTGGTCACCGTAGATCACCGCGGTTTGCCCGGCAAAGACCTCTGCCGCCCGGCGCAGATGCGACAGTGGCGTTAGCGCCACAAAATTTGCTGCGCATTTTTCAAGCCCGCGCTCATCCGTCATCCACCCCATGTGACCCCTCCCAAGGCATTGGTTGCGATTTGGGGTTGAGTATTGCTGCCGCGACGTGACTTTGAAAAGAGGGCAGAAGCGAAAAGGAGGGCAGATGCAAGACGCAGCGGTGAAATCAGGCTTGGCGGCGCTTTGCGCCGTGAGCGGTATGGCGGCTTTGGGGCTTACGGATAACTTCGTTCCCTTCATAACCGAGCGCGGCTCGCTCTGGCAGTTTCATTTTGTGCGCGGTGTTATGGCGGTGGCCATTCTGATGGTGCTGGCGGCCCTTGGTTTCGGCATCCTGCGGCCAAGGCGGTTCTGGGCCGTGGCGGGGCGTAGCCTATTTCAGGCCGGGGCCATGTTGATCTATTTCGGCTGTCTGGCCTTTTTGCCCATCGGCGTGGTGGTGGCCGGGCTTTTCACCTCGCCGCTCTTCGTGCTGATGATCTCGGCCCTGTTTCAAGGCAAGCGCGTCGGGCCATGGCGGTGGGGGGCCGTGGCGGTGGGCTTTGCCGGGGCGTTGATGGTGATCCGCCCCGACCCGAGCGATCTTGACCCCGTGGCCTTTCTGCCGCTCTTGGCCGGGGCGCTCTATGCGATCGGGGCCGTGGCGACGCGGGCATGGTGCGAGGGGGAGAGCACGATGGTCATGACCGCAGGCTTTTTCGGCATGTTGGCGGTCATGGGCGGCATCGGTGTCATGGTTTTGCCGGGTGCGGAGGTGGCAGGGCCCGAAGGTTTCGTCAGCCGCACATGGGGGCCGCTGGATGGCGCGATGTGGTTCTGGATCGCGGTGCAGGCGGTAGGCTCGCTCATCGGCATCGGGTTTCTGGTGCGCGGCTACCAATTGGGCGAGGCCGGTCATGTGGCGATTTTTGAGTATTCCCTGCTGATTTTCGCCAGCTTCTGGGCCTATGTCCTATGGGACCAGCAGGTGCCGCCCATGGGCTTTGCGGGCATGGCGTTGATTGCACTGGCGGGGGCGGTCATCGCGCTGCGCAGTGATGAGCCATCTACCTTGCGCGCGCCGGAGGCGGTGGAGTGATCATCAGCCGGGGCCGTCGCTATGTCTTTGTGCATATCCCCAAAACGGGGGGCACCTCGCTCGCGCTGGCTTTGGAAGGGCGGGCGATGAAGGACGACCTGATGCTGGGTGACACGCCGAAGGCGCTGAAACGGCGGCGGCGGTTGCAAGGCGTGCAGGCGGCGGGGCGGCTCTGGAAACACTCAACGCTGGCGGATGTCGACGGGCTGCTGCGGCCTGAGGAGTTGGACGGGTTGTTTTGCTTCACGCTGGTGCGCAACCCGTGGGACCGGGTGGCGAGCTATTATCGCTGGCTGCGCAGGCAGGGGTTCGACCATCCGGCGGTGGGTCTGGCGAAGCAGTCGGATTTCGCGGGGTTTTTGCGGCATCCGCAGACGCGGGCCAGCCTGCGCGCTTGGCCCGCGCGGCGGTATATGGCGGATGCGGCGGGGCGGGAACACTGTAATCTCTATATCCGGTTGGAGTATTTCCCAGCGGATGCGCAGCCGTTGTTCGAGCATCTGGGTTTTGAATTGGAATTGCCGCGAGTGAATGCCTCAGCAGGGGCTGCGGCCTATACGCCTGAGTTGCGCGATATTGTGGCGGAGGTTTGCGCCGAGGATATCGCGCGATTTGGTTACGCTGACGACGGCCCCTAGGCCCGGAATCAAGCCGCAGGCGCCGGGCCATCGCCTGCCCGCCCCCCGGTTAGGCGATTTGGCGAGGCTGGGCGGTACTTTACGGGCACACATCACTGCTGCGCCATAAAGTGGCACGAGGCCACCTTGGATCGCCGACCCGCAGGCAGGCGATGGCCCTCATACCTCTACGAAAAAGGGGCGCCGAAGCGCCCCGATCTCTTATGCTGCCTTGCTGGCGTCCGGGTTGAACCGACCGTAAAAACTCTGGTTCTTCTGGGCCATCTCGCGCAGCAACTCGGGGCAAGTAAACCGCTCACCGAACTTCTCGGTCAACTGATCACAACGCTCCGCCGCATAGGGCGCGCCGATCATGTCGAGCCAGCTTAGCGGACCGCCGGACCAAGGCGCAAAGCCCCAGCCAAGGATCGCACCGACGTCACCCTCACGGATGTCCATCAACACGCCTTCCTCCAGTGCGCGCACGGCTTCCAGCGTCTGCGAGAACAGCAGACGGTGCTGCACTTCGATCAGATCGGGCTGTTCCTCGGCCACGGGGTATTTGTCGCCCATGCCCTGCCACAGACCAATCCGCTTGCCCTTGGCGTCATAGCTGTAGAAACCGGCGTTCGCTTTGCGGCCCAGACGGCCCTCTTTCTCCATCCAGAACACCAGCGGGTCGATATCGTCGTTGGGGTACTCATCACCCATCGCCGCCTTGGTGGCACGGGCAATCTTGGCGCCCAGATCGATCGAGGTCTCATCCATCAACTGCAATGGCCCAAGCGGCATGCCGACGAGCTTGGCCGCATTCTCGATCAGCGCAGGCTCAACACCCTCCTGCACCATGCGCACACCTTCGTTGATGTAGGGAATGATGCAGCGGTTGGCATAGAAGAAGCGCGCGTCATTGACCACGATCGGCGTCTTGCGGATCTGGCGCACATAGTCGAGCGCCTTGGCCACGGCCCGGTCGCCGGTTTCCTTCCCCTTGATGATCTCCACCAGCAACATCTTCTCGACCGGAGAGAAGAAGTGGATGCCGATGAACTGCTCCTGACGGCTCGACGCCTTCGCCAGATCGGTGATCGGCAGGGTCGAGGTGTTGGAGGCAAAGATGCAATCCTCGGGGATCACGGCTTCGACTTTCTGGGTCATCTCGCCCTTGACCTTGGGGTCTTCAAACACCGCTTCGATGATCAGGTCGCAGCCCTTGAGCGCATCCAGATCGGTGGTCGCGGTGATCAAGTCGAGCGCTTTGGCCTTCTTCTCTTCGGTCGATTTCTTCCGGGCGATGCCCTTGTCGAAATAGCTCGCGGAATAGGCCTTGCCCTTGTCGGCGGCTTCTTGGGTTTGGTCGATCAGCACGACCTCGATGCCCGCCTGAACCGACACCAGCGTAATGCCCGCGCCCATCATGCCCGCACCCAGCACGCCCAGTTTCTTCACGCGCTGGTCCGGCACGCCTTCGGGGCGCACGGCACCTTTCTCCAGCGCTTCTTTGTTAAGGAAGAGCGAGCGGATCATATTGCCCGAGGAGGGGTTCATCAGCACATTGGTGAACCAGCGCGCTTCGATTTTCAGAGCCGTGTCGAAAGGCACCAGCGCGCCTTCGTAGACCGCCGACAAAAGCGCCTTGGCCGCCGGGTAAACGCCCTGTGTCTTGCCGTTGACCATCGCACTGGCGCCGACGAACGTCATGAAACCCGCCGGATGATAAGGCGCGCCGCCGGGCATTTTATAACCCTTGGCATCCCATGGCTTCACCATATCGGCGTCCTTGGCATTCAGCACCCAGTCGCGTGCCGCGGCCATCGGGTCTTCGCTGACCTCATCAATAATGCCGGCCTTCTGGGCAGCAGCAGGGGCGACCATTTTGCCTTCCAAGAGGAAGGGCGAGGCCGCCATCGCGCCGAGCTTGCGCACCATCCGCGTGGTGCCACCGGCCCCGGGGAAGATGCCCACAAGGATTTCCGGCAGGCCAATCCGCGCCTTCGGGTTATCCGCCGCAAAGGTGCGATGCGTGGCCAGCGGCAGTTCCAGCCCGATGCCCGCGGCGGTGCCGGGGATCACGCAGGCCACGGGCTTGCCGCCCTTGTTGGTCTTGGGGTCCATGCCCGCGCGCTCGATCTTGCGCAGCAGAGCGTGCATCTGCATCGTGCCCTCGAAAAGCCCCTTGGCCGGATCGTCGCCCGCGTCTTCCTTCATCTTGGCCAGCAGGTTCAGGTCCATCCCCCCGGCGAAAGACCCTTCCTTGCCCGAGGTGATGACGATGCCCTTCACGGCGTCATCGGCCAGCGCGTCGTCGATATGCTTCTCCAGATCGCGCAACCCGTCAAAGGACATCACGTTCATGCTTTTGTCCGGCACGTCCCATGTGATCGTGGCGATGCCGTCGGCGTCTTTATTCAATGTAAAATCGGTCATTCTCTTGCTCCCTTACGCGGCTTACACGCGCTCGATGATGGTGGCGGCACCCATGCCGGAGGCGATGCAGAGCGTGGCGAGCCCCACTTCCTTGTCAGCGCGCTCCATCTCATCGAGCAGAATGCCGATGATCATGGCACCGGTGGCGCCCAGAGGGTGGCCCATGGCGATGCCGCCGCCATTCACGTTCACTTTGCTGTCGTCCACATCAAAGGCCTGCATGAAGCGCAGGACCACGGCGGCAAAAGCCTCGTTGACCTCAAACAGATCGATGTCGCCGATGGTCATGCCGTTGTCCTTGAGGATCTTCTCGGTCACCGGCACGGGGCCGGTCAGCATGATGGTGGGATCGGTGCCGATCTTGGCGGTGGCGCGGATGCGGGCGCGGGGCTTCAGCCCGTGCTGCTCGCCGAACTCTTTGTTGCCGATCAAAACAGCCGCAGCACCGTCGACGATGCCCGACGAGTTGCCCGCGTGGTGGATGTGGTTGATCCGCTCCAGATGCGGGTATTTCATCAGCGCGACCTTGTCGAAGCCGGGCATGACCTCACCCATCTGCTGGAACGCCGGGTTCAGGCCGCCAAGCGACTGCATGTCGGTCTGCGGGCGCATGTATTCGTCACGGTCAAGGATCGCGAGGCCGTTCTGATCACGTACGGTGATGACGGATTTGTCAAAGCGGCCCTCTTCCCAAGCCCGCGCCGCGCGCTGCTGGGACTGCATGGCCAACTGGTCGGCCTCGTCACGGGTGAAACCGAATTCGGTGGCAATGATATCGGCCGATATACCCTGCGGCACGAAGTATTTCTCCATCGCCAGCGTCGGGTCCACGGCAATCGCGGCACCGTCAGCGCCCATCGCGACACGGCCCATCATCTCGACACCGCCAGCGATATAACCATTGCCCGCGCCGCCTTTAACTTGGTTGGCAGCAAGGTTCACGGCTTCCATGCCGGAGGCACAGAAACGGTTGATGGCCAAACCGGGGATACGCTCGTCCAAATCGGACGCCAGCACCGCTGAGCGTGCCAGACAGCCGCCCTGTTCCATCACCTGCGTGACGTTGCCCCAGATCACGTCCTCAACGGCATGACCTTCAAGGTTGTTGCGCTCTTTCAGCGCGTTCAATGTCTGTGCCGACAACCGCAGCGAGGTGACTTCATGCAGCGCGCCGTCCTTGCGGCCCTTGCCGCGTGGGGTGCGGATCGCGTCGTAGATGTAAACGTCTTGGGTCATGTTCATGTCCTCCGAGGGTCAGGCGCGGTCAGCAGGGCTGCCGGGCATCAGGTCGTATGGGGCCTTCCAGCCCGGTGTTTCGCTCAAACGCGTGAGCCACGCGTCGATATGGGGCCAGTCGCTGCGGTCAAAGCCAAAAGGCTCGGGGTAATAAAGATACCCGCAGCAGCTAAGGTCCGCGTTGGTCAATTCGTCGCCCACGATCCAATCGCGGCCGTCGAGATGGTCGTTCAGCACGCCGTACGCCGCCTTGAGCCGCCCTTGGCTAAAGGCAATAACCTCGGCGGGGCGTTTGTCTTCGGGCAGGAAATTCATCAAGAAACGAGTCATCCCAGCAACACCACTCAGCTTGTGGTTATCCCATAGCACCCAACGCATTATTTCACGCCGTTCCGTCGCGTCGCCGCCGCCGAATTTGCCCGCCTTTTCCGCGACGTAATCCTGAATCACGCCCGATTGCGTGAGCCGGAGATCGCCGTCGATCATCACCGGGGCCTCACCCATGTTGTTGATCTGCGCGCGATAGTCGGGCTGCCGCGTCTGGCCGCCAAAAAAGTCGACCTTCACCGGCTCCCAGTCCAAGCCAGAGAGTTCCAAGGCAAGCGCGGCCTTATAAGCGTTGCCGGATTCGCCAAAGCAGTAAAGCTGGATGGTCATGTATCATTCCTCCTTAATCTGTCGTCGTTCGCGGCACGGTCGGACGGTATTTGGCAAAGGATGAAGAGGGGGTCTTGCGCCCTTATCTTCATCCTTTCTTAAATACCTCTGCGCGGCGGTCGGGGCTGGGCGCGTGGTCAGAGATTGCGCGCGATCAGTTCCTTCATGATCTCGTTGGTGCCGCCGTAGATGCGCTGCACCCGCGCGTCGGCCCACATTTCGCCGACCGCATATTCCTGCATGAAGCCGTAGCCACCGTGCAGTTGCAAGCAGACATCGAGCACTTCCCCCTGGGTGTCAGTGAGCCAATATTTCTGCATTGCGGCCTTATCGACGCTGAGTTCCCCGCGCAGGTGTTCGGTGATACATTCGTCGAGGAAAGCACGCGATACGGCAGTCTTGGTTTTCACTTCGGCCAGTTGAAAGCGGGTGTTCTGAAACTGTGTCAGCGGGCCGCCGAAGGCTTCGCGTTCTTTGCAGTATTGAATCGTGCGCGCCACGGCGCCTTCCATGGCGCCGACCGCACCGCAGCCGATGATCAGGCGCTCTTGCGGGAGTTGTTGCATCATCTGGTAGAAGCCTTGGCCTTCGTCTTGGCCGAGGATGTTTTCTGGTGGAATTTCGACATTGTCGAAGAACAGTTCCGAGGTGTCGGCGGCGTGCAGGCCGATCTTGTCGAGGTTGCGGCCGCGCTGGAAACCCTGCGCTCCGTCGGTTTCGACGACAACGAGGGAGACGCCCTTGGACCCTTCCTTGGGGTCGGTTTTGGCGGCGACGATGATCAGATTGGCGTGCTGGCCGTTGGTGATGAAGGTCTTTTGGCCCGAGAGCTTATAGGCGTTGCCGTCGCGAATTGCCTTGGTTTTGATCCGCTGCACGTCCGATCCGGTAGAGGGTTCGGTCATGGCCAGCGCGCCGACCAACTCGCCCGAGACCATCTTGGGCAGCCAGCGTTTCTTTTGATCTTCGGTGCCATAGGCGAGGATGTAATGCGCCACGATGCCGGAGTGGATGCCGTGGCCCCACGAGGCGAGGTTGGCGCGGGAGCCTTCGATCAGGATGGCGGCTTCGTGGCCGAAATCACCGCCGGCACCACCATATTCTTCGGGCACCGAGGGGCAGAGCAGGCCGAGTTCACCCGCCTGTGCCCAAGTCTCGCGGTCCATCTGGCCTTGCTTGCGCCATTTCTCGAACTTGGGCGCCCATTCGGCGTTGATGAACTGCGCCGTCATATCGGCGATCATCTGGTGTTCGTCGGTCATCCAGCTGGATGTTTTGCCTTGCGTCATCCGCCCCTCCCCAGGGTTCAGCGTTTGCGGCTTTCCAGTTCGGCGTTGAACAGGCGCAGCCGCGCGGTCAGGTTTTCTTCGTTCATGACCGAGTTGAAATTCTCGAACAGGAACGACAGCGCTTCCCCTTCATCAAGACCTGCATCCGTGCTGAACTTCTTGAGCCTGCGGTAGCCTTCTTCGGTCATGGCGACGGGGAAGCGGCGGGTCAGGCGGAAGCGTTTGGGCATGGTCTCTCCGGGTGTTGGGCAGGGTGGGGGACAGGCCCCCACCACCCGTTTTAGAAGTTTGCGGCCTCCAGCGCCATGACAGTATCCGCGCCCGATTGGATGCGGGTCAGGTGCAACGCCGTGGCGGGCAGCTGCCGTGCCATATAGTAGCGCCCTGTGGCCAGCTTCGTCTCATAGAACGTGGCGTCGCCGCTGCCGTTCTTCAATGCTTCTTTCGCCGCCAGACCCATCTTGGCCCACATCAGGCCAAGGCAGACATGGCCGAACATATGCATGAAGTCGTTGGATCCGGCTAGCGCGTGGTTGGGGTTCTTCATGCCGTTCTGCATGAAGTACATGCCCGCCGATTGCAGGTCTTTGCTGGCCGCCTTGAGTGGGTCGAGGAAGGCCGCGTCGAATTCGGCATCTTGGCCCGCGTTGTCCTTGATGAAGCCTTTGACCAGATCAAAGAACGCCATCACATGTTTGCCGCCGTCTTGGGCCAGTTTGCGGCCCACGAGGTCGAGCGCCTGGACGCCGTTGGCACCTTCGTAGATTTGGGCGATGCGGGCGTCGCGGGTGAACTGGGACATGCCCCATTCTTCGATATAGCCGTGGCCGCCGTAGACCTGCTGGGCCTTCACGGTCATGTCGTAGCCCTGGTCGGTCAGGAAGCCTTTGATGACGGGGGTCAGCAGCGAGACGAGGCCGTCGGCGTCTTTATCCTCGGCGCGGTGGGCGGCGTCGATCATCGTGGCGCCCCAAAGGATGAAGGCGCGGGCGGCTTCGACAAAGCTTTTTTGGTCCATCAGCGAGCGGCGGATGTCGGGGTGGACGATCAGCGGATCGGCGGGCTTTTCAGGGGCCACAGCACCTGTCACGGCGCGGCCCTGCAGGCGGTCGTTGGCGTAGATCACAGCGTTCTGATAGGCGACTTCGGCCTGTGCCAGACCCTGCATGCCGACGCCGACGCGGGCTTCGTTCATCATGGTGAACATGGCGCGCATGCCCTTGTGCTCGGTCCCCAGCAGATAGCCGGTGGCACCGTCGTAGTTCATCACGCAGGTGGAGTTGCCGTGGATGCCCATCTTCTCTTCGATGGAGCCGACGGAGACGCCGTTGCGCTCACCCAAAGAGCCATCTTCGTTCACCATGAACTTGGGCACGATGAAGAGCGACACGCCTTTGATGCCTTCGGGGCCGCCTTCGATCTTGGCGAGCACCAGATGGATGATGTTGTCGGCCATGTCGTGTTCACCCGACGAGATGAAGATTTTCTGGCCGGAGATTTTGTAGCTGCCGTCATCCTGTGGCGCGGCTTTGGTGCGCATCAGGCCCAGATCGGTGCCGCAATGCGGCTCGGTCAGGTTCATGGTGCCGGTCCATTCGCAAGAGACCATCTTGGGCAGATAGGTGTCTTTCTGCGCGTCGGTACCATGGGCGAGGATCGCCGAGGCCGCGCCGTGGGTCAGGCCCTGATACATGGTGAAGGCTTGGTTCGCGGCGGAGAACATTTCGCCCACGGCGGTGCCGAGGACATAGGGCATGTTTTGCCCGCCGTATTCTTCGGGCATATCAAGACCGGTCCAGCCGCCTTCTTTCACCTTTTCAAAGGCTTCTTTGAACCCTTTGGGCGTATAGACGACGCCGTTCTCCAAGCGGCAGCCTTCTTGGTCACCCACGGCGTTCAGCGGGGCGAGGACTTCGGAGGTCAGCTTGCCTGCTTCTTCAAGAATGGCGGAGGTGAAATCAGGCTCCAGCTCATCATAGCCGGGGGTCTTGCTTTCGGTCACTTTCAGCACGTCGTGCAGAACGAATTGCAGGTCTTTGGTGGGGGCTGTGTAACTGGGCATCTTTGCTCTCCGGGTCGTCTTTTTATGGATGTGGGTGCGGGCCTTGCCGCCGGGGTTATTCGGCTGCGTTTATTCAGCGGCGCGGCGGGGTTGGTTCATGGAGGAGATCATCTTTTCCCCCCATTTTAACTGGTCTTTAAGGTCTTCGATTGCTTCATTCAGCTCTTCGCGGCGCGATTCGAGGTCGGCCAGACGGGCGCGGGCGATTTCATAGGCTGCGGCGATTTGCGTCTGCTGCTGGTCGCCCATGTGATAGAGGTCGAGCAACTGACGGATCTCTTCGAGGCTGAAACCAAAGCGTTTGCCGCGCAGGATCAGCTTGAGCCGGGCACGGTCGCTTTTGGTAAAAAGGCGTTTTTGGCCCTCGCGCAACGGAAAGAGCAGCTCTTTCGCTTCGTAGAACCGCAGGGTCCGCGGGGTCACTTCAAAAGCGTCGCACATCTGGCGAATGGTCAGCGTGTCGGCGGTCATCTCTTCACTCTCCAATCGTCGTTTCGAGACTTCAGTTGGGGGCTGACCTTGCTGATACAACGGGAGTTGACGTTGACGTAAGCGATACGTTGCGTCACTTTATACGCGGGGGATTTCCTGTAGGTTGGGACAGGCGGGGCGCCCCCGCCCCCGATGGGCTTGGGCATCAAAGTGGGTAGGAGATGGCAAACCTCGATCAAAACGGGCCGAAAACGCTGGACGAACTGGTCCACTGCGCGCAGAACGCCACCTCCGCTGCGGGTATTTTGGCCTGTGGTCTAGGCTATTATCAAGGGCTTGGGATTGATCTGGTCAGCTATCACGGGGACAGCCCCGGCGCGCCTGCGATCCTCTATAAGTTCAACGGCAACGGCAACGGCGCGGAGGGGCCGCAGTGGCATTCGCAATTTCTGGATGTAGAGAAGCTGCGCGAAAGCCCTGTCGAAGCGCTGGCCCGACAACAGGTGATGCCGCTGTACTGGTCGGATGTGGCGGGCGCGGCGCGGCTGACCCCTGCGGAAAGCGTCTATATGAAGGGGTTCATGCGGCGCTACCCGAATGACGGCATCTCCCTCAAAGTGCATGGCCCGGGCGGGGATTCCGCCGTTGTGGGGCTGGGGTTTGCCGCCAAACAGGCGCGTCTGTCGCCGGGGGCCTTGTACAAACTTCTCAGCGCGGCCCAAATCGCGCATCTGCGCTATTGCGCCTTGGCCGAAAGCCAATCGGCACGCGATTTCGGCCTTTCTCCGCGCGAAGTTGAGGTGCTGGAGTGGATCGCCACCGGCAAGAGCAACAGCGTCATTGCCG
This sequence comes from Sulfitobacter sp. OXR-159, assembly GCF_034377145.1. Classification (NCBI taxonomy): domain Bacteria; kingdom Pseudomonadati; phylum Pseudomonadota; class Alphaproteobacteria; order Rhodobacterales; family Roseobacteraceae; genus Sulfitobacter; species Sulfitobacter sp. OXR-159. The sequence goes on from NZ_CP139707.1 coordinate 756,996, forward strand.
AAATACTGGGGATTTCGCCTCATACGGTCGATACGATCGTGCGGCGGATCTTCTCCAAGCTTGATGTGAACGACCGCACCACCGCCGCCATCCGGGGCTTGGGCGCGGGGCTGCTGCGCCGTCCGAAGGAAGGCCCGCCCTAGGCGGTATGCTGACCCCGCGTCATTGTCGCGTGACTGCGTGACATGACCCTGCGTCGGACCGGCTGTAGGTGCGGGTCCTTCACCCAAAGAGGTTCGAAGCATGTCACAAAAACAAGAACAGACAGGGAATGGGGCTGGCAACGGTTCCGATGCGCAGACGCGCCTACGCGTGGTCGCGGATTTGAAAGCCGCTTCCGAAACCATCGAGAACAGCGCATTCGATCTGGCGGGCGATGCGAGCCCCGATGTGGTTTCAGACCTCATCCGCATCACCGCGGATTTGCAGATGCTGATCGCGCAGTTGTCGCAGCCCGGCAGCCGCTGAGGCTGCAGGTCAGCCCTCTTTCGAAGCGATTGCCGCGGCGGTGTCGTCGCGCAGCTTTTGCAGTTCCGCCATGGCTTCGTCCAACTGGCGGCGCTGCTCGGCCAGTTCTTCTAGCTGACCATCTGCCATGGTGACCCACGTGCGCATCTGCGCCTCGGTCCCCTCTTTTTCATAGATCAACAGCCACTGCCGGATGTCTTCCAGCGCAAAGCCGAACTTGCGGCCGCGCAGGATCAGCTTCATCCGGGCGCGTTCGCGCGGGCCATAGAACCGAGAGCGCCCCTCGCGTTGCGGTTGCAGCAATTCGATATACTCGTAATAGCGCAACGTCCGTGGCGTCACGTCAAATGCCGCGCACATCTCTTTGAATGTCAGGCGTTCATCGTCCAAAGCATCTACTCCCTTCAGGCAAACTATGGTCACGCGCGGGGATGCGCAACAGGTGGTCTTGCCCTTTCGCCATCCCCCCATGATAAAGGTCAAAACCAGACGCAAAGGGGTGGGCTGCATGTCAGACAAGTTGAAAATGGCGCGACAGTTCATTCAGGCGCTGCCCCATTCCATGGCGCTCGGGATGGAGTTGCAGGAGTTGGGCGATGGCTCTGCCGTGATCACCATGCCCTATGATGACAAACTGGTGGGCGACCCCAAAACCGGGGTGATCAGCGGCGGGGCGGTCTCGGCCCTGATGGATACTTGCTGTGGCGCGGCGGTGATGAGCCACCCCAGCAATCCCTCGGCCACCGCCACCATGGATCTGCGGATCGAATACCTGCGCGCCGCCACGCCGGGCCAGACGATCACCACCCGCGCGACCTGCTATCACGTGACCCGCTCGGTCGCCTTTGTGCGCGCCACGGCGACGGATGAGGATGCCGAGAACCTTGTCGCCACTGCCACCGGAACCTTCACCGTGGAGGGCCACAAATGACCAAACATCGCAAGCCAGAGCCGGTTCAGGTGATCAAGCAACGCCGCGACGGGGTGCTGCGCGCCATGGTCGAAGGTGTGCCCTATATCCGCTTTCTGGGCATCGAGTTTGAGCGCCGTGGGGATGAGCTGACAGGCATCATGCCCTTTTCCGAACAGTTGATCGGCAACCCGATCCTGCCTGCGTTGCATGGCGGGGCAACGGCGGCCTTCTTGGAGGTGACCGCGATCATCACCCTAAGCTGGGGGCTGATCTGGGAGGACATGGAAAGCGGCGCGCTTGATCTGGACAATCTGGATGCCGATCATTTGCCCCGGCTGCCCAAAACGATCGATTTCACCGTGGATTACCTGCGCTCCGGTCTGCCGCGCGATGCCTATGCACGGGCGCGGATCAACCGGTCGGGGCGGCGCTATGCCTCTGTTCATGTTGAGGCGTGGCAGGACAACCGCAGCCGCATTTTCGCTCAGGCCACGGGCCATTTCCTGATGCCGCAGCGGCGTGGCTGACCTTAAAGCCGAAGCCGAGCCGCTCAGCGAGGCAGAGGTGCGCGCGGTTAAGCGTGGCACGCTGGTGGCGCGCGATGTGGTGACCCATCGCCGCGTGCTTAAGATCGCCGTTCCCATTGTCATTTCCAACGCCACCGTGCCGATCCTCGGCGCGGTCGATACCGGCGTGGTCGGGCAGATGGGGGCCGCGGCACCCATCGGCGCGGTGGGGCTGGGGGCGATCATCCTGTCGGCGCTTTACTGGATTTTTGGCTTTCTGCGGATGGGCACCGTTGGCCTGGCCGCGCAGGCGGCGGGCAATGGCGAAGAGGGCGAGGTCGCGGCGCTGCTGACACGCGGGCTGCTGATCGGCGCGGGCGCCGGACTGGCGCTGATGGCGCTGCAACTGCCGCTCTTTTGGGCGTCGTTTCAACTCGCCCCCGGATCACCGGAGGTGGAGGGGCTGGCGCGGCAATATATGGCGATCCGCATCTGGTCCGCGCCTGCTGCCATCTCGATCTATGCGATCACCGGCTGGCTCATCGCGCAGGAGCGCAGCCGTGCGGTGCTGGTACTGCAGGTCTGGATGAACGGGCTGAACATTCTGCTGGACCTGTGGTTCGTGCTGGGCCTTGGCTGGGGTGTCGAGGGCGTGGCGATTGCCACCTTCCTCGCGGAATGGAGCGGGGCGGCCTTGGGGCTGTGGTTCTGCCGTGCCGCCTTTGCGCAACCTGCCTGGCGCGATTGGGTGCAGGTCTTTGACGGACCGCGCTGGACGCGCATGATGCGGGTGAATACCGACATCCTGATCCGCTCACTGCTGTTGCAGGCGATCTTTGTCTCCTTCCTCTTCATGGGGTCGGGCTTGGGGGATGTGACGCTGGCGGCCAATCAGGTGCTGCTGCAATTCCTGATGATCACCTCCTACGGGCTGGACGGTTTCGCCTTTGCCGCCGAGGCGATCATTGGCCGGGCCTGCGGCGCGGGGCAGCGTGATGTCCTGCGGCGCGGGGCGGTGCTGACCTCCGCTTGGGCGCTGCTGGTCAGCTTGGCGCTGGCGCTGGTCTTTGCCGTTTCGGGTGGGGGGATCATTGATCTGATGGCCAAGGCGCCACAGGTGCAAGACCTTGCGCGGGTCTATTTGCCCTATATGGTTGCGGCCCCGATCTTGGGCTGCGCGGCCTATATGCTGGATGGAATTTTTATCGGGGCCACCCGGTCGCGCGATATGCGCAATATGATGCTGGTGTCGTTCCTGTTCTATGTCGCCGTGGCGCTGCTGCTGGTGCCAAGTATGGGCAATCACGGGCTGTGGATTTCGCTCTTGGTGTCCTTCGTGGTGCGGGGCATCACACTCGGGCTGCGCTATCCGGCACTGGAACGCGCGGCGGGCTAGAGCAGCCTTTGCACCGCTTCCGGCGGTCGCCCGATCACGGCGCCGCTTTGGCCAAAGGCGATGGGGCGTTCGATCAGGATTGGATGGGCGGCCATGGCGTCGATCAGCGTCTCTTCGGGGCTGTCCTTGGTCAGACCCATCTCTTTGAACACCTTCTCGCCAGTCCGCATCATCTCAATCGCGCGGAGGCCAAGAGCGTCGCGGGCGGCGATGATCTCATCCCGCGTCGGGGCGTCTTCGAGGTAATGCCGGAGGCTCACGTCCACGCCCGCCTCTTCGATCAAGGCCAGCGCCTGCCGCGATTTCGAACAGCGCGGATTGTGCCACAGGGTGATCAAAGCCAATCCTCGCGTTTGCTGCCCACGGCCTCGGCCACGGTGGCGAAACCATCGCGCGCCAAAAGCGCATCAAGCTCCGTGGTGATCTCGCGCACCAGTCCAAGACCGCCAAAGACTAGCGCGGTGTAGAGTTGCAACGCCGAGGCACCGGCGCAGATCTTGGCATAGGCGGTCTGCGCATCCGACACCCCGCCAACGCCGATCAACGGAATATCCGTTAGCCCCGCCAGCCGCGCCAAGACGCGAGTCGACCGCTCAAACAGCGGCGCACCTGAGAGGCCGCCCGCCTCAGCCGCATGGGCGCTGGCAAGACCCGTCCGGTCGAGCGTGGTATTGGTCGCAATGATGGCAGCGACGCCTGAATTTTGAGCAACCTCGGCCATATCCTCAATCTCGGCTTCGCTGAGATCGGGGGCGATTTTCAGGAAAACGGGCGTGGCACCGCGCACGTCCATCACCCCTTCGAGCAGGGCGGAAAGCGCCGCCTTGCCCTGAAGATCGCGCAGCTTCTCGGTGTTGGGGGAGGAAACGTTGACCGTCGCGAAATCGACGTGATTGCGCGCGGCGGTCATCACCCGGGCAAAGTCGGCAGCGCGGTCTGGGCTGGTCTTGTTCGCACCAAGGTTCAGCCCCACCGGCACACCGGCGCCGCGGCGCGAAAGCCGGGCGCAGATCGCCTCCATCCCCTCGTTGTTAAAGCCGAAGCGGTTGATCGCGGCGCGGTCTTCGGTCAGGCGAAACAGACGCGGGCGCGGGTTGCCGGGCTGGGGCAGGGGCGTGGCGGCGCCCACTTCGATAAAGCCGAAACCGGCGCGGGAAAGCGGGGCGACCGCGGTCGCGTTCTTGTCAAAACCCGCGGCCAGCCCGACGGGGTTCGGCAGATCCAGCCCAGCAACCGTTGTGTGTAAGCGTGCAGAGGTCTGCGGCCCGGGGGCCGGGGCCAAACCCGCCCGCAAAGCCCGGATCGCCAGCCCATGCGCCGCTTCGGGGTCAATCCGGTGCAGCGCGTTAAGGCCCATTTTTTCGATCACCGGCATCATGCGCTTGCTGCGCCCAGACCGGCGGGGAATTCATGAGCGCCATCCACCAAGGGCAGGGGCTGTGCCCAGACCACGTCTTCGATCTTGAGCGGGCGGTAGAGATGCGGGAAAAGCGCACCGCCCCGCGACGGCTCCCATTTCAGCGCATCGCCCAAGCTTTCGGCCTCAAGAGCGAGTAGGAACAGACCCTCTTCGCCTTTGAAATGCTTGGCGGCGGTTTCCTCGGCCTGTTCGGCGGTGGAGAAATGCACGTAGCCATCGGTGACATCAATCGGCGCCCCGTCAGAGACCCCGTTCTTGCGCAGCGCCGCCCATTCGTCGGCGCGGAATATCTTAAAAATCAGCATGACTTCTGATGCCCGCCGGGCGGGGCGGGGTCAAGACCCGCGGGTGACCATAGGGCAGGTGATATGACCTTTGACACAGACCAAACCCCGCGCCACGATACCGGCATAACAACCAACAGGGGAACTATCATGAAACAATTCCTGACCGCGACCGCAGCGCTGGCTTTGACCAGTGGCATGGCGGCGGCTGAATATAATCTGACCATTTTACACACCAATGATTTCCATGATCGGTTTGAGCCGATCAGCAAATATGACGGCCCCTGCAGCGCCGAGGACAATACCGCTGGCGAATGTTTCGGCGGCTCTGCCCGTCTGATGACCGCGATCGCCGAGGCACGCGAGCGGGCGGGCAACAGTATCCTTGTGGATGGCGGTGACCAGTTTCAGGGCACACTATTTTACACCCAGTACAAGGGTACACTCGCCGCTGAGATGATGAACCAGATGGGCTATGACGCGATGACCGTGGGCAACCATGAATTCGACGATGGCCCCGAAGTTCTGCGCGGGTTTATGGATGCGGTGGAATTCCCGGTGCTGATGTCCAACGCCGATGTCTCGGGCGAACCGCTTCTGGCCGACAAGCTGGCCAAATCCACCGTGATCGAGAAGGGGGGAGAAAAAATTGGCCTGATCGGTCTGACCCCAGAGGATACCCATGAGCTCGCCAGCCCCGGCGACAATGTCACCTTTTCTGACCCGGTCGCAGCGGTGCAGGGGGAGGTCGATCTGCTAATCGCCAAAGGCGTGAACAAGATCATCGTGCTCAGCCACTCGGGCTATGGCGTCGACCAAAAGGTTGCGGCAGAAACAACGGGCGTCGATGTGATAGTGGGCGGCCACACCAACACGCTGCTTAGCAACACGAACGAGCGTGCCGAGGGCCCCTATCCGACGATGGTGGGTGAGACCGCGATCGTGCAGGCCTATGCCTACGGCAAATTCTTGGGTGAGCTGAATGTGACCTTCGATGATGAGGGTAATATCACCAAGGCCGAGGGCGAGCCGCTGATCATGGACGCGGCTGTGACCGAGGATCAGCCCACCGTTGACCGTATCGCCGAAGCTGCCAAGCCGCTTGAGGAAATCCGCAATCGCGTCGTCGCTGAAACCGCTGAGGCGATTGATGGTGAACGCGGCAACTGCCGCGCACAGGAATGTTCAATGGGCAACCTTGTGGCTGATGCGATGCTCGACCGGGTGAAGGATCAGGGCATCGACGTGGCGATTGCGAACTCGGGCGGGCTGCGTGCCTCCATCGACGCGGGTGAGGTGACCATGGGCGAAGTCCTCACCGTGCTGCCGTTCCAAAACACGCTGTCAACCTTCCAAGTCACCGGCGCGCAGCTGATCGAGGCGTTGGAAAACGGCGTGAGCCAGCATGAAGAGGGGGCCGGCCGTTTCCCGCAAGTGGCGGGCATGTCCTTTGCCTTTGACCCCAAGGCCGAAGCTGGCAGCCGGATCAGCGATGTGATGGTGGCAGGTGAGCCGATTGACCTCGAAAAGACCTATGGGGCAGTCTCGAACAACTACGTTCGCAATGGCGGCGATGGTTACGCGATGTTCAAGGACGCCGCCAATGCCTATGACTATGGCCCTGATCTGGCGGATGTCACGGCTGAGTATCTGGCCAAGGATGGCACCTATAAGCCCTATCCCGACGGTCGTATCACCATGAAGTAACGACAGGTTATGACCTGACCGGAAAGGGCGCGTCCTGCAAGGGGCGCGCCCTTTTAATTTGATGATCCGAGAGGAACGTCGCGCTCTTGCACCTTCTACCGGGCAGGCTACACAGGGCAGCAGATAGATAGGAGACCACCCATGCTGACCCCCTTCCACCTTGCCTATAACGTCCGCGACCTTGATGAGACCCGCGCCTTCTACGGCGATGTGCTGGGCTGCACCGAGGGCCGCTCGACCGAGACTTGGGTCGATTATTCCTTCTTTGGCCACCAAATTTCGATGCATCTGGGGGAGCCTTTCGCCACAGAAGCCACCGGCAAGGTGGGCGAGCATATGGTGCCGATGCCGCATCTGGGGGTGGTCTTGCAGATGGACGATTGGAAGGCGCTGGCCGAGCGGCTGAAAGGCGCGAAGGTTGATTTCGTGATCGAACCGTCGCTGCGTTTCGAAGGGGAGCCGGGCGAGCAGGCGACCATGTTCTTCCGCGACCCTTCGGGCAACCCGATCGAGGTCAAAGGCTTTGCCGATATGGAACGTGTCTTTGCTCAGTAAGGCTCAGCGATGAAACACCAAAGCCCCGCGGTTGAGGGCGGGGCTTTGGTAGGTCTGAATGGGCCGCGCAACCGCGGGGCCGGTTAGTCGAAACTGATCGCCCCTTCAAAGGCAGGCTCTTCCAAGGTCTGGCCGCTGAAGGTCGTCGGGGTCTCTGCCGTGATGTCAAGCGTGTAGCTCCCGTTCACGGGGATCGCGTCACTGGTCCAGGCATCGCCTTCACCGGTGATCGTGTGGCTGCCCGTGGCATTGTTGGTAAAGACCACTTGATCGCCCGGCTGCACATGTGAAAGCGCTGGGAAATAGGCACCGTCAACAATCAGCACATTGCGGTTCTCGGCCATGGCGCTGGCTGCGCAAACGCTCAGGGCGAGGGCCAGAGCACCGGCGCTTTTGCGATATGAACTTAGCATCATCTGCTCCTTTGGATCGCCCGATGCGGGCAGGTTAGCCGGTTTTATACGAGGTAAATGCGGCATAACTTTGGCCGGTTCGGGCTGAATTATTTCTCTGTCGCGGGCTCCGCCTGCTGGGCGAGCCAGCCGCGGAAAGACCCGAGGGCGGCGGTCTCATCACGGTCTTCGGGCCAGACGAGATAGTAATTGCCGATGCTCTGCGTGGTTTGCGACGCGGCCAGCACCAATTGCCCGTCGCGCAGGTAGGGGCGGGCGAAAAAGGTCGGCAGCAGTGCCACCCCCAGCCCGTGGATCGCCGCCTGCGCCATGGTCGAGAATTGGTCGAACATCATCCCGCCGGGCGGCTCATCGGTTACCCCCAACGATGATAGCCACCGCGCCCACCCGCGCGGGCGGGTTTCCAGATGCAGCAACGGCAGATGCCGCACATCGCGCGCATCCTCCAAAGGTTCGGCCAGTAAATCAGGCGCACAGACGGCCACCACCGTTTCCGGCAAAAGCGGCAGATAGCGCACGCCGGGCCAGTCTTCATGACCAAAATGAATGGCGGCGTCGAATCGGCTGCCTGCAAAGGCGAAGGGCCGCAACCGTGTTGAGAGGTTGACTGTCACCTCAGGATGATCTCTTGCGAAATCGCGTAACCGGGGGGCCAGCCAATGCATGCCGAAGGCGGGCAAGATCGCCAGATCCAGCGTGCCGCCCGTGGGGTTCGTCCGGGCCGAAACCGAGGCCTGCGCCAGCCGGTTCAGGATGTCGCGCACCTGCGTTACATAATCTAATCCCGCCTGCGTCGGGCTCAGCCGCCGCCCCTGTCGGATCATCAGCGACACGCCCAGTTGTTCCTCCAGCGTTTTGATTTGGCGGCTTACCGCGCTCTGCGTGAGGTTCAATTCCTGCGCCGCCGCCGTGGCGGTGCCCAGCCGCACCACAGCCTCGAAAGACAGCAGGGCCGAGATCGAAGGCAGGAAGCGGCGCGGCGCGATCATATGACTTTTTCTCATGAACTCAGGACAAAGCAGCGATAGAGTTTGCGCCGCCAATTTGCAATACTGCCGCAAATCACATCACCCGAAAGGATGCATCATGACTGCAGACGCCCCCAAGCTGCGCGCCAAGGACAAACCCGATCTTGGCACCTTCGATTGGCAGGATCCCTTCCGCCTCGACAGCCAGTTGAGCGAAGACGAACGCATGATCCGCGACAGCGCCCGTGCCTATGCGCAGGAAAAGCTGCAACCGCGCGTCATCGAAGCCTTTGCCGAGGAAAAGACCGACCCCGAAATCTTCCGCGAGATGGGCGAGATGGGCCTTTTGGGTGTCACCATCCCCGAGGAATACGGCGGGCTGGGCGGCAGCTATGTCTCCTACGGCCTCGTCGCGCGCGAAGTTGAACGGGTCGACAGCGGCTACCGGTCGATGATGTCGGTGCAGGCGAGCCTCGTGATGTATCCGATCTATGCCTATGGCTCCGAAGAGCAGCGCCAAAAGTATCTGCCGAAGCTCTGCTCGGGCGAATGGATCGGTTGTTTTGGTCTGACCGAGCCTGACGCGGGTTCCGATCCTGCGGGCATGAAAACCCGCGCCGTGAAGACCGAGAATGGCTATAAGCTGACCGGCTCCAAGATGTGGATCTCGAACTCCCCCATCGCCGATGTCTTCGTGGTCTGGGCCAAGTCCGAGGCGCATGACGGCAAGATCCGCGGCTTCGTGCTGGAGAAGGGCATGAAGGGCCTGAGCGCGCCGAAAGTGGGCAACAAGCTGTCCTTGCGCGCCTCGATCACCGGCGAGATCGTGATGGATGGCGTCGAAGTGGGCGAAGACGCGCTGCTGCCCAACGTGCAGGGGCTGAAGGGGCCGTTTGGCTGTCTGAACCGCGCGCGCTACGGCATCTCTTGGGGTGCGATGGGTGCTGCGGAATTTTGCTGGCACGCCGCGCTGCAATACGGGTTGGATCGCAAACAGTTTAACAAGCCGCTGGCCCAGACCCAGCTTTTCCAGAAGAAGCTGGCCGACATGATGACCGAGATTTCGCTCGGCCTGCAGGGCTCGCTGCAAGTGGGTCGTTTGATGGATGCCGCCAATGCCGCGCCTGAGATGGTTTCGATCGTCAAGCGCAACAACTGTGGCAAGGCGCTCGACGTGGCGCGCATGTCGCGTGACATGCACGGCGGCAACGGCATCTCGGGTGAATTTCAAGTGATCCGTCACATGATGAACCTTGAGACGGTGAACACCTATGAGGGCACCCATGACGTGCACGCCCTGATCTTGGGCCGCGCCCAGACTGGCCTGCAGGCGTTCTTCTAAAGACCGGCAATGGGGGGAACTGTTCCCCCGGCCACTCTCAAATACTTATGGCCAGAACGAGAGGCGGCGCCTTTCTTTCTGGCCGAAATGCTTTCGCCGAGTGCGATTACTTCCTATTCCAAGAGGCCCCATGGACCGCGTTGCCATCGTTCATGAGAACTTCCTCCGTCGCGTCGCGGCGGGGGATTTTCCCGTTTCCACCTCCGACAAAAAGGCGCTTGATCGTGCCGCGCTAGAGCAGTTGTACCGCGCGCAGGTGCTGAGCCGCGCGCTCGACCTGCAAAGCCGTGTGATGCAGAAAGAGGGGCAGGGGTTTTACACCATCGGCTCGTCCGGGCACGAAGGCATGGCGGCGGTGGCGGCGGCGCTGCGGGTCGATGACATCGCCTTCCTGCACTACCGTGATGCGGCGTTCCAGATCGCCCGGGCCGATCAGGCCGAGGGGCAGGACATGCTGCGCGATATGCTCCTGAGTTTCGCCTGTTCGGCTGAGGATCCGATCAGTGGCGGGCGGCACAAGGTGCTGGGCTCGCGCCCGCTGATGATCCCGCCGCAGACCTCGACCATTGCCAGCCACCTGCCCAAGGCCGTGGGGGCCGCGCATTCCATCGGCATGGCACGGCGCAACCGGCCCGAGCACGCAATCTTGCCACGCGATGCGATTGCCATGTGTAGTTTCGGCGATGCCTCGGCAAACCACTCCACCGCGCAGGGCGCGATCAATGCCGCCTGCTGGACCGCCGTTCAGGGCGTGCCGCTGCCGCTGCTTTTCGTCTGTGAGGACAATGGCATCGGGATCTCAACCAAGACACCGACGGGATGGATCAAGGCCTCCATGTCTGCCCGTCCGGGCTTGAAGTATTTTGAGGGCGATGGGCTGGACCTTCATGCGGCCTATGCAGCGGCGAAAGAGGCGGCGGATTACGTGCGGGTGCACCGCAAGCCTGCCTTCCTGCATCTGCGCACCGTGCGGCTTTATGGTCATGCGGGGGCGGATGTGGCGACTTCCTATCTGCCGCGTGCAGAGGTCGAGGCCGATGAGGCGAATGATCCGCTGCTGCATTCCGCGCGCCTGTTGGTGGAGGCCGGAATGAACGCCGATGAGGCGCTGGAGATTTACCGCGAGACCCAAGATGCCGTGGCGAAAGCGGCGGCAGAGGTGATCAAACGCCCGCGTCTCAAGACGGCATCCGATGTGATGGCGAGCCTCGTGCCGCCCAAACGCGACTGCGCGCCGAGCAATGGGCCGAGCGCGGAAGTGCGGGCCGAAACCTTTGGCAGCGACATGGCGCAAATGGACAACCCGCAGCCGATGTCGCGGCTGATCAACTGGGCGCTGCATGATCTGATGCTCTCGCATTCCGAGACCATGTTGATGGGCGAGGACGTCGGCCGTAAGGGCGGGGTCTATGGCGTGACACAAAAGTTGCAGGGCCGGTTTGGGCCGGGGCGTGTGATCGACACGCTGTTGGATGAACAGAGCATTCTGGGTCTCGCTATCGGTATGGCGCATAACGGTTTCGTGCCGATGCCTGAGATCCAGTTCCTCGCCTATCTGCACAATGCCGAAGACCAGTTGCGCGGCGAGGCGGCCACCCTGCCGTTCTTCTCGGACGGGCAATGGACCAATCCGATGGTACTGCGCATCGCCGGTTTGGGCTATCAGAAAGGCTTTGGCGGGCATTTCCACAATGACAACTCGCTGGCCGTGCTGCGTGACATTCCGGGGATCATCATTGCTTGCCCCTCGGCTGGGGATGACGCCGCGATGATGCTACGCGAGGCGCACCGTTTGGCGCGCGAGGAGCAGCGGGTGGTGGTTTTTGTCGAGCCGATTGCGCTCTACCCGATGCGGGATTTGTTGGAGGCCGGGGACGGCGGCTGGATGCGGAATTATCCGGCACCAGACCAGCGGATTGGTCTGGGCGAGGTTGGTGTCACGGGCGAGGGGGCCGATTTGGCGATCGTGAGCTATGGCAACGGGCATTATCTGAGCCAGCAGGCTGCGCATGATTTGGCGGAGCAAGGCGTCAAGGCACGGGTGATAGACCTGCGTTGGTTGGCCCCACTGCCGGAAGAGGCACTGTTGGCAGCAATCGGGGATCGGCCTGTGCTGATCGTCGACGAATGCCGCAGGACGGGCGGGCAGGCCGAAGCGTTGATGGCGCTGATGGCAGAGCGCGGCGTTGAGCGCTTTGCGCGGCTAACGGCGGAGGACAGTTTTATCGCCACGGGTCCGGCCTATGCGGCGACCCTGCCCTCGCGCGAGGGGATCGTTGCAGCGGCGCGGGAGTTGTTGGGGAGGGCGTAGGTGCCACCCGGACCGGATTCAAGCGGCAGGCGCCGACCCGCAGGCAGGCTATGGCCCTCGGTCTTCCGTGGCCCATAGCCCTGCGCGCCTAGTGGCTCTCTGCAGGCGCACCGCCCTGAAAATTATTCCCATTCACATAGTCACAAGGCGCTTCGCGCATCTCAAGATGCAGGCCATCGCCTGTGTAGGGATGCGCGCGGGCAAGGTCTTCATCAACCTCGATCCCCAGACCGGGCGCATCGGGGGCGGTGATGAAGCCATCCTCCACCCGGATTGACCCTTTGATCAGCTGGTCATGAAACGGCGTCTCAATACATTCGCACATCAGGATATTCGGGATCGCGGTAGCAAGCTGCACATTCGCCGCCCATTCCACCGGCCCAGCATAGAGATGCGGTGCCACCTGCGCGTTATAGACCTCGGCCATGGCGGCGATCTTTTTGGCCTCGGCGATACCGCCCACGCGGCCAAGCGCCGGTTGCAAAATCTCTGCCGCACCGGCGCGCAACAGAGGCGCGAACTCGGCCTTTGTCGTCAACCGCTCGCCCGTTGCCACAGGAATGCGCACGCCGCGCGCGACCTTGGCCATCTGCTCAGGCGCGTCTGGGGGGATCGGCTCTTCGTACCAGAGCGGGCTGTAGGGTTCGATCGCTTGGCCCAGCCGGATCGCGCCTGCGGTGGTGAACTGTCCATGGGTGCCAAAGAGCAGATCGGCACGGTCGCCAACGGCCTCACGGATGGCTTTGCAGAACGCCGCCGAGGTGCTGATATCCGACATCGCAGGCATATGCCCGCCGCGCAGCGTATAGGGGCCAGCGGGGTCGAATTTCACCGCCGTATAGCCGCGTGCCACGCAATCTGCCGCCGATTCCGCTGCCATCTCGGGCGAGGTCCAAAACTCCGCCATGCTGTGATGCGGCAGCGGGTAGAGGTAGGTATAGCCGCGCACCCGGTCATTGGTGCGCCCGCCGATCAACGCATGCACCGGACGGTCGCGGTCTTTGCCAAGGATGTCCCAACAGGCGATCTCTAGCCCCGAAAACGCGCCCATGACGGTCAGGTCTGGCCGCTGGGTGAAGCCCGATGAATAGGCGCGGCGGAACATCAGCTCGATGTTCTCGGGGTTTTCGCCCTGCATGTGGCGGGCAAAGACATCCTCGATCACCGCGCGCATCGCGTCGGGCCCGACGCTGGCGGCATAGCATTCGCCCCAGCCGGTCACGCCGGTGTCGGTGGTTACTTTGACCAGTATCCAATAGCGCCCGCCCCAGCCGGGGGCGGGCGGGGCCGTCACGATGATATCGAGGTCTTGTAGCTTCATGACGGTCCCTCCTCGGAGCCTGATCAGGTCTCTTTTTTGTCGTCGACGATGGTCATCTGCGCGATGCCGCTTTCGCCCAGATCGACCTTGGCGAAGGGGCCGCCGTGGCACATCTGGCCGGGGTCGGTGATGTCGACAGGGCCTTCTTCGGCCAGCACTTTTTCGGCGAATTGCTCGGCGTTGTCCTTGGGCCGGTAGCCGAGGAAGGACGCCTTGGAATTGTCTACCGGCGCGCGGTCGTTGTTCGACACACCGTAGATGACCGAGAAACCGACCGAGGGGGTGTCGACCGCGCGGGTCACCAGTTGGATCAGATCGTCATAGCTTAGCCACGAGCCGAGCGCGCGGGAGTTGTTGACCTGCGCGGCACTCAGGATGCGCAGATGCACGGATTCAAGCTGGCGTTTGTCCCAATACATTGAGCCGAGGTCTTCGGTGAAGCATTTGGCGAGGCCGTAGAATGTGTCAGGCTTGTGGGGGGCGTCAATGCCGATGAAATCGGATTTCTTGTGCATCCCCACGGCATGGATCGAGGAGGCATAGACGACGCGGCGTGCGCCTGCTTGATAGGCCGCTTCCCACACGTTGTAAGAGCCGACGAAGTTCGGGCCGAGCAGCTCCATAAAGGGTTTTTCGTCCACGATGGCACCGAAATGCACCACCATGTCGGCCCCTTCCATCAGGGCGGCGACCTGATCGTATTCTGCCAGATCGGCCTTCTGATAGCGCTCGCCGTCATAGAGTTTGCCGATGTCCTCGGCGATGTCGGAGCTGACCAATTCTTCGCACATCGCGGCCAGCGGCTCACGCAGGTAAGAGCCAAGCCGACCGGCAGCACCTGTCAGGACCAGTTTCTTAAATTTCATAACATCTTCCTTTCACGTCTCAGAAATCTTGTCGCGCACTTGGGCGCGCAGGGCATCGGCCCCTTTGGCCAAAAGACCCACATCCGTGCCACAGGCGACAAAGGTGAAGCCTTCGTTCAGCAGTTCGGCGGCGAAATCGGGGTCGGTGACCAGCGTGCCCACGGGAATGCCCTTGTCCATCAGCAGCTTGGCTGCGGGGCGGATCACCTCCCAGACCTCCGCGTGCAGGGTCTGGCCCAGATGGCCCATGTCAGCAGCGATATCGGCGGGGCCAAAGAAGATGCCGTCGATCCCCTCAACCTCAGCAAAGGCGGCGGCGTTTTCGACGGCGGCGCGGGTTTCAAGCTGGATCAGGATGGCGGTCTGGTTCTCAACTTCGGTGTTGTAATCCTCGACCCGGCCAAACTGGTTGGCGCGGTTCAGCCCGGCCACCCCCCGGACACCGCGCGGCGGGTAGCGGCAGGCGGCCACGGCGGCGCGGGCCTCTTCAGGCGATTGCACCATCGGAAACAGCAGCCCCGGCGCGCCGAGGTCCATCAGGCGTTTGACCTTGACCGCATCGTTCCAATCGGGCCGCACCATCGCCGTTGTGTCGCTGCCCGAGAATGCCTGTAGCTGCCCC
The DNA here is from genome assembly GCF_034377145.1 of Sulfitobacter sp. OXR-159. Taxonomy (NCBI): domain Bacteria; kingdom Pseudomonadati; phylum Pseudomonadota; class Alphaproteobacteria; order Rhodobacterales; family Roseobacteraceae; genus Sulfitobacter; species Sulfitobacter sp. OXR-159. Next base: position 772,088 of record NZ_CP139707.1, read on the forward strand.
AGCACCGATTTCATGTCGCTCGGCGCGTGCTCCATATCCAGCATCACCCAGTCATAGCCCGCATGGGCCACCACCTCGGCGGCATAGCCATCCGAGAGGGAGACCCAGAGGCCCAGTTGCTTTTTCCCGGCGCGGATGGCCGTCAGGAATGTATTCTCGGGGTGCTTCATATCACGGCCTTTTCGATGAATTTCTCGGAACGCACGATCCGCGCGTAGTCCAGCGGCGTGAGGTCTAGCGTGCGATAGGCGCCATGGGTAATCAACTCAGCCGTGCCGCGCCCGATGGCGGGGGCTTGCTGCAACCCATGGCCGGAAAATCCGTTCATAAAGACGAAGTTTTCGACCTTGTCGTGCCGCCCGACGATTGCGTTTTGATCCACAGTGTTGAAGGCGTAGTGGCCGACCCACTCGTTGATCACCTTAACCCGCTCAAAGGCCGGTACGCGGGTGGCGATGATGGGCCAGACTTTTTCCTCCCAGATCGAATGGTCGAAGGTGAAATCGTCATAGGCCGCGTCATAGTCATCTTCGGGCGGGCAACCGGCCATATAATATTTGCCCTCTTGGCGCATATGCACGCCGCTGGGGTCGATGGTCAGCGGCAGGTCCATCTCTAGCGGCTCGGCGGCGTCAAAGATGAAGGTGTAGCGTTTGCGTGGCACGACGGGCAGGGTGATGCCCGCCATCTGCGCCGTCGCTGCCGCGCGGGGGCCAGAGGCGTTGACCACCGTGCCACAGGAGACCTTTGCGCCGGATTTCAACGTTACCGCATACACGGCGCTGCCAGCCGCGTTCAGCGTCATGCCCGTCACCTCGTCATGGATAAAGGTCACGCCCCGCCGCTTGGCCATACGTTTGAACCAGTCAAACATGGTGCCGCCGTCGAAGTAGCCTTCGTTCACCGTGTTGTGGTTGCCCGCGATCACGTCGTCGAGCATGTAAAACGGATAGCGCGCGGCGATTTCATCCTTGGTCATATGCTGGGTATGCGCGCCCATGGAGGCCTGAATACTCTGCGCCTCGCGAAGGGTCTGGGCAAACTCGGGCGTGTCGGCAAGGTAGAGGTAGCCAAAGCTTTGCAGCGTCAGTTCCGGCACCTCGGGATCGTCATGCATGAAGTGGCGGAAGTTCTTAATAAACTCGGCCCCGAACTGCGAAATCTGGATGTTTACCGGCGCGGTGAACTGCTGGCGGATGCAGGAATTTGTGTGGCTGGTTGAGGCAAACTCATAGGTGGGGTCACGCTCCACCACCAGCACTTCGCCGTCAAATCCCGGCGTGTTGGTCAGCCACCAAGCCAGTGCCGAGCCGTAGATGGCCCCGCCCACGATCACCACGTCATATGACGTCTCAAGCGCGTTTTGCATGCACAGTCTCCCTTTGCGCATTCCCCTCTGAATTGTGGGTAGCCTAAGCATCCAGAGCCTGCAATCTTTGTGAACGGCAGGGCGATTTTTCGTTTTTCCGCGATGGGTTGCGCGACGGCCCAAGGATGGGGCAGGGTGGCATTCGAAAGATGCGGTTCTATTGCATCGTTGACTTTTGTAGCGGCTGTCGCACCATGATTGCTGTGCCGCAAAAGACATCACCGCCCGAAGGAGTGGCCCTTGGACAGCGACCGTGAAGAGATTGAGCGTCTGATTGCACAGGTTGCATTGGGGGATCGTGCCGCCTTTGAGGCGCTTTATGATCGGGTGTCTGCGAAACTATTCGGGGTCTGCCTGCGTGTGTTGGATACACGGGCCGCAGCAGAGGACGCCATGCAGGACAGTTTCGTCAAAATCTGGAACCATTCCGACCGCTATCAGGCCAATGGCCTGTCGCCGATGACGTGGCTGATCACCATTGCGCGCAACACTGCGATCGACCGGCTGCGCGCCACCCGCAAAGGCCATCAGAATATTGATACGCCGGGGCTGGAACTGGCCGCGCCGGGGCCGAACCCCGAGCAATCCGCCGTGGCCGCGTCCGAGGCCACGCGCCTCAGCAACTGTCTGGACGACCTTGAGGCAGATCGCAGTGCCGCAGTGCGCGGTGCCTATCTCGACGGCGACAGCTATGCCGACCTTGCGCAGCGTTTCAACGTGCCGCTCAATACCATGCGCACTTGGCTGCGTCGCGGGTTGATGAGCCTGCGGGAGTGTATGAGCGCATGAGTGACACCCCCATCATTCCAGCCGGAGACGACGATCTTCTGGCCGCCGAAGTGGCCTTGGGCCTGCTGGAAGGCGAAGACCGTGTGGCGGCGCGCGCGCGCCTACTTCAAGACCGTGATTTTTCCCGCAGCGTCGCCGATTGGCAGGAGCGTTTCGTGGCGATGACCGACGATATCGCGCCCGTCGCCCCGCCTGCGAAACTACGCCGCACGCTGATGTCGCGGCTTTTCGCTGCGCGGCAGGTGCCGTTGATGCAGCGCCTCTGGCTCTGGCAAGTGATATCGGTTGCGGCACTCGCCACCGTGGCCTTCCTTGCCTTGCCGGTGCTGCGCGAGGCACCGGTTCAGTCGCCGGGCGAGGTCTATGCCACCCGCATGGCCGCCGAAGACAGCGCGCTGGAACTGCTGGCCGTCATGGACATGTCGCGCGGCGATATCGCGCTGCGCCGGGTCTCGGGCACCGCACCCGAAGGCCGCGTGCTGGAGCTTTGGGCCATCCTGCCGGACCGCGCGCCGATCTCTTTGGGCGTGTTGCCTGAGGGTGAAGTCAACCGCGTGGTCTTGCCCGCCGATTTGGCACCCGAGGCCGCGCAAATCACACTGGCCATCACGGATGAGCCACCGGGCGGCGCACCTGACGGCGCCCCCACCGGCACCATCATGGCTGCCGGTACCGTCGCCGAACTTTAGACCCCGAAACGCCCTTCTCTGATCGAGTGGGGCGTTTCGATTTTCTAGGGTGAAACAACGCGCTACAACTTTATTTCGAATTTTTTGAACCATTCTGAAACTCCTCTCACTCTTGGCCCGTGGGTCCAGTATCGCCGCCCACAACGGGGGGCATCTGAGGAGGAAACCAGATGAAAACGCTCAAGACATTTGCCGCCGCGACCGCCACTGTCGCCCTGTTGGCCACCGGTGCCGTCGCTGCCAATCCCGAAGTGGGCGGCGCGCCCATGTTCGAGAACAAGAACATCGTCGAGAACGCCGTGAACTCCGCCGATCACACCACACTGGTCGCCGCTGTGAAGGCCGCCGGTCTGGTCGACACGCTGGCCTCCGAAGGTCCTTTCACCGTTTTCGCCCCGGTCAATTCCGCCTTTGATGCGCTGCCCGCTGGCACCGTCGACACGCTGCTCAAGCCCGAGAACAAAGACATGCTGACCAAAGTGCTGACTGCGCATGTGGTCGCGGGCAACTGGTCTGCTGCCGACATCGCCGCCAAGGCGCGCGCCTCCAGCGATGGGTTCTACCACTTTAACGCCGTGTCCGGCGACGCGCTGTCGGCGCAGGTGAAGGGTAACAACGTCTACATCATCGACGAGAGCGGCAATGCATCGCGCGTGACTATCGCAGATGTGAACCAGTCCAACGGCGTCATCCATGTTGTAAACAGCGTGCTGGTGCCCAAGTAATAGGCAACCCGCACGATGTGGCTGGACCAGTACCTCCATGCTGGTCCGGCGTTGACCTAATCCGAACGCGAGGAGTAACACCATGAACAGACGTCATTTTCTGACATCGACCTTTCTGGGCGCCACCGCCATCGGATTGGGCGCACGCGGCGCTTTGGCAGCCTATGTCGAAGGCGATTTTGAGGTTGAGCGAACGGAGGCCGAGTGGCGCGCCATGCTGAGCGATACCGAGTATGCGGTCATGCGCGAAGGCGATACGGAGCGCGCCTTTACCAGCCCCCTGAATGATGAGACGCGCGCCGGGACGTTCATTTGCAAGGGCTGTGACCAGCCGCTCTACGATGCCGCGACTAAGTTCAAAAGCGGCACCGGCTGGCCGAGCTTTTACCAACCGCTAGAAAATGCGGTCGAGACGATGTCCGACAACAGCTTTTTCATGCGCCGGACCGAGGTGCATTGCGACCGTTGCGGCAGCCATCTGGGCCATATCTTTGATGACGGGCCCGAGCCTACGGGCAAGCGGCATTGCATTAACGGCGTCTCGTTGAAATTCACCGCCGCCTGAGTACGGACGCTCTGACGATTAGACCGCGCGCCGCTTTCGGCGCGCGTTGTCGTTTCAGGTGCCGCGCGGTTTGGCCCGCAGGGTCGGGTCCGCGACCGTGGGGTCTTCGGGCCACGGGTGGCGGGGATAGCGCCCGCGCATGTCTTTTCGCACATCGCCGTAGGAACTTGCCCAAAATCCGGGGATGTCCATCGTGACCTGCACCGGGCGCTGAGCGGGGGACAGCAGGGTGACCTGCAATGGCTGCCCGCCGACCGTTGGATGCCGGGTAACGCCGAACATCTCTTGCAGGCGCAGGGCGATGCCGGGGGTCTCACCGCTGTAGTCGATCGCCACGCGCCGCCCCAATGGGGTTTCGAAATGCGCGGGCGCGTTGCGGTCCAACTCTTGCTGTTGCTCCCACGTCAGCCGCGCCTTGAGCGCCGGGGTGATGTCGAACGCTTTCCAATCGCCAGTGCTGCGCACACCGGCCAGATGCGGCAGCAGCCAGTCGTCCAGCGTGTCCATCAGATGCGCTTCGCTGAAATCGGGGAAGGGCGCGGGCATCAACCGGGCGCGGGCCAGAAACAGCGCCGCCGCCTTGCCGGGGTTCAGCCCCAATTGCCGCACACCGTCAAGCATCGCGACCGCCACCGCATCCGCGGGCGCATCGGGCCATGTGCGGTCTTCGAGTACCAGCGCACCGAACACCTCCTGCCGCCGGGTCAGCACACGCCCCTCGCGGCGCGACCAGATGCAGACCTCCTGCCAATGGATTTGGTCGGCAAAAGTGCTGCGCAACTCAGCGTCCGAGATCAGCGCCGCCTGCCGGATACGCGCCTCTCGCGGGTCGCCGTCAAGGTCGGTGGCCACCAGCAATCGCGTGCCTGCCATCGGGTCGGCCGCGGGCAGGATCGCGCCCTTGCCGCCCGATAGGACATAGCGCGGCGCCTCGCCCTTGCGGCGCAGCCCAACGCGGTCTGGATAGGCAAGGGCCGCCAGCACGCCCAGTCCGTCCGGTCCGTCGCCCTTTGTCATCCGGCCCAGCCGCTTGGCCTCGGCCTTGATCCGCGCCAGTGTCGGGGCATGGGGCGGGGTGGCGCTGCGCTTTCCGTCCAATGCATCCATCCTGAGCGACAGGTCCACCGGCGCGCCGCGCATCGGGTCACGCTCTGCCAAAAGTGCGGCCAGCAGCGGCGCACGCGGCCCGCCGCGGGCCACCATATGCGCCAGACGGGGGTGCAGGGGCAGCTTGGACAATTTGCGGCCATGGTCGGTGATGCGGCCCGTGTCGTTCAACGCGCCGAGCATCCGCAAAACCGCCTTCGCTTCGGCCAAACGGCCCGGATGGGGCGGGGTGACAAAGCTTAATTCTTCGGCCTGCGCGCCCCAAAGCGCCAGTTCCAGCGCGAAGCCGGTGAGGTCCCCCGCCTCAATCTCGGCTGGGGGGAAGGCGGCGAGCGCGCCTTCTTCGCCGCGCGTCCAGAGCTTGTAGGCCACACCCGCTTCGACCCGTCCGGCACGGCCCGCGCGTTGGGTGGCCTCGGCGCGGTTCACACGTTCGGTCACCAGCCGCGACATGCCAGAGGCCGGGTCGAACAGCGCGCGGCGCGAGCGGCCAGCGTCGACGACGATGCGAATGCCTTCGATGGTGAGCGAGGTTTCCGCGATGGAGGTCGCCAGCACGACCTTCCGCCCCGACCGCACAGGCGCGATGGCGGCCTGCTGCGCTTTGAATTCCAGCGCGCCGAAGAGCGGGGCCAAGGTGCAATCCGGCGGCAGCGCAGGACGCAACAGCGCCTCGACCCGCTTGATTTCACCTTCGCCCGGCAAGAAGACCAGCGCCGATCCGGGGGCTTCGGCGAGCGCCGTCAGCGTCAGGTCGGCCACCGCATTCTCAAGCCGTTGCTTGCCCATCGGCTTGTCGAGCCAGCGCGGCACCACCTCAAAACTGCGGCCCTCGGAGGTGACGATGGGGGCTTCCATCAACTCTGCCACCGGGGCGGCATCAAGTGTGGCGGACATGGCGACGAGAAGCAGATCGTCCCGCAAGGCACCCGCGACTTCGAGGCAAAGCGCGAGGCCAAGATCGGCGTTGAGGGAGCGTTCGTGGAACTCGTCAAAGATCACCGCGCCGATGCCGGGCAGATCGGGGTTGTCTTGTAACATGCGGGTCAAGATTCCCTCGGTGACGACTTCGATGCGGGTATTTTTCGACACCGCCGAAGCGCCGCGCACGCGAAAACCGACCGTCTGGCCGGTCTCTTCGCCAAGGCTTTCCGCCATACGCGCAGCAGCGGCGCGGGCGGCGAGGCGGCGCGGCTCCAGCATCAGGATGCGACCCTTGGTCAGGCGAGCGTCGAGCATCGCCAGCGGCACGCGGGTCGTCTTGCCCGCACCGGGGGGCGCTTGCAGCACCACGCGGCCCGTGTCGCGCAGGGCGGCGATCACGTCAGGCAGAACGGCGTCGATGGGCAGGGCGAAATCAGCGTTGGACATGGCGCGGTTATCGGGCAAAGCCGCCGCCGCGCCAAGGGTGGGGATGGACAATTCCGCGCCACCCCCGCAAAAGTTGGCCCATGGATATCGACGATCTGGCCAAGGGCATCATAGCAGGCGAGCGCCGCGCGCTGGCGCGGGCGATCACGCTGGTGGAATCGGGCCGTGCGGATCACCGTGCGGCGGCGGCGGACCTGCTGGCGAAGCTGCCGACCGACCGGCAGGCGCTGCGCATCGGGCTCTCAGGCACGCCGGGGGTGGGCAAATCCACCTTCATCGAAAGCTTTGGCATGACGCTGACGGGGCAGGGCAAGCGCGTGGCGGTGCTGGCGGTGGACCCCAGTTCGGCGCGCACTGGCGGGTCGATCTTGGGTGACAAGACGCGGATGGACCGGCTCAGCCGTGAGCCGCGCGCTTTCATTCGGCCGTCGCCCAGCCAGACGCATTTGGGCGGCGTCGCGCGCCGTTCGCGCGAAGCGGTGCGGCTTTGCGAGGCGGCGGGTTTCGACGTGGTGCTGATCGAGACTGTGGGCGTTGGCCAGTCCGAGACGGTGGTGGCCGAGATGTCGGACGCATTCGTTTTGCTGCTGGCCCCAGCGGGCGGGGATGAGTTGCAGGGCGTGAAACGCGGCATTATGGAGATTGCCGATCTGATCGTGATCAACAAGGCAGATGGTGATCTGAAGTCCACCGCCGCGCGCACCCGGGCCGACTACGCCGGTGCCCTGCGCCTGCTGCGTAAACGCCCGCAAGACCCAGAAGGCTTTCCCCGCGCCACGGCGGTTTCGGCGTTGGAGGAAAACGGGCTGGACGAGACTTGGGCCGCGCTGCAGGAGTTAATCGAATGGCGGCGCGCAAATGGTTTTTGGGACCGAACCCGCGCCGCACAGGCGCGCTATTGGTTCGAGCAGGATGTGAAGCACCGACTTTTGGCGCAGTTGGAGACACCACAGGCGAAGGACGATCTGGCACGGCTCAGTGACGCCGTGGCCGAGGGCGCGCGCGATCCGGCAGAGGCGGCGGCTGAGTTCGTCCGCCGCCTGCGGGCCGATTAGGACGGGCGGACAGGCTCCGGCACCGGGAAGATCACGTCGTAGACCCAGTTAAAGACGAAGGCGTAGATCAGGTAGAACAGCGCAAAGCTCACGTCGATCAGGAAGGCCTCCATCAGCGAGATGCTCAGGTACCACGCGATGAAGGGCATCAGCACAAATAGCAGGCCGATCTCGAAGGTCACGGCGTGAAGCACCCGGATCGGCACCGTCTTACGCACCGTGCCGCGCAGGCGGCGCAGCGCGTGGTCGAACCCAAGGTTGTAAAGGTAGTTCCACCCCGTCGCGATGCTGGCGCTGACGATGGTGACGACGCCAATCTCATGCAGTGGCTTGTCAAACAGCCAAGCGCCCATGGGCGTGACGATCAACAGGGCGAGAACTTCAAAGCTGATGGCGTGGCGGATGCGGTCTGCAGTACTGCGCATGGGGGCGGTCCCGGTATTGGTCGGGTCGTCCCGAGTGGCTGCCCAAATGGGGGAGGTCGTCCTCGCTTGGGCTTAATATGGCGATTGGCCCGCAGGGTGCAAGAGGGTCAGCGCCCCGCCTTGGGGTGGGCATTGTTATAGACTTCCATCAGCCGCGCGGTATCCACGGCAGTATAGGCCTGCGTGGTCGACAGCGACGCATGGCCCAGCAGTTCCTGAATCGCGCGCAGATCACCGCCCGCGTCGAGCAGATGCGTGGCAAAGCTGTGGCGCATGGCATGGGGGGTGGCCGTCGCCGGAAGGCCCAGTTGCATCCGCGCATCGGCCATCACCTGCGCCACGGCCCGCGCGCCCAAAACGCCGCCGCGAATGGCACGAAACAGCGGGGACTGCGGCTCTTGCGGGTAGGGGCAGAGGGCGAGGTAATCTTCGACGGCAGCACGGGCGGCGGGCAAGACCGGTACAACCCGTTCCTTACCGCCTTTGCCGATGATGCGCAGACTATTTGGCAGGGGCGCATCGCCACCTTTAAGGGCGAGCGCCTCGGAAATCCGCAAGCCGCAGCCCCACAGCATCGTCAGCACAGCCACATCGCGCGCCGCGACCCATGGGGCGCGTGCTTGGGTTTCGACGCAGTCGATCAGCGCGCGGGCGGCGTCTTCGGCCAGCGGGCGGGGGAGTTTTTTCTGAAACTTGGGCGACCGGGCAAGCAGAACGGCGGTGGGCTCGAACCCCTCTCGCTCGGCCAGCCAGCGATAAAAGGCTTTCACCGCCGAAAGCTTGCGCGCCACGGAGCGAGAGCCGACACCGCCGCTGCGCGTGCTGGCCATCCAAGCGCGCATGTCGCTGATGGTGATTTTCGCCAGCGCGCCAAGGCCTTGGGTGTCGCCCTTATGCAGGGTCATGAAGGTTAAGAACTCGGTCACATCGCCCCGATAGGCGATGATCGTATTCTCCGCTGCGTCCTTCAAGGCGCTCTGATGCGCCAGCCACGTTTGCAGCGCGTCCCGCGCGGCGGGGCTGATCAGTAGCGGATTTGCCTTCTCGCTCAAGACAGCCAGCGGCGCATGGTGCGTTCCAACACGCCGGTAAAGAAGGTGAGCAGATCGGTGCCTTGCTGCGGGCCAAACATATGCGGGTCTTCGGCCCCCATGACCAGAAGGCCGGGCAGGCGGCCTGTGCCGAAATCGAGTTTTAGGCAGGCCTCAGAACGGATCCAGCCCGCCTTGGTGCCATACAGCGCCTCAGAACCGTCTTGAAGTGCGCGCAGGGTCACCTGACGCACCATGCCGCCGCGCCCTTGAGACAGATAGTCGTCGATAAAGCCCGGCTCGGCCACGGTCAGCACATCGCCCAAACGCTGCACTGCCGGATCATTGTCGTTCTGGGTCGATTCCAGCACCAGTTTTACCGCGTCGACGCGCAGAATGTCGGCAACTTCGCCACCCAGATTGCGCAGAAAGGTCTCAAACTCCACCGGGTCCAGCATTTGCAGGATCGCGCGGTGGATCTGGTTGGTCCCGGCGAGGTTTTCATAGGCCGCGGCGATGACGCTGCGGTGGGTGTCTTCCAACCGATCAAGCCGGGTTTCCAAACGCTCCATCGCGATGCCGCGCAGGTCGACGATGTTGCCGCCCATGGCCTTCTCATTCGCTGCAATCAACGCCTGCATCACATCGCTGTCGTCAAGGATGACATCGGGCGCGGAGATGATCGCCTCGCGCAGGGCGTCGTCGATTTTGGGGCTGCTGCTCATGGGCGTCTCTTTTTGATTTGCGGTGTCATAGCATGGTGGGGCGTCAAGATCTGCCCCCAATTGGTCACGGGTCTTGACGCCTGCGGTCTTTGTTGCCGCCTTGCGTCAGGCCGGGATGTAGAACGAAGCCCACGGGAACAAAAGCGGCGCGGGTGTGTTGGCCCCGGTCGACGCGCGGATTTCAGCCGCAAGGCACGCGCGCCTGATCGAAGCCTGCTGCATACCCCCGGATGCGGCGAAATGGCCCTTGCCGGGAGAGGAAATCTTACATGGAACATGTCTCTGTCGATCTTTGGGCCGCCAACCTTCAGGTCACGCCGGATTCGCTGCAAAGCTGGCTTGCCAGTGTGGAACTGCGTCTGCAACAAGCCGCCGCGCGCGAGGCGCAGCTTTTGGTGATGCCTGAGTTTTGCTGCGCACAATGGCTGAGCTTTGCCCCGGCGGACCTGCCCGCAGAGCAGCAACTGGGCTGGCTCGCGCAGACCGCCGCGCTGGCGCTCGACCCGATGCGCCGCATGGTGGAGCAGACAGGCGTCGCCCTGCTGCCCGGCACATTTCCTGTGGCCTTTCCATCGGTCGACGCGCCCGAGGGGTATCTCAATCAGGCGTGGTTCCTGACGCCGGATGGTGGGATGCAAGTTCAAAACAAACTGAGCCTGACGCCGCTTGAGGCAAATGGCGCCAGCGGCGTGACCATCGCGGGCACCGGGATCAACCTGTTCGACTGGAACGGGCTGCGCTGTGTCATCGCGATCTGTCTGGATGCGGAATATACCGCGCTTTGGTCGAAACTGGGCGAGCTGGACCTTGATCTGGTGATCATCCCCGCCAAGACCGACATGATCACCGGCTACAACCGCGTGTTTAGCTGTGCACGGGCGCGGGCGATCGAATTGCAAACCGCCGTGTGCTGTGTCGGCGCGGTCGGCGCGCCGTTGACCCCCTGGCAAGAGGATACCGGCGTGGGCGGGGCGAGCGTCTATCTGCCCTGCGATGTGTCGGTGGCCTTGGACGGGATGCACGCGGCCTTGCCGCCCCAGACGGCGGCGCAGGGCATGGATCTGGTGTTGCAGGCTCCGGCGATTCCCGTGGGGCAGTGCCGTCGCATCCGCGCAGGCGCGGCCGAGGCCGAGGTGCGCCCCGGCCTGTGGTCGGGCGATCACCTGACCGTCGAAGGCAACGCCGCATAGGGCAAAGAAAAACCCCCTCCGCCAAGGGCGGAAGGGGTTTGATGTCTTGGCGCGAAGGCCGGATCAGAGGATGTTCTGACCGGTCTTTTTCCAATCGGCCATGAACTGCTCCAGACCTTTGTCGGTCAGCGGATGCGCGGCGAGTTTCTTGATCACTTCTGGCGGCGCGGTCATCACGTCGGCACCGATGCGCGCGGCTTCCAGCACGTGGTTCGGGCTGCGGATGGAGGCGGCGAGGATCTGTGTCTCAAACCCATAATTGTCATAGACGGTGCGGATGTCTTGGATCAGCTCCATGCCATCAAGGTTGATGTCGTCCAGACGCCCGATAAAGGGCGAGATGAATGTCGCACCCGCCTTGGCCGCGATCAACGCTTGGTTCGCCGAGAAGCAGAGCGTGACGTTCACCATACGGCCTTCGCCGGACAGCACTTTACAGGCTTTCAGCCCGTCCCATGTCAGCGGCAGTTTGATGGTGATGTTGTCGGCGATCTCGGCCAGTTTGCGGCCTTCGGCGATCATCGCGTCGGCTTCCAGCGCCACCACTTCGGCAGAGACGGGGCCGTCGACGAGGTCACAAATCTCTTTGGTGACCTCAAGGATGTTGCGGCCTGATTTCAGGATCAGGGAGGGGTTAGTTGTCACGCCGTCGACCATGCCAAGGTCATTGAGTTCGGCAATGGCGTCGATCTCGGCGGTATCTACGAAGAATTTCATGGGCTTTCCTTCCGGGTTGGAATGTGATCGCTAACAGGTCAATTGCTTGCCTTGGCTTTACCGCATGATCTGCGATGCTTAAAGCCTCAATTCCCCCAAGTGACACGGAGCATGCGGCAGACATGGCTGAATTCTACCATCATGGCGAGTTGCTGTCGGTGATGACCACCCAGCCTTTGGGCCGCGCGCTGGACTATCGCGCGCCCGAAGGTGGCTGCCATGCGGGGGCGTTTGTCGAGGTGCCATTGGGCCCGCGCAAGGTGATGGGCGTGGTCTGGGGGCCGGGGGCCGGGGACTATGACATCAACAAGGTGCGCCATGTGATCCGCGTGCTGGACGCCCCGCCGATGCGCGATGAGATGCGCGAGTTTTTGCTGCGGTCCGCCGCCTATACGCTGACCCCGCTGCCCGCGATGCTGCGGCTGGCCACGCGTGCGCCGGGCTTGGGCGATCCGCCGTCGATGCGCAAGATCTACCGCGCGGGCGACGGCGTGCCGACCCGCATGACCGACGCGCGCCAGCGGGTTATGGCGGTGCTGGAAGAATATAGCGATCTGGCCTTCACGCTGAAGGAGTTGTCGGAGATGGCCGGGGTCACCTCTTCGGTGGTCAAAGGTTTGGTCGATCAAGGTGCCGTGCGCGAAGAGGAAAGCCCCCGCGATCTGCCGTTTCGGCGGCTGAATCCATCGTTGCCCGGCAAGGCACTGACCGAGGATCAGGCGACAGCGGCGGCGGTTTTGCGCGAAGGGATCAAGGCAGAGACCTATGGCACGACCCTGCTGCGCGGGGTCACCGGATCGGGCAAGACTGAGGTCTATCTCGAAGCCGTCGCCGCCGCCGTGCAATCCGGGCGGCAGGCGCTGGTGCTCCTGCCGGAAATCGCGCTGACCGAACAGTTTCTCGACCGGGTCGAGGAGCGCTTTGGCGCGAAGCCTGCCGAATGGCATTCCGGTGTCACCATGACCGAACGCCGCCGCATCTGGCGCATGGTGGGCGAGGGCAACGCGCAACTGGTGATCGGTGCGCGCTCGGCGCTGTTCCTGCCGTTCCAGAACCTCGGGCTGATCGTCGTGGATGAAGAGCATGACACGTCTTACAAACAAGAGGATGGGGTGCTTTATAACGCCCGCGACATGGCGGTGCTGCGCGCGTCAATCTGCGGGGCGCAGGTGGTGCTGGCCAGTGCGACGCCCAGTCTTGAGACTTGGGCCAATGCAGAGGCGGGCAAGTATCGGCGGCTGGAACTGACCTCGCGCTTTGGTCCGGCGGTGATGCCGAAGATGGGCGCGATTGACATGCGGCAGGCGGGTTTGCCGGGGGATAAATGGATCTCGGGCGAGATGAAGCGCGAGGTCGATGCGCGGCTGGAGCGCGGCGAACAGGCGATGCTGTTCATCAACCGTCGCGGCTATGCGCCGATCACGCTCTGCCGCGCCTGTGGCGAACAGATCGGTTGCGATCAATGCGATGCGCGGATGGTGGAACATCGGTTTCTGAAACGCCTCGTTTGTCACCAGTGCGGCGAGACCAAGCCCATGCCCGAGGTTTGCCCCTCTTGCGAGGTCGAAGGCAAGCTCGCCCCCATCGGCCCCGGCGTAGAGCGGCTGGGAGAGGAAGCGGCTGCGCTCTGGCCCGACGCGCGGATCGCGACCCTGAGTTCGGACATGTACGGCTCGGCGCGGGCGCTGAAGGCCGAGATCGCGGGCATCGCCGAAGGGGCGGCGGACATCATCATCGGCACGCAGCTGGTCGCCAAGGGGCACAACTTTCCCAAGCTGACGCTGGTGGGGGTGATTGATGCTGATCTCGGACTCACCGGGTCGGACCTGCGGGCAGCGGAGCGGACGTTTCAACTGATGCGGCAGGTGGCGGGCCGGGCAGGGCGGGCCGAAGCGCCGGGGGCGGCCTTGTTGCAGACCTATCAGCCCGAGCATCCGGTGATCCGGGCGATCTTGGCGGGCGAGGAGGAGAAGTTCTGGGCCGCCGAGGCGGGCGAGCGACGGCAGGCCGGGGTGCCGCCTTACGGCCGTATGGCAGGGATCATCCTCAGCGGCAGCGATGCGGCAGCGGTGTTTGATTTGGGCAACCATCTGGCGCGGCATGACGGGCCGTTGCGGGCGGTGGGGGCGCAGGTCTTTGGCCCCGCGCCCGCGCCGATCGCCCGGGTGCGCGGGCGGCATCGGGTGCGGTTGTTGGTCAAGGCGGATAAGGGCGTGGCGCTGCAGGAGGCGCTGAGCAAGTGGGTTGGTGCGCTGCGGCTGAAGGGGGATTTGCGGTTGGCCGTGGATATCGATCCGCAGAGTTTTTATTGAGGCTCAAAGGCGGTGGGTTGGAAACGAGGGCCAGCGCCTGCCCGCGGGTCGGCGATCCAACCGTTTGTCGCTGCCACTTTATGGCTCGACATGATGTGCTTTGGCAATGTCCCACCCAGCCTCACCAAATCGCCTACCCGGGGGGGGGCAGGCGATGGCCCGGCGCCTGCGGCTTGATTCCGAGCTGGGGGAAGAAAGACGCGTTAGAGCCCCGCCTTTTCTCTCGCCATTCCCAAAACCCCGGCGTAATAAATTCCCATGACCCGCTATATCACCCTCGAAGAGGCCAAGCGCCTGCCGTTCTGGCGCCGCCCCGTGGCTCTGCTGTTCCTCATGGCGCTGGCCATGCCCATCGCGTTCAACACGTGGTCGGCGCTGCTGAATAACTTCGTCATCGAGGTGGCAGACTTCGACGGGTCCGACATTGGCCTGCTGCACACGGTGCGCGAAATTCCCGGCTTTTTGGCCATCGGGGTTATCGCGATTCTGCTGTTTGTGCGCGAACAGGTGCTGGGGCTGGTGTCGCTGGTCCTGCTCGGCGCAGCCACCGCGATTACCGCATATTTCCCCTCCATGGGCGGCATCCTGACGATCACCATGCTCAGCTCGATCGGCTTTCATTACTACGAGACGGTGAATCAATCGCTGCAACTTCAATGGCTTAAGATCGAAGACGCGCCGCGCATGATCGGCTGGCTTATGGCGGCTGGATCGCTGGCGACGCTGGTGGCCTATCTGGCGATCATGGCGCTGTGGGAAACGCTGAACCTCAGCTACAGCATCGTTTACATGATCGGCGGCGGCGTCACCGTTGCCGTGGCCATCATCGCCATGCTGGCCTATCCACAGTTCGAAGCGCCCACGGTGCAGAACAAAAAGATGATCCTGCGCAAGCGCTACTGGCTCTATTACGCGCTGCAATTCATGTCAGGCGCGCGGCGGCAGATTTTCGTGGTCTTCGCGGGCTTTATGATGGTCGAACGCTTCGGTTTTGAAGTGCATGAGATCACCATGCTCTATCTCATCAACCTTGTCGCCAATATGATCTTTGCCCCGCTGATGGGCCGCGCGGTGGGTCATTTCGGCGAGCGCCGGACGCTGACCGTTGAATATGTCGGGCTGATCATCGTCTTCCTTGCTTACGGCGGCGTCTATTACCTTGGCTGGGGTGTGGTGATTGCGGCAACGCTTTATGTGCTGGATCACATGTTCTTTGCCCTCGCATTGGCGCTGAAGACCTATTTTCAAAAGATCGCAGACCCCGCAGATATCGCACCAACGGCGGCGGTGGCCTTTACCATCAACCACATCGCGGCGGTGTTCCTGCCAGTCGGGCTCGGCCTGCTTTGGCTCGTCTCGCCTGCGGCGGTGTTCTTCCTTGCCGCAGGGATGGCGGCAGTGTCGCTGATGCTGTCACTGTTGATCCCGCGCCACCCGGCACCGGGGCATGAGACGATCTTTCAAACTGCTGTGCCGCAGGCCGCCGAATAGGCCGCGAAACCCAGCATGGCTTGACCCGACACGCGCGCGGCCCTAGGCGAAGCACAACCGCACCGCAGCAAAGGACCGCGCCATGCCCACTTTTACCGCCCTCACTACCCTCACGGGCCGCGACCCCGCCTATGCGTTGGGCGAAGCGATGGAGCGGCTAATCCCCGAGCCCACCGGCGTTGGCGTGTTTGAGGTCGAAGACGGCTCGGGCCTGTGGGAAGTCGGCGGTTATTTCGAAGAAGCACCCGATACGGCCGCGCTGGCGGTGCTGGCCAAGGCGATGGGCGCGAAGGATTTCACCGTCTCTGAACTGCCCGAAACCGACTGGGTCGCCCATGTGCGCCGCGAGCTGGCCCCCGTCGAGGCGGGCCGCTTTTTCGTCTACGGCAGCCATGATGCTGACAAGGTGCCCGAAGGCTGCGAGCCGCTGCTGATCGAAGCCGCCATGGCCTTTGGCACCGGGCACCACGGCACGACATTGGGCTGCCTGCGCGCGCTGGACCGTCTGGCTGGCGAGGGGTTCCATGGCAAGAAGGTTGTCGACATCGGCTGCGGCACTGCCGTGCTGGCCATGGCCGCCGCGCGCATCTGGCCCGAGCCGGTATTGGCCAGTGACATCGATGAGGTCGCGGTCGAAGTGGCGCAGGCCAATGTCGATGCGAACAATCTGTCGGGCCGCGTGACCTGTGTCGAGGCCGCAGGCTTTGATCATCCTCAATTGGCCGAAGCTGCTCCCTTTGATCTGGTCTTTGCCAATATCCTCAAAGGGCCGCTGGTCGCCTTGGCCCCGGATTTGGCCGGGGCGCTGCAACCGGCGGGCTATGCGATTCTCTCGGGCCTTCTGAACGAGCAGGCCGATGAGGTGATCGAGGTTTATGCACGATCTGGCATCAATCTGATGCACCGTGAGAGCATTGGTGACTGGACGACACTAACGTTGCAAAATAACGCATAATTTACGCCTCATTTTCGTTGCATTTGACCCTTTTGCCGCTTTGTTGCCACAATTTGCCTTTATTCAAATTGGCAGCAAACGGTGGGGGCCGGATTGCTACGGAGGCTGTGATGGCTGAAGGACACGCTCAATTCGCGAAACGGATCGAACTTCTGGGGCGCAAGCATCGGAAGATGGAACGGGGATATGTCACCCGCGTCGGGCGCGACGGGTTGATCTCCGTCTTGCCGAAACGTGCCCGTCGGGGTTTCCCGATGATGGGGTTTTTCCTGATCGTTCTGGTATTTTTCGGCTTCAAAGCCTTCACACTCGCCGCGATCGGCCCGGTGACCTATAACGAACGCCTGTCGCGGCTGGCCAATGGTTCAAACCTAGAGCAGATCGGCGCCAAAATGATGGCCATCGACCCGCTGACCAAGACAGTAGCCGGGCTGACCGGCCCGATCATGCGGTGATCTTAAGTCACTGATTCTTGACATAAAAAAGCCGCAGCGGATGCCTTCCGCTGCGGCTTTTTGTTCGGGTAGGTTTCGATACGGGCAGGGCGCAGGCTTAGCGAACAAAGTGGTTCTGTGCGACGAGGTCAATGTCACCCCGGATCAAGCCGATGTCCTGCAATTCAAGGTCGGTCAGGTCCGACAGCGCCTTGCGGGTCGCGCGGCTGTCTTGCCAATCTTCGACCGCCGCGAAGAACGCGCCGAAAAAACCAAAAATACGTGTGACGGCCGAGGTGGAGCCGTAAGCGGTGCGGGTGGTGTCGAAAGCTGCCATGGGGCCGTCCTTTGTTTGATCGTCGGTTGTGTCTGCAGGGGGGGAGGAAAGCGCGACCTGCAAAACGTGATTTTCGGCAATTATGCCTGAAAAGCGCCCCGCGCAATCCCTCAAAAACGACAGCGTGCCTTGCGTTTTGTGCATAGGTCGAAATGACGGCTAACCCACTATCTTTACGGGAAAATTTCCGGCTTCCTGATGTCGGTTTTGCAGCATGGAGAGGCGCAATCCGACACCGCGGTTCAAAAGCGACAGGATGCATGTCGTAAAGCGCCCGCCGCGCATCAGGGCTTTGCGATGTTCGCGTTTCGTGCTAGTGCACCAAAAAAGCAACAATTTTATCGAGGGCAGAGATGATACGGGTGATCGGCATAGATCCGGGGCTGCGCAATCTGGGCTGGGGCGTGATCGACGTGTCGGGCAGCCGAATCGCCCATGTGGCCAATGGCATCTGTCATTCCGAAGGCGACGACCTTGGCGCGCGGCTTTTGTCTTTGCACGGGCAGCTGACGCGCGTGCTGACCATGTGGCAGCCACAGGCGGCGGCGGTTGAACAGACTTTCGTGAACAAAGACGGGGCCGGGACCCTGAAGCTGGGTCAGGCGCGGGGCATCGCGATGCTGGTGCCCGCGCAGTTTGGTTTGACGGTGGGCGAATATGCCCCCAACAAGGTCAAGAAAACGGTGGTCGGCGTGGGCCACGCGGATAAGGGACAGGTGGCGCATATGGTGAAGATGCAGATGCCGGGGATCGAGATTGCAGGCCCGGATGCCGCCGATGCGCTGGCCATCGCGATCTGTCACGCGCATCACGGCGGGGCCAGCACCCTCGCGCAAGCGGTGGCGAGGGCGAGCGCATGATCGGCAAACTCTCGGGCCGCATTGACTACCGTGCCGCCGACCATGTGCTGATCGACGTGCGCGGTGTGGGGTACCTTGTCTATGTCTCTGACCGGACCATGGCCGCGCTGCCCGGTGTGGGCGAAGTCGTGGCGCTTTATACCGATCTGGTGGTGCGCGAAGACCTGATGCAACTCTTTGGCTTTCAAACGCTGGTGGAAAAGGAATGGCACCGGTTGCTGACCTCGGTTCAGGGGGTCGGGGCAAAGGCGTCGCTGGCAATCCTCGGAACGCTCGGCCCGGATGGCGTGAGCCGCGCAATCGCGCTTGGCGATTGGAACGCGGTAAAGGCCGCCAAGGGCATTGGCCCCAAAATCGCACAGCGCCTGGTGCTTGATCTCAAGGACAAGGCTCCCGGCGTGATGGCGATGACCGGCACCGTGGCCGACGCTCTGGGAGAGGCGCAGGCCGCCGCCGATGAGACCGTGATCGAAGCCGCCACCCCACGCCCCGCGCCAAAAGCCGCCGCGCCGAATGCTTCGGCTCAGTCCGAGGCGCTTTCGGCGCTTGGCAACCTTGGTTACGGTCCCGGTGACGCGGCGGGCGCTGTGGCGCAGGCGGCGGGCGAGATGCCAGAGGCGGACACGCCGACGCTGATCCGCGCGGCGCTCAAGCTGTTGGCGCCCAAGGGGTGATACCCCCTCTGGCAGAACCCTCCGCCCTGCGCCATAACGAGGCCCTATGACCGACATTGACCCCACCGTGCGGCCCGAGCCGATGCCCGAAGACTTTGACCGCGCTTTGCGGCCACAGATGCTGGCGGAATTTGTCGGCCAAGCCGAGGCGCGGGCGAACCTTGCCGTCTTCATCCAATCCGCCCGCCAGCGTGGCGAGGCGATGGATCACACGTTGTTTCACGGGCCTCCGGGCTTAGGTAAAACCACACTGGCGCAGATCATGGCGCGGGAATTGGGCGTGGGCTTTCGCATGACCTCTGGCCCGGTATTGGCCAAGGCGGGCGATCTGGCGGCGATCCTGACCAACCTCGAAGCGCGTGACGTGTTGTTTATCGACGAGATCCACCGGCTGAACCCCGCTGTGGAAGAGGTGCTTTACCCCGCGCTGGAAGATTTCGAGCTTGATCTGGTGATCGGCGAAGGCCCCGCCGCGCGGACCGTGCGGATTGAGTTGCAGCCCTTCACGCTGGTCGGGGCCACCACCCGCATGGGCCTGCTGACCACGCCTTTGCGCGACCGTTTCGGCATCCCGACCCGGCTGCAATTCTACACCGAAGACGAGCTTTACATCATCGTCGACCGCAATGCTCGCAAACTGGGTGCGCCCGCGGACGAAGGCGGTGCCCGCGAGATTGCGAAACGCGCCCGCGGCACGCCGCGCATCGCGGGCCGCCTGCTGCGCCGGGTGGTGGATTTCGCGGTGGTTGAGGGCGATGGCCGCGTGACCCGCGATTTGGCCGACATGGCCCTGACGCGGCTCGGGGTCGATCATCTGGGCCTTGATGGCGCGGACCGCCGTTACCTCAAACTGATCGCAGAGAATTATCAGGGCGGCCCGGTGGGGATCGAAACCCTCTCCGCCGCGCTGTCGGAAAGCCGTGACGCACTGGAGGAGGTGATCGAGCCGTTCCTGTTGCAGCAAGGGCTGATCCAGCGTACCCCGCGCGGCAGAATGTTGGCGGCCAAGGCGTGGAGCCATCTCGGCATGGCCGCGCCCAAAGGGCAGAGCGACCTTTTTGACTGACGCCCCGGAGCGAAGGTAAGACAGATGACGATGACCGCAGAGCAGATCGAGACCCTTTTCACCCGCCGCGATGGGCAGTTCGCCTTTGCCCGCTGGGGCCGCCCCATTGCGCCGGTGGCCTTTGGGATCGAAGAGGCGGCGCTGCCAGTGGTGAAAGGCGCGCTTGAGGCTGTTGCCAAGCTCGCCGGACACGACATGGTCGAGACCGATCCCGAACTGGGCAGCAATCTGATGATGTTCTTCTTCGCCGATTGGGCAGAGCTTTTGGACGTGCCGGGGATGGACGGGCTGGTGCCCGATCTCGCAGGGCAGGTCGAACGCTTGCAGGCCGCTGGGGCCAATCAGTACCGTTTCTTCCGCTTTGAAGAAAACGGCGCGATCAAGGCGGCCTTTGTCTTCCTGCGCATGGACGACAGTTTGCGCGAGATGTCGGCGCAAGTCTTGGCGCTGAGCCAAGCGGTGCAGGTCATCCTGCTCTGGTCCGAGGACGCCTTTGCCGAGCAGTCGCCGCTGGCGCTGGCCGATGAGGCGCTGGTGCTGCGCCCCGAAGTGGCCGACGTGATCCGCGCCGCCTATGATCCGGTGATGCCGCCCGCCGCCAATGACGCAAGCCATGCGCTGCGCCTCGCCGCGCGGGTGTCGGCATGAGCCATAGCTTTCCGGTCCGCATTTTCTACGAAGACACCGACATGGCGGGCGTGGTCTACTACGCCAACTACCTGCGCTATATCGAACGGGCTCGGTCGGATATCGTCGAACAGATTGGCCTTGATCAACGCGCCATGCGAGACGAAGGGCTGGTCTTTGTCGTAACGCGGGTAGAGGCGGATTATCTGGGTGCTGCACGCTTTGGCGACCGGTTGGAGGTGCAGACCACCCATCAGGCCGAAGGGCCGGTGCGTTGGGTGTTTGACCAAGACGTGCTACGCGATGGCAAGGTCATCTTTCGCGCCAAAGTCACCGCCGTTTGCATGACCACGGCCGGGAAACCCACCCGTTTGCCAGCGAAACTCCGCCTGTCGGACGGCGATCCTGCGGCCTGATACCATAATTCTGGCAATCTCGGTTGCAGTCCGTTAGCTTTGCTCCAAATAGAGGCCGGAAAATAGGGCCCAGAGGCAGAATGCCCCAAAGGGGCGGCAGTAAAAGAGCATAGTTAAATGGAAGCAGAGACGCTGGCATTGGCACAGGGGATTGATTTCTCCCTGTGGGGTCTGTTCGCGAAGGCGACAGTCACGGTCAAACTTGTAATGATCATGCTGATCGGGGCCTCTTTCTGGTCTTGGTCGATCATCGTTCAAAAGACCATCCAGTACCGCAAAGCCCGTGCTGAGGCCGCGCAGTTCGATCAGGCGTTCTGGTCGGGCGAGCCGCTCGACGGGCTCTTTGACACCATCGGCGCTGACCCGGATGGACCCTCAGAAAAAATCTTCGCCGCTGGCATGTCGGAATGGCGCCGCTCGCACCGCGAAGATGGCGCGTTGATCCCCGGCGCCACCGCACGGATTGACCGCTCCATGGATGTGGCGATCTCAAAAGAAGCTGAGCGTTTGCAAAAGGGGCTGCCGGTCTTGGCGACGGTGGGCTCAACTGCACCGTTTGTCGGCTTGTTCGGGACGGTCTTCGGCATTATGAACTCGTTCATTGAGATCGCCGCGCAACAAAACACCAACCTCGCCGTCGTCGCCCCCGGTATTGCCGAGGCACTGCTGGCGACCGGTATCGGCCTTCTGGCCGCGATCCCGGCGGTTGTGTTCTACAATAAACTGAGCGCCGACAGCGACCGCATCCTTGGCAATTACGAGGCCTTCTCGGACGAATTCGCCACCATCCTCAGCCGCCAGTTGGACAGCTAAGCCATGGGCGCAGGTGTCATGAAAAAACAAGGTGGCAAGGGGCGGCGTCGCGGACGCGCACAGCCGATGGCCGAGATCAACGTCACGCCTTTCGTCGATGTGATGCTGGTGCTCTTGATCATCTTCATGGTCGCGGCTCCGCTGCTGACTGTGGGCGTGCCGGTGGAATTGCCCAAGACCGCCGCCACGGCCCTGCCATCCGAGCAGGAAGAGCCGCTGACCGTTACGCTCACCGCCGAGGGGGCCGTGCAAATCCAAACCACCGACACGCCCCGCGACCAACTGATCACCAAACTGCGGGCGATCGCCTCTGAACGGGCCAGCGACCGGGTGTTTTTGCGCGCGGATGGCAAAGTGTCTTATGCGCAGGTCATGGAAGTCATGGGCGCGCTCAACGCAGGCGGCTTTTCCAACATCGGTCTGGTGACCGACATCGGTGGCCCGGCGTTGGACGGCAGCGACACGTCGGGTGGCTGAGCGGTGCATACCGGGCATTACATATCAGGTGCCGGGCATCTGGGTCTTATCGGCTGGCTGTTGTTTGGAAGCATCTTCACCTCCGAGCCTGAGCCCGTTGAGATGACCGAGGTCTCGGTGATCTCGGCCGCCGAATATGACGCGCTGGTCGCGGCCCAGCAGCCGCCCGCGTCGGCCACCGAAGTGGCCCAGCCCGCGCCGCCGGAGGTAAGCGAAGAGACCCCCGAAGTGACGGCAGAGCCGGACACGCAGATCGAACAGCCAGAGCCGGTGCAGACCGAAACCCCGCCCGAAGACCTCCCCCCCGAGGTGACGGAACTGGAGTTGCCGCCGCAGACCCAAGTGGATGACACGCCGCCCGAGATGAACGAGCCGGTGGGCGATACCGCCGTGCTGGTGCCCGAAATCGCGCCCGAAGCCCGCCCGCGCGAAGCGCCGCGTGTGGCCCCAGAACCGGTAGAGCAGCCTGACCCCGAACTGCGCCCCGATCTGGACGAGCAGCCCGCCGTAGCACCAGATGCCGAAGCCGAGGCGGAAACCGTCGTGGAAGAGCCGCAAGAGGCCCGCACGCCTGAGGACAGCACGACCGAGATCGTCACCGAAGCCGACAAAGCGCCGGCGGCTTCTGCGCGTCCGCCGGGCCGCCGCCCGACACCGCCGCCGCCTGTCGAGGTGGCCGAGGCACCGGAAGAACCCGCCGAGACGCCAGCGCCCGCCCCGACGCCCGAACCAACGCCCGAGCCTGAGCCAACCCCGGAGCCCGTTGAGGAACCCACGACCTCCAGCTCGACCGAAGATGCCATCGCGGATGCGCTGAGCGAAGTCTTGGGCCAGCCTGAGACAACCGCGCCTGTGCCAAGCGGCCCGCCGCTGTCATCGGGTGAGCGCGAGTCTCTGCGCGTCGCGGTATCGGCCTGCTGGAACATCGGCGCGCTGTCGACCGAAGCGGCGCGTACCACGGTCGTTGTCGGCATGCAGATGAACACCGACGGCACGCCCGTGGCCAGTTCGATCCGCCTGCTGAGTTCCAGCGGTGGCAGCGACACCGCCGCACGTCAGGCCTTTGAAGCCGCGAAACGCGCGGTCATTCGTTGCGGCAGCAGCGGTTACAAACTGCCGCAGGAAAAATACAGCCAATGGCAAGACATCGAGATGACATTCGACCCAATGAGGAGCCGATAACATGCTGACTAGACTTCTGGGACTACTGGCGCTCTGCGCCACGGCGGCCACGTTCACCCTGGCCCCCAATGCGTCGCAGGCCCAACCGCTGCGCATCGTGATCGACGACCCGACGATTGAGCCTTTGCCCTTTGCCGTGCCCAGCTTTCAGCCTGAAAGCGGTGAGGCCGGGCAACTGGCCGTCGATCTGGCGCGCGTCGTCTCAGAAGACCTGACCGGCACGGGCCTTTTCCGCGAAATCCCGGCCAGCGCCTATATCTCGACCGTCAGCGACTTTAACGCGCCGGTGGAATATGCCGACTGGAAAGCGATCAACGCGCAGGCGCTGATCACCGGGGCGGTCAATGTCACCGGCAACAGCGTGAATGTGAAGTTCCGCGTCTACGATGTCTTCTCGGGCGAGGAATTGCTCGACAGCAACGGGCAGGGCGGTCTGCAATTCAGCGGCACCGTCGATGGCTGGCGCCGCATGGCGCATAAGGTGGCCGATGCGGTTTACAGCCGGATCACCGGCGAGGGCGGCTATTTCGACAGCCGTGTTGTCTTTGTTTCCGAAACCGGGCCGAAGGACGACCGCCAGAAGCGTTTGGCGGTAATGGACTACGACGGGGCCAACCTGAAGTACCTGACCGATTCAGGCTCCATCGTGCTTGCCCCGCGATTCTCTCCCAGCGGTGACCGGGTGCTCTACACCAGCTATGAAAGCGGTTTTCCGCGCATCTATGTGCTGGACATCGGCACCGTCCAACGCCGCGCGCTGCAAAGCGCCGAAGGCTCCATGGCCTTTGCGCCACGCTTCTCGCCCAGTGGTCAAACGGTTGTCTATTCGCTGAGCCAAGGCGGCAATACCGACATCTTTTCGATGGATATCAACAGCGGCCAGTCAGTGCGGCTGACCAATACCCCCGCCATTGAGACCGCGCCCAGCTTCTCTCCCGATGGCAGCAGGATCGTCTTTGAGAGCGACCGTTCCGGCAGTCCGCAGCTTTACGTCATGCCCGCCACAGGCGGAGAGGCGACGCGAATTTCCTTTGGCGAAGGGCGTTATGGCACGCCCGTTTGGTCGCCGCGCGGGGATTTGGTGGCTTTCACCAAGCAGAACAAGGGCCGTTTCCACATCGGCGTGATGCGTCTTGATGGCTCCGAAGAGCGCCTGCTGACCGCGTCCTTCCTTGATGAAGGTCCGACTTGGGCGCCCAATGGCCGGGTGATCATGTTCGCCCGCGAAACCCAAGGGGCGGGCGGGTCGTCCTCGCTCTATTCGGTCGATATTTCGGGGCGCAACCTCAAGCCGGTGCGCACGCCCGAAGGCGGCTCTGACCCCTCTTGGTCACCGCTGCAGCAGTAACGTTTTCCAGACCTCCCATACGGGCGCGGGCAATTCCAATGATCTCGCGCCTGTGTTAACACCAGCAACAACAACGCCACCACAGAGAAGGCAGACCCCCATGAAACGCATTTTGACCAGCACGCTTTTGATTTCCGCATTGGCCGTGTCGGCCTGTACAAACCCCGACCGTTTTGGTGCCGATGGCATGGGCGGCGCCGGGGCCAATGCAGGCGCAGGGGTCAACGCCGGCGTGGTGCCGGGCAGCGCGAACGACCCCACCTCCACCGCCTATTTCCAGCAGGCTGTCGGCGACCGGGTGCTGTTCCTCGTGGACCAATCCACGCTGACCGACCAAGGCCGTGCCACGCTCGACGGGCAGGTGGCTTGGCTGCAGACCAATACGGATTATCAAGCCGTGATCGAAGGTCACGCGGATGAGCAGGGCACCCGTGAATACAACATCGCGCTTGGCGGTCGTCGTGCCAATGCCGTGCGCGAGTATATGATTTCCCGCGGTGTTGCGGCATCGCGCCTCAAGACCATCAGCTATGGCAAAGAGCGCCCGATCGAGATCTGCTCGGAAGAGGCCTGCTATGCCAAAAACCGCCGTGCCGTGACCGTTCTGGCCGGTGGCGCACTGACCAGCTAATTGCGGCGCCAGCCCAAGCAATGACCAATCCAAGGAGGCCGATGTGCTGAAGCGATATATCTTCGTGGCGGTGATGGGGCTGATGACCGCCCCCGCCGCGCTTATGGCGCAGGACAACGATCAGACGCTGGCGGACATCCGCCAGCAGTTGACCGTGCTCAGTGTCGAGGTGCAAAAGCTGCGCCGCGAACTTTCGACCACGGGCGGCGGCTCGGTTGAGACCGGCGGCAGCTCTGTGCTTGAGCGTGTCGGCACCATGGAAAGCGAATTGCAACGCCTCACCTCCAAGACCGAGGAGATGGAGAACCGGATCAACCGGATCGTGGCCGATGGCACCAACCGGATCGGGGATCTGGAATACCGTTTGGTCGAGCTTGAAGGCGGCGATCTGGGCGCGCTCGGAGAGACCTCGACCCTCGGCGGAGGGGAGGCTCCAACCGTGGTCGCACCCGCCCCCGAAGCCGACCGCGAGGTGGTTGAGATGACCCCCGGCAGCGGTGGCGCAGCACCTTCAAACGGCATCATCACCCCCATCAACGAGGCAGAGCTGGCGGTCAGCGAAAAGACCGATTTCGAGCGGGCGCAGGGGGCGCTCGCAAACGGTGACTTTCGCAGCGCCGCCGATCTCTTTGCGACCTTCAGTCAGACCTACCCCGGTGGTCCGCTAGCCGCCGAAGCCGAGATGCGCCGCGGCGAAGCGCTGACCGGTTTGGGCGACAACCGCGAAGCGGCTCGTGCCTATCTCGCGGCCTTCAGCACCGATCCCGAAGGGCCAGTGGCCCCCAAGTCGCTGTTTGAGTTGGGGCGCGCGCTTGGCGTGTTGGAGCAAACACAAGAGGCCTGCGTGACCCTCGCGGAGGTTGCCGTGCGTTTCCCGGGCGCCCCGCAGGTGAGCCAAGCCGAAGCGCAGCGCCAGACGCTGGGTTGTTCCTAACCGCTGATGACTGCGCCTGCCGCGACGGCTGATGCAGCGCTGGCCAAGGGGCTGCTGGCGGGGCTGGGCGGTACGCTGCCCCCTCGCCTAGGCGTTGCAGTCTCGGGCGGGGGCGATTCCATGGCTCTGCTGTCGCTGTTGCATGGGCTTTCGGCAGCGGCGGGCACAGATCTTGAAACCGTGACTGTCGACCATGGTCTGCGCCCCGAAGCCGCCGGAGAGGCCGCCTTCGTCGCGCGACGTGCCAGCGCTCTGGGCTTGTCGCATGAAACACTGCGCTGGCGGGGGTGGGACGGGCAAGGCAACCTGCAAAACGCGGCGCGTGAGGCGCGATATCGGCTGATGGCCGATTGGGCAGAGCGGCGCGGGCTGCCCTGCGTGGCGCTTGGCCATACGGCGGACGATCAGGCCGAAACGGTGCTGATGCGATTGGCCCGCCGGTCGGGGGTGGACGGCCTGTCGGCCATGGCGCCGCGCAGCAAGCGGCACGGCATCATATGGCTGCGCCCGCTGCTTTTTGCCCGACGTGAGGCATTGCGAGGGCATCTGAGGCGCGCGGCCGTTGAGTGGGTCGACGACCCCAGCAACGATGACCCGCGTTTCGCCCGCATTCAAACCCGTCAAAGTCTTGCCGCCCTCGCGCCGCTTGGCATCGACGTAGAGGCCTTGGCCGAGGTGGCGCGCAACATGGCCACCGCCCGGGAGGCGCTGAAAAGCCAGACCGACAGAACGGCAGGCGATATTCTGCGCATGGAGGCGGGCGCACAGGTGATGCAGGCCGAGGGCTTTTTTGCCGCGCCCGAAGAGATCCGCCGCCGCTTGATGATTCATGCGCTTGGGCAGGTCAACGGCGGCACCTACCCCCCGCGCCGCGGCCCCGTGGCGGCCCTGATCGCGGGGTTGGCCGAGGGGCAGGCGGCCACGCTGGGGGGCTGTCAGGCGCTGCTTCGGCGCGGTGAAATCTGGGTCTTTCGGGAATATAACGCGGTGCGCGACCTGCGGGTGCCTGCGGATCAGCTTTGGGACCGGCGCTGGCGTGCGACGCCCCCAGAGGGGCTGCCGCAGGGCGCTGAATTGCGGGCCTTGGGGGCCGAGGGCCTTGCCCAATGCCCCGATTGGCGCCGCCTTGGGCGGCCCCGTGCTATGCTGTTGTCGACCCCGGCGATCTGGGAGGGCGCGCGCCTGCTTGCAGCGCCCCTTGCCGGGCTGGTCGAGAAATGGCATGTCCAGCGCGAAAGCGGCGCGGAATGCAACGAAACCGCGCCATTATCGCATTGAACATGAGCGCATCATGTCTATCTTAGTGTGGTGGTTGCCCGAACGGGCGCCCCTTGGGTCGCGGGACTTGCCCGCGGCCGTGTGAATTTAGGAGAATTCCCTTGGGAAATGTTCGTAACCTCGCCTTCTGGGTTGTCCTGATGTTGCTGGTACTGGCGCTGTTCAACCTGTTCAGCGGGTCCAGCGGGTCGCTGCAAAACAACGAGGTCAGCTATTCCGAATTCGTCACCTCCGTACAGGATGGTGATGTCCGTAATGTGACATTGGATGGCGAGCAGGTTCGGTTCCGCAAGGCGGATGGCGCCGACTACCTGACGATCAAACCCGGCGATGCCGAGCTGACCCAGCTTTTGATCTCCAACGATATTCCGGTCAAAGCGCGTCCGCAGCAACAGTCTGGTTTCCAGACTTTCCTGATGTCGCTTCTGCCCATCGCGCTGCTGATCGGTGTGTGGATCTACTTCATGAACCGCATGCAGGGCGGCGGCAAAGGCGGGGCGATGGGCTTTGGCAAATCCAAGGCCAAGATGCTGACCGAAAAGCAGGGCCGCGTGACCTTTGACGACGTGGCGGGCATCGATGAGGCCAAGGAAGAGCTTGAGGAAATCGTCGAATTCCTGCGCAACCCGCAGAAATTCTCGCGCCTTGGCGGCAAGATCCCCAAAGGCGCGTTGCTGGTGGGCCCTCCGGGCACCGGTAAGACGCTGCTGGCCCGCGCCATCGCGGGTGAGGCGGGCGTGCCCTTCTTCACTATCTCCGGCTCCGACTTTGTCGAGATGTTCGTAGGCGTCGGCGCGTCCCGCGTGCGCGACATGTTCGAACAGGCCAAGAAAAATGCCCCTTGTATCGTCTTCATCGACGAGATCGATGCCGTGGGTCGCCACCGGGGTGCCGGTTATGGCGGCGGCAACGACGAGCGTGAGCAGACCTTGAACCAGCTTCTGGTCGAGATGGACGGTTTTGAGAGCAACGAAGGTGTCATCATCCTCGCCGCGACCAACCGCCGTGACGTGCTTGACCCCGCGCTGCTGCGTCCGGGCCGTTTCGACCGTCAGGTGACCGTGCCGAACCCCGACATCAAAGGTCGCGAGAAGATCCTCTCGGTCCACGCGCGCAAGACCCCACTGGGGCCGGATGTTGACCTGCGCATCATCGCGCGCGGCACGCCGGGCTTTTCGGGCGCGGATTTGGCGAACCTGGTGAATGAGGCCGCTCTGATGGCTGCCCGTGTCGGCCGCCGTTTCGTCACCATGGTCGATTTCGAACAGGCCAAGGACAAGGTGATGATGGGGCCAGAGCGCCGCTCGATGGTGATGACCGCCGAGCAGAAGGAGATGACCGCCTATCATGAAGCCGGTCACGCGCTGGTCGGCATGACGCTGCCGAAATGCGACCCGGTCTACAAAGCCACGATCATCCCGCGCGGCGGCGCGCTTGGCATGGTGATGAGCCTGCCCGAAATCGACCGGCTGAACATGTTCAAGGACGAATGCCACCAGCGTTTGGCCATGGCCATGGCCGGCAAGGCGGCGGAAATCCACAAATACGGCCCCGATTCCGTGTCCAACGGCCCGGCGGGCGACATCCAGCAGGCCAGCGCTCTGGCCCGTGCGATGGTGCTGCAATGGGGCATGTCCGATAAGGTCGGCAACATCGACTATTCCGAAGCCGCGCAGGGCTATCAGGGCAATACCGCTGGGTTCTCCGTCTCGGCCAACACCAAGGAGTTGGTTGAAAAAGAGGTGCAGCAGTTCATCCAAGACGGCTATGACCATGCGATGAAAATCATCTCGGAGAAAGAGGTGGAGTTCGAGCGTCTGGCCCAAGGTCTGCTGGAATATGAGACCCTCACCGGCGATGAGATCAAACGTGTCATGGATGGTCTGCCGCCTGCCGAAGACTCCGATGACGACAACTCCGACGCGGGCAGCGCACCCAGCGTCACCGCGATCCCCAAGGCGAAGGGCAAGAAAACCCCGCCGAAGGATGGCGGAATGGAGCCTGAACCTTCGGTGTGATCCGGCCTGCGACCCTATGAAAAACCCCGCTTCGGCGGGGTTTTTTCGTTTTGGGCTGACCCTTGGGCAATGGGCGGAATTTCCCCTATCGCTTCACAGCCGCCAGCGCGTTAGACAGGGGTGGAATTCCTAACCTGCCGGGGGTCTTATGCGCCGCATCCTTTCTGCCCTTGCCGTTCTCTTTGCGGTTACTGGCGGTCCGGCTTGGGCCGATCCGCTAACCTACGCCGTGGCATTGGGCGGGCGTCAGTTGGGCACGTTGCAGTTCAACGGTCAAAGCCGGAACGCCGCGTTTTTGTTGTCTCTCAACAACGCTCCTTTCGGCATCAAGAACGGCAGCTTCAACGCGGTCACCCAATCTAACGGGAACACGGCCAGCTATCTGGGTGCGAACCGGGGCAGCGAGACGCGCGATATCGCGATTGACCGAACGGCGGGGCGGGTCACTTCGGTTGAAATCACGCCGTCTTCGGAAATGACGGAACTGTCGGATGCCAAAGCGGTGCCGCCCGGCGTTCTTTTCCCGCCTGAGCTTTTCGCCGCCCTTGCCACCGGCAATAGCTGCCCCTCTCCGCTGGCGCTCTACGATGGCCGCCGCGTGGTCCAAGTCGCGACCCAAGAGGTCCGTGAGGAAGGCCCTGCCGTGCATTGCGATATGTCTTACCGCGTTGTCATGGGGCCGGGCTATGTCTCTCCCTTTTATCTAAAATCCTTCGGGATGGCGCTTGTCTATACCGCGGGCACCCTCACCAAGGCCTCATTGAGCGGTGGCGGATTTAAGGTGCATTTGATCCGACAGTGAGCCTAGGGTTCAGCAGTCACCCAAACCACCCCGAAGGACCGCACGATGCCCGAGCTACGCAAGACAGACCATGTCGCCGAAATCACTTGGCTGGGCATGGTCCCTCAGGATCGCGAAAACATCCGCTCGGTCGCGATGGATCAGGCGCGGGCGACCTATGCAGGCTTTGAGGGGGATTTCCACGCCGGGCTGACCCGTCCGGCCTGCGTCCGCGTGCGCAACCTGCATCCTAAGGGCACGGAAATTCGCAATACCCGCCAGTTGTCTATCCTCTCGGCCGAAGAGATGGCGCAGATTGCCGCCGCCATGGACCTGCCTGAGCTTGACCCGACCCTGCTGGGCGCGTCGATTATCCTCAAAGGCATCCCGGACTTTACGCTCGTCCCGCCCGGATCGCGGCTGCAAAACGCCCATGGCGCCACCTTGGTGGTGGATATCGAAAATGGCCCCTGCAATCTGCCCGCGCGTGAGATTGAGGTTGACGCCCCCGGCCATGGCAAGGGCTTCAAACCCGCCGCGCAGGGCAAACGCGGCGTGACCGCTTGGGTCGAGCGGGAAGGGCCGCTGGCCGTGGGCGACAGGTTGACGCTTTTCGTGCCGAACCAGCCCGTCTGGCCGCACCTCGGCTGACCGCGCGCCGTTTCGCGATGCTTGAGTGTCGGAAACACGGCCCCCCGTCGGGGCCTTGTCGCGCTATGGCTAAGGAATAAAAATCGCCACTAACGGCAACAGGGGATTCTCATGGCTTTCAAAACCGACATTCAAATCGCCCGCGAAGCGGCGAAACGCCCTATCCAAGAGATCGGCGAAAAGCTGGGCATCTCCAGCGACGACCTGCTGCCCTATGGCCATGACAAGGCAAAGGTAAGCCAGACGTTCATCGATTCCGTCCAAGACCGGCCGAACGGCAAGTTGATCCTCGTCACCGCGATCAACCCCACGCCAGCGGGAGAGGGCAAAACCACCACCACTGTTGGGCTCGGCGATGGATTGAACCGGATCGGCAAAAAGGCGGCGGTCTGCATCCGCGAAGCCTCCCTCGGGCCGAACTTTGGGATGAAGGGCGGGGCAGCAGGCGGCGGCTATGCCCAGATCGTGCCGATGGAAGAGATGAACCTCCATTTCACCGGCGACTTTCATGCCATCACCAGCGCTCACAACCTGCTGGCGGCGATGATCGACAATCACATCTACTGGGGGAACGAGCTTGAGATCGACACCCGCCGCGTCGTTTGGCGGCGCGTGGTCGACATGAACGACCGCGCCCTGCGCCAGATCACCGCATCCTTGGGCGGCGTGCCCAACGGTTTCCCGCGCGAGACGGGGTTCGACATCACCGTCGCTTCCGAGGTCATGGCGATCCTCTGCCTGTCCAAGAACCTCAGCGATCTGCAAGAGCGCCTCGGCGCGATGATCGTGGCCTACCGCCGCGACCGCAGCCCGGTCTATGCCCGCGACATCAAGGCGGATGGGGCCATGACTGTGCTCTTGAAAGACGCAATGCAACCCAACCTCGTCCAAACGCTGGAGAATAACCCGGCCTTCGTGCATGGCGGCCCATTTGCCAATATCGCGCACGGCTGTAACTCGGTCATTGCCACGACCACAGCGCTGAAACTGGCGGATTACGTGGTGACAGAGGCGGGCTTTGGTGCCGATCTCGGGGCCGAAAAATTCATGAACATCAAGTGCCGCAAGGCGGGGCTCGCGCCATCGGTGGTCGTGGTTGTGGCCACGGTGCGGGCGATGAAGATGAACGGCGGCGTGGCGAAAGCGGATCTCGGGACGGAAAATGTAGAGGCGGTGCAAAAAGGCTGCGCCAACCTTGGCCGCCATATCGAGAACGTAAAATCCTTTGGCGTGCCCGTGGTCGTGGCGATCAACCATTTCGTCACCGACACCGACGCCGAAGTGGCCACGGTCAAAGACTATGTCGCGGCCCAAGGGGCCGAGGCGATCCTGTCGCGCCATTGGGAGTTGGGTTCCGAAGGCTCTGCCGATCTTGCCACCCGCGTGGCCGAGATTGCCGATGGTGATCACGCGAACTTTGCCCCGCTCTATGCCGACGAGATGCCGCTTTTCGAAAAGATCGAGACCATCGCTAAACGCATCTACCGCGCCGACGAGGTGCTGGCCGATCAGAAGGTGCGCAATCAGTTGAAAGACTGGGAGGCACAGGGCTATGGCGACCTGCCAGTCTGCATGGCCAAGACCCAATACAGCTTCTCGACCGACCCCGATCTGCGCGGCGCGCCCACAGGCTTCGGCGTGCCCATCCGCGAGGTTCGGCTCTCGGCGGGGGCCGGGTTCGTTGTCGTGATTTGCGGAGAGATCATGACCATGCCGGGCCTGCCTCGGGTGCCATCTGCGGAGGCAATCAAGCTCAACGCCGATGGCGATGTGGAGGGATTGTTCTAAGGCGGGTTGCAATGACCCGCCGTCGCGGTGATGTAGGGCGTGTTCAACCTGCAGCGAGCGAAAGTGAGACGGATATGGCAGCGACAATCATCGACGGCAAAGCCTTTGCAGCAACGGTGCGTGACAAGGTGGCGGGCCATGTCGCCCGGCTGACGACGGATCACGGCATCACGCCGGGCCTTGCCGTGGTGCTGGTGGGGGAAGACCCGGCAAGCCAGGTCTACGTCCGCTCCAAGGGCAAAATGACCCGCGAGGTCGGCATGAAATCGGTCGAACACAAGCTGCCCGCGACTGTGGATCAAGACGACCTGCTCAAGCTGATCGACGCGCTGAACAACGACCCCGAGATACACGGCATTCTCGTACAGCTTCCGCTTCCGGATCATCTTGATGAAGCCCGCGTGGTCAATGCCGTCTCGCCCGCCAAGGACGTGGACGGTTTCCACATCTCCAACGTCGGGCTGCTGGGCACGGGGCAGAAAAGCATGGTGCCCTGCACCCCGCTTGGCTGCCTAATGATGCTGCGGGACCACCATGGGGATCTGTCGGGGATGAACGCGGTGGTTATCGGCCGCTCAAACATCGTGGGTAAACCGATGGCGCAGTTGCTCTTGAAGGATAGCTGCACCGTGACCATCGCGCACAGCCGCACCCGCGACTTGCCAGAGGTGGTGCGCCGCGCCGATATCGTCGTCGCCGCCGTGGGGCGCCCCGAAATGGTGCCGGGCGATTGGATCAAAGAGGGCGCCACGGTGATCGACGTGGGCATCAACCGGATTGAGACTGGCGAGAAAACCAAACTGGTCGGCGACGTGGATTTCGACAGTGCCAGCCAACGCGCCGGGGCCATCACCCCCGTGCCGGGCGGCGTCGGGCCAATGACCATCGCTTGCCTGCTGGCCAATACGGTCACCGCCTGCTGCCGCGCCAACGGGTTGGAAGAACCCGAAGGGCTGACCGCCTAAGCGGCAGGCACAGGCACGATGGTGCCCTGCAGGATGGCGATGAGCTTGGCCGCGCCATCCGTTTCCGCATGCACCTCTGCGGTCACCACGCAAAGCCGCCGGCCCGGTTTCACCACCCGGCCCGTGGCAATCAGCCGGTCCCCACGGGCGGGGGCCAGCAGGTTGATCTTGATCTCAGACGTGACGACATCAACCTCCGGCGGCAGCATGCTCAACGCTGCATAACCAGCCGCGGAATCGCCGATGGAAAATGTCAGTCCCGCATGGCCAAAACCCTGCTGCTGCATCGCGCCGGGCAGGACCGGTGCCGTGACCCGGACCAAACCGGGCTGCACGTCGATAATCTCCGCCCCCAAGGTTTGCATCATGGTCTGCTTGGCAAAGCTCTCCCGCACCCGGCGTTCAATCTGGTCCATCATCGCGCCTTTCCGGGCATGGGGATCGCCACTGGTTGCGCGCCTGTCAGCACCGCGCAGGCTTCCGGCCCCATCAAATCACAAAGCACCCGCGACTGGCTGCGCAGCCCGCCGGTATAGGTGCCATATGCAGGCAGGATCAGCCGCTTGCTGTCAAACAGAAAGGCCGGACGCGAGATGCTGCGGCCCCGCGCACGGATCGATGCCTTAGGATGATAATGCCCCGACACCTCGCCCCGGCCCTCGCTCGCGGCGATATGCCGAAAGGTCAGCGGGCCGAGCGCTATCTCTCCCAAATGCGTGCCGCCCAAGCCTACGGGGCCGGGATCATGATTGCCCTCAATCCAATCCCACCGCCGTCCGGCTTGGAGGCCCAGTATCCACAACCGTTCTTCCTCCGGCAGCGCCTGCGCCGCGCCAAGGTCGTCGAAACTATCGCCAAGGCAGATCACATGCCGCGCCTGCGTAAAGGACAGATCCGCTGCCAGACGGTTCAACGTATCGCGGGTCTCATAAGGCGGCAATGCCGACCCGCCGCGCCGCGCGATCCTTTCCGACTTGCCCAAATGAAGGTCGCTCACACAAAGCAAATCTCTTTCGCGCCACCAAAGCGCGCCAGAACCAAGCGCAGTCAGCCCCGCCCCGGCGAATGAAAACTTAAGTCCGTTCATCCTTTGTTCATCGGAGATCGCTGCTGATTTGGCAAGGGGTCAAACGCGATTGTCAGAAGACCGGAAACGGCAGCGCAGTGGTATTTAAGAAAGGATGAAAGGTAGAAAACGCGCCCCGCAGCCGGGCGTTAACCTGACCGGAGACGCGCCTTCATCCTTTGCGGTCATCGGCTCCTCAGCCTGTACCGCGGGATCAACATGCGCGGCGTGGGTTAAAGAACTCTTAATATCTTCATCCTTTTTTAAATACCTTGCAGACCCTTTCCGCCCGCGAAACCTCGGTGTTCAACGCCTATCTCGCCAAGGCGGCTGATCCGAGGACGGCGGGGTGAGCTGCGCGAGGCCGGAGGCTTCCATCAGTCGTTCGGCTTCTTCCGCCAGCATGCGTTCCTGTCCAGCGCCTTCGACAGGCACACGGCCCATTTCCAGAAACAGCGGTGCAGCGAGCGGGCTTGCGCGGGTCAGTTTGCGGTGGGTGATGCGCCCGGCGATGCGGTCCAGCATCTCTTCGATCCTGCCGAAATCCACCAGACCACTCAAGGCTTCCTCGCGGGTGATGTCGAGCATCAGATGATCCGGCTCATAACGCTGCAACGTGTCGTAGAGGATATCGCTGGAAAAGGTCGTTTGTCGTCCGGATTTGCGTGTTTGGGGGCTGTTGCGTTCGATTAGCCCTGCGATGGTCGCCGCGGCCCGGAAGGTGCGTTTCATCACGGCATTGCCCGCAAGCCAACTGTCGAGACCCTCGTGCAGCACGCTGGGGTCGAGCAGCGGCGCGGGGTCGTCGACGGGGGAGAGGCCCCAGATGAGCGTGGCATAGTCTGTTGCTACGAAGCCCAAGGGGCGCAGGCCGAGGTCTTCCATGCGTTTGGTCAGCAGAAGGCCCAGCGTTTGCTGACCGTTGCGGCCGGCAAAACCGTAGAAGACCGTTTGTTCGGCAAAGTCATGGGGAAAGCTTTCGACCAGCAGCGTGCCGGGCTGTGGCAATTGGCTGACCTCACGTTGCAAGGTCAGCCATTCAGCGGTGTGGCGCGGCAGTTCGGGCCAACTGTCTTGGGTGAACATCTGTTGCACGCGGGCCGAAAGCTGGGTGGAGGTGGCGAATTTCGTGCCTCCAAAGGTGGCCACCTTGGGCTTTTTTGCGGCGTTGCGGCTGACTTCGACAACGGTTTCGCGCAGGCCTTCGTAGCGGACGATCTGACCGCCGATTAGAAAGGTGTCGCCCTTGGTCAGCGTAGCGGCAAAGCCTTCTTCGATCTCCCCTAAGGGTTTGCCGCCGCGGTTGCGTTTCATGCGGACCTTCAGCTTATCGGTATCTTGGATCGTACCGATGTTCATGCGGATGCGTTGGGCGGCGCGCGGGTCACGCAGTTGCCACTGGCCGTCGGGGCGTTGCAGCAGGCGTTGCCAGCGGTCGTAGGCGCGCAGGGCGTAGCCGCCGGTGGCACAGAAGTCGAGGCAGGCGTCGAAGTCGGCGCGGGACAGGGCGGCGTAGGCCCCGGCGGAACGGACCTGTGCGAAGAGGTCGTCAGCGTCAAAGGGGCCTGCGCAGGCGGCGATGAGGATATGTTGGCACAGCACATCGCGCGGGCCGGGGCCGCGCGGGTCGCCGTCGAGCGCGCCTTCGAGGACAGCCTCCAGCGCGGCCACGCATTCGACCACCTCAAAGCGGTTGGCAGGCACCAAAAGCGCCTTGGAGGGCGCGTTGTAGCGGTGGTTGGCGCGGCCGATGCGTTGGACCAGCCGCTTTACGTTTTTGGGGGCGCCGATCTGGATGATGAGATCGACGTCGCCCCAGTCGATGCCAAGATCAAGCGTGCCGGTGCAGACGATGGCGCGCAGATCGCCGCGCACCATGGCGGCTTCGACCTTTTCGCGTTGGGCGCGATCCAAGCTCCCGTGGTGGATGGCGATCGGCAGGGCGTCTTCATTGGCGAGCCAGAGGTTGTGAAAGAAAATCTCGGCCTGCGCGCGGGTGTTGTGAAAGATCAGCGTCGTCTTGTGTTGGCGCACTTGCTCAAGCACCGCTGGAATTGAATAGGCAGCGCCGCCCCCGGCCCAAGGCGGGGCTTCCTCGGTGTGCAGCATCTGGATGTCGGGGGCGGGGCCCGGATCGGCGAGCAGCACTTCGCAAGGGTCGGGGTGGCGGGCCATGAGGTGGGCGATGGCCGAAGGGTCTTCGACCGTGGCCGAGAGGCCCACCCGTTTGAGGCCGGGGCAGATGGCCTGCAACCGGGTGAGCGCCAGCATCAGCTGGTCGCCGCGTTTGCTTTCGGCGAGGGCGTGGATTTCATCGATCACCACCCGCTTGAGCCCGCGAAAGGTGCGGGCCGCGTCCTCGTAGGAAGTCAGCAGAGCGAGGCTTTCCGGCGTGGTCAGCAGGATATGCGGCGGGTCGGCGCGCTGGCGGCGGCGGCGCGATTGCGAGGTGTCGCCGGTGCGGTCTTCGATACGGATGGGCAGGCCCATTTCCTCAACCGGGCGGGTCAGGTTGCGTTTGATATCCGCAGCCAGCGCTTTGAGGGGGGAGATGTAGAGCGTGTGCATCCCCTCGTGCTCTTGCTCGGCCAGATCAACGAGGGTGGGCAGAAAACCGGCCAGTGTTTTACCACCGCCTGTCGGCGCGATAAGCAGCAGGGCGGGGGCATCGGCACGGTCCAGCATTTCTTGCTGGTGCGGGTGCAGGGACCAGCCGTTCTGGGCAAACCAATCGGCGAATTTGGTGGGTAGGGCGCGCATGACACCCAATGTAGCATCGGCAGGGCGCGGTGCCAGCGGCTGGGGCTATTTAACGATCACCTCATCGCGAACGAACATATTGGCCCATGCGCGGTCCACCAGATCGGGGTTCATCTGATAGGGAATGCCTTCGAAATCACAGATCGCGATCATCTGGTCGATTAGGAAGTTCGGCTGATAGTTCGCATAGACGTTGTCGATGGTTGGGTACTTCACCTTGAGCAGATGGACCAGCGTCGCCTCGTCCAGCGGCATGCCGCGTTTGCGGGCGACCATGGCAAAGATCTTGAGGAAGTTCTCTTGGTTCGGGCCGTCGATTTTGATCTTGAAGAAGATACGCCGCAGGGCTGCTTGATCAAAAATCTCATTCGGGTGGAAGTTGGTGGAGAAGATCACCAGCGTGTCGAAGGGCACCTCGAATTTTTCACCCGACTGCAGGGCGAGGATGTCTTTGCTTTCCTCAAGCGGCACGATCCAGCGGTTGATGATGCTTTGCGGTGGCTCTTGCTGACGGCCAAGGTCGTCGACGATGAAAATACCGCCCGTGGCCTTGAGTTGCAGCGGGGCCTGATAGGTCCGCGCCGTGGGGTTGTACACCAGATCGAGCATGTCGAGCGTCAGCTCACCGCCGGTGATGACCGTCGGGCGTTCGCAGCAGACATAGCGGGCGTCATAACGGGTGATACGGCGCAGGGAGGTCGGGTCTTGGACCTCCGCCTCGGCGGAGGAATGCACGATCGGATCATAGACGGTGATGACTTGGCCCGCGTATTCAATGGCGCGGGGGACATAGACCTTATCACCAAGCGCGTCGCGGATCCCGTTGGAAATGCTCGACTTCCCGTTTCCCGGCGGGCCGTACATCAGGATCGACCGCCCGGCAGAGACGGCAGGGCCAAGGTGGTCCAGCAGGCTGTCGGGCAGCACCAGATGGCCCATGGCTCCGGTGAGCTGATCGCGGGTGATCTGCAGGTTCCGTACGGATTGGCGTTTGACCTGCTCGCGGTAAACCTCAAGCGGGACGGGCATGGCACCGAAATATTCCGATTGCGCCAGCGCATCCAAGGCGCGCGCCTTGCCAGCATCGGTCAGTTGATAGCCCATTTCATTGCCGCTGGTGGCGCTGAGCGTGCCTGTCGCCTCTAGCAGGCGCTGGCCGCGGGCTTGATCGACCATTTCTTGCGTGACTTGGGTCGGCAGGCAGAGCGCTTGGGCCAGATCGCTGACCATTTCGACGTTCTTGCGAAAAATCGTCTTCAGAAGGATGTCGCGCATCATCACGATGGGCAGTTTCATATCCTCCAACCGCTTGGGGGGCGGCGGGGCAAGCACTGTGCTGGTCGGGGCGTTCATCAATGGCTTCCTTGGCAAAGCATGCGGCGGTGCGGCTTGTCGGTCAGACTGCAGGGTAAATCTTGAATATGGCGTGAATGTGGACGCTTATTCCGCAATAAAAGAAAGTTGCGGCGGGCAGGGCGCGTTCAGACTCCGTAGCGCGCCCCCAGAATGAGATAGAGCCCCAGCGTGGTGCCAAGGGCGAGGCCCATGGGAAATTTCTTGGTTTCCTGCCAGCTTTGCCAATCGGGCGCGAGGCGGCGCAGGGGGGTGTATTTCACCCCGCGGTGCGTGGCAGCGGCGGCCAGAAGGGTGGCCATGAAAAGCATCATCAAAAGACGCAGATCACCCATGGCGATAAAGGGCGCGGCAGCCGCGGCGAATTTGGCGTCTCCTGCGCCCATGACGCCAGCGGCGTTCAGCACGATGCCAATGACCAACACGATGACGAGGCTCAGCAAGCGCCAGAGATAGGTTTCAAAGGGCAGCAGGAACAGACCCAACACCACGAAGATCGCGATGAGCACCAAGACCGCCTGATTGGTAATGCGCATCTGCTTCATGTCGGTGAAAGCGACATAGAGGCAGATCGGCAGGACGAAGGGCAGAAACCACAGGGCCGCCGTGGCAGAGATCGCCATGGCTCAGCCGTTTTCCAACGCGCGCAAAGACCGGACGGCGGCTTCGAAATGCTGCGGGTGCGTATCGATCGCTTCGCGCAGCAGGCCCTTGCCGTTTTCCACATCGCCGCGTTTGATCGCCGACAGGGCCATCGTGTGCAAAAGCTGGGCGCGCTCAGATTGCTCCATCGGCATGACGGGCAGGGTGTAATCGCGCTGTGCGGCGCGGGCCATGATGAGGTTGTTCTTGGCGGTGAAAAGCGTGTTGTCCTGACGGATCGCCTCGCCAAAAAGCCTCTCGGCTTCGGGGTAATCACCGCGGGTTAGTTTGGAGTAGCCCCAGTTGTTCATCACGGCGGCAGGGGTCGTGGTCAGGCCAACGGCGATTTCGTAGAAACTGTCGGCGCGGCTCCACTGTTCCTTGCTGTCGGCAACCATGGCTTCGAG
Source organism: Sulfitobacter sp. OXR-159 (assembly GCF_034377145.1). Lineage (NCBI taxonomy): Bacteria > Pseudomonadati > Pseudomonadota > Alphaproteobacteria > Rhodobacterales > Roseobacteraceae > Sulfitobacter > Sulfitobacter sp. OXR-159. The sequence continues at coordinate 812,112 of NZ_CP139707.1, forward strand.
CCGGTAGCGGGCGAATGTCTCATGGGTGGGGGGGATGCTGTTGAGGACCGTCTCAGCCCGCGCCCAGTTGCCCGAGCGGATCAGCGCATCGGCCAATTGCACACTGTCTTCGGGCGTGGCGCCCTTCATCTTGGTGACCTTGTCCCATGCGCCCACAGCTTCGGTGGAGCGTTTGGCCCGCACGAGCGATGCGGCAAGCCCGCGCTGGTGGTCGATCCGGTCGGGGCTTTCCTTGACAGACCGCGCAAAGTAACTCACCGCCTCATTGGGGTCGGCCACGGTAAGCATCACGTCGGAGAGGTTGGTTTCATCCACCACATTGACGTCCTTGAAGGCCCGCTCAACGGTGGCATTCGCATCTTTTTCACCGCAGCCAGCAAGGGCGGTGACGCCTGCCATGCAGACGGCCAGAATGATTGGATGGCGCATTTTGCGTCCTTTTACTGCTCTGCCGGGTCATGGTGTCGGACGGATCAGGTAATCCCCGCTGCCGCGCCGCACCAATTTGTAATTATCTTCATTGACTTCTGTTATAACAGATTTTTCCGTTTTTGCGAGCGCCAAGCGCAGATTGTCCCGGATTGCGTCACTTTCGCCATTATCGAGGGCATAGGCTTTGCGGAAAATCTGCTCGGCCTCGGCGGTCTGGCCGCTTTCCATCAGCACAACGCCAAGGTTGTTCCAGACTTCCGGTTCGGCGGCGTCCTTCTCAACTGCGCGGCGCAGCAGGGTTTCGGCCTGACCCAAACGCCCCAGCCCAAGGTTGGCACTGCCCAAAGCCGAGAGGACTTCCCCCGTTAGCCCGTGATCCAGCGCGGCGTGGTTGAAGGATTTGATGGCCAGCTCATACTGTCCCGCCGCGATAAGCCTGTGGCCCACTTCGATGCCGTCGACAGCTTCTGCGCGCGGGTTCACGCCGGGGGCATAGAGGCTTTCGGGCTTCTGATCCCCGCGCAACGCGGAAAAGCCGCCTGTTGAACAGGCGGCCAGAGCAAGGCCAAAGATCGGCCCGATAAAAACAGCGCGGGCGAGGCTGCGCCGAATTTTCTCCGTCATTAATTCCCCATCTGACCCAATTTCGAGATGCCATGTGCCGAGGGGCCGACCAGAATGATCAACAGCGGCGGTACGGTAAGGCCCATAGTGGCAAGGGTCATCTTGGTTGGCAACTTGTTTGCCGCTTCCTCGGCCCGCATCACACGTTTGTCGCGCATCTCTTCGGCATAAACGCGCAGGGCGTCTGCGATGGATGTACCAAAGGCCGCCGATTGGATCAGCACGGTCACAAAGGAGGAGACATCCTGCACGCCGCAACGCTCGCCCATGTCGTGGAGCACCGACACCTTGTCCTTGCCGGCCTTCATCTCATAGGCGACCATCTCGAACTCTTCAGACAGGGCCCGGTAGGAGGCGCGCAGCTCACGGGCGACGCGGACGATACATTGGTCCAGCGATTGCCCCGCCTCGACGCAGACCAGCATCATATCCAGCGCGTCGGGAAAGCCACGGGTGATCTCTTCTTTGCGGGAATCGACACGGCGTTTGACCCAGTATTTGGGCAGGTAATACCCAATCGCACCGGGGCCAATGGCCCACATCATGGTCTGCTGCGTGGTCATCCCTTCGCCGCCGCCCAAGACATTGGTGTAGATCAGGCCGCCCACCAGCCCAAGCATCCCAAGGGCAAACTGCGCGAAGTAGTAGAGCCGCACCGCATCGCGCGACCGGTAGCCCGCCTGACGCAGCATCAATTGTTTGGCGCTGAGTTCGGCCACGTCTTCGGGCTCAAGAAACTTGGCGAACTTTTGCAACTGCGCGTTCTGGTCGGACTGGCGCAGCTTCTCGCGCGCGCTATCGCCCGTGGGGGCCGTGCTGGTGCGTTTGAGCTTGGTCAGCGGGTCTTCGGGCTGGCGCAGCATCAGCATTAGCGTGATCGCCACCAAGGTGACGCCCAAAGTGCCGACGATGATGATTAGGCCCATCGGCCCCAAGGCTTGGTTGATCTGATCGTTAAGCTGATTGAGAAATTCCATCATCGGCCTCTCAGACTTTGATATTTGTAAGGATGCGCATCACAAACAGGTTCAGCACAAGGAAGATGCCCACAAGGAAACAGGCAGGAATGAAGTAGGGGTGATCGCGCACTTCGTCGTAGTAATGCGGATCGCCAAGGTTGATCACCACCAGCGCGGCCAGCGGGAAGCCTGAGAGGAACTTGCCCGACCATTTCGCCTCGGCCGTGATCGCTTTGACACGGCGGAACAGACGGAAGCGGGCGCGGATCACCTTGGCCAGACCGGCGAGGATCTCGGCCAAGTTGCCGCCCGATTGCTGTTGAATGGTCACCGCCACGGCCAGAAAGCGCAAATCCTGCATGTCGAGCCGTTCGGCCATATCCTTGAGCGCCTCGCCCAGATCACGGCCATAGGCGGCTTCATCCGCGATCACCCCGAATTCGGAGGCGAGCGGGTCTTGGATTTCCTTCGACACGATCGAGATCGCGTTGGAGAACGGGTGGCCCACCCGCAGGCTGCGCACCATCAGTTCCACTGCATCGGGAAGCTGCTCTTCGATCATCGCCATGCGTTTGCCCGCTTTATGGGACACCCAAAAGAACACCGCGCCGACGCCCATGCCGACGGACATCATGGCGCGCACCGGCACCGATGTATCGGTGCCGATGGTCAGCCCCAGAAAGGCCAAGACGGCCAAACCGGCCATAATCATCAAAAGTTGCTGCGGCGTGAAGGCAATCGCGGCCTTCTGCGCACGTTCTGACAGCAGAGAATAGAGTGGGATCGACTTGGCGTTCATATGCTGCTGCATTTCCTTGCGCAGCTTGTCGAGCACCTCTTCGCGGCGGGCCCCTTTCTCCAGCATCTCCAACCGGCGGTTCACGCGGCTGTTGAGGCTGATGGATTTGCCGAATGCGACAAGGTACAGCCCTTCGACCAGCACCAGGACGCCGATGAAGATCAGACCATAGATGATTGGTTCGGCACTCATTGCATCAATCCTTACTGGGCCGCCACGGGTTCATAGATGGAGGCGGGCAGGTCATAGCCCCACATGCGGAACCGCTCGGAGAAGTGGCTGCGCACGCCGGTGGCAGTGAAATGGCCGATGATCTTGTTCTCGGGCGTCAGGCCCACGCGCTGGAACCGGAAAATCTCCTGCATCGAGATCACCTCGCCTTCCATGCCTGTGATCTCGGTGATCGAGGTCATCCGGCGCGAGCCATCTTGCAAGCGGCTGGCCTGCACGATCAGGTTCACAGCCGAGGAAATCTGGCTGCGCATGGCTTTGAGCGGCATTTCGATCCCGGCCATGGCGATCATGTTTTCCAAACGGCTGACGCCATCGCGGGCCGAGTTGGCGTGGATCGTGGTCATGGAGCCGTCGTGCCCGGTGTTCATCGCCTGTAGCATGTCGATCACCTCCTCGCCGCGCGTCTCGCCAACGATGATCCGGTCTGGACGCATCCGAAGGGCGTTTTTCAGACAGTCGCGGGGAGAGACTTCGCCCTTGCCTTCGACGTTGGGCGGGCGGCTTTCCATCCGGCCCACATGGGTCTGCTGGAGTTGGAGTTCGGCGGTGTCTTCGATGGTCAGGATGCGCTCATCATTGGCAATGAACGACGACAGCGCGTTGAGCGTAGTGGTTTTACCCGAACCCGTACCGCCTGAGACGATGATGTTCAGGCGTGTCGCCACGGCGGCCTGCAAATAGGCGGCCATCTCTTCCGAGAAGGCCCCGAAATTCACCAGATCGTCGATGCCCAGCTTGTCTTTCTTGAACTTACGAATGGACACCAAGGAGCCGTCCACCGCGACGGGGGGCACCATGGCGTTGAAGCGCGAGCCGTCTTTCAGGCGCGCGTCGACGTAGGGGTTGCTTTCATCCACGCGCCGACCCACTGCCGAGACGATCTTGTCGATGATCCGCAGCAGGTGCTTTTCATCCTTGAACGTCACGTCGGTCAACTGCAGCTTGCCGTCCCGCTCGACGAAAATCTGCTGCGGGCCGTTCACCAGAATATCGTTGACGCTGTCGTCTTTCAGCAGCGTCTCTAGGGGGCCAAGGCCGGTCACCTCATCATAGAGTTCGGAGTTCAGCGTCATGCGGTCTTCGCGGTTAAGCACGATGCTCTTTTCCGAGAGAACCTCGACGGCGATATCGTTGATTTCCTGCCGCAAATCGGCCTCAGAGGCATGCTCTAGCGCGGCGAGGTTGAGGTTGTCCAACAGGGCGCGGTGCAGTTCGAGCTTGATCTCACTCATCCGCTGCTTGCGCTTGACCTCGCGATCCTCGGGCGAAGCGGCGGCGGGTTTGACCGCCCGGCGCATCGACACCGGTTTGGCCGCCTCGACGGGGGCGGCAGTCGCGGTGGCCGGGGCCGCGGGGGCAGGCTCGACCTTTTTGACAGGCTTGGCCTCTCGGACCGGAGCAGCGGCTTTCGCGGTCGCGGAGGCTGGCTTTTTGTATTTAGAGAACATCGGTACGCTCTTTCGCTAGGGGCTTAGGCCGCTTTGGCCTGCTCGCCCTTGAGATCGTGGATGGAGCTTGCCAGCTTGGCGATTTCGCGCCGCAGGGGGCTTTTCGGGGCGGAGTTGGCCAGCGGCAGCCCATGGTCATTGGCCTGCGTCACCGCTTTGCCGCCATCGGGCAGCTGCACGTCAATTGAGATGCTGAGCGATTCGGCCATCCGTTTCACCCGGCTTTTGGCGCTGAGATCGGTGAATTTGGGCGCGCGGTTCATCACATAGCGCAGCTTTTCAAAGGGCAGTTCCTCGGATTGCAGCGCCCGTTTGAAGCGCAGCGCGTTCTGGGCCGAGCGCATGTCGAGTTCCAGCATTGCAAAGTAGACATGCGCGCTGGTCAGCACGGTTTCGGACCACTGCACCAGCGTCGAAGGCATGTCGACGATCACATAGTCGAACTGGTTGCGGGCCATGTTGAGGATACGGTCAATGTCTTCGTTGGTCACGATATCGAGCGGCAGCATCTCCGCCGGGGCGGTCAGCACATGCAGCTTGTCCTCGAAGGTTTGCAACGCTTGGCCAAAGATTTCCTCGTCCATGGATTCCGTGTCGGACATCATCTCATAGACGGCTTCGCGCCGTTGCAGATCAAGGAAGGTCGCGACAGAGCCGTATTGCAGGTCGAAATCCAGCAGGCAGACCGAGGGCGGATTTTTCTTGTCCGCATTGGCCAGCTCCCACGCAAGGTTCACGGCAAGGGTCGTGGCCCCGGTGCCACCAGCCAGCCCGTGCACCACGATCAGGGCGCCATCCTTTTGCGCGCCGGCCTTCAGTTGCGGGGCGCTGGCCTCGGCTGCGGGGGCAGGGGGCGCGTTCTCTCCGGCGCGGACGCGGGCGATGGCCTGGGCCAACTCGCCTTCGGGCAGCGGATAGGGGACGAATTCATCCGCACCCTGACGCAGCAGCGAATGCAGCGCGGCAGGGGTCATGTCTTCGGCAATCAGAATCACCCGGATGTCGCGGGCCTTGGCCTGCGTGATGATCTCAGTCATCAAAACGAGGTTGTCTTCGTCGGTCTCATCCATGGCGAGGGCGACAAATTCCATCGCCTCAGCCTCGGGCTGGCCAAAGAACGCCAGCGCTTCGGCGAATCCCAGATCGCCCCAGCTTTCGCCCAGAGTGGCCTCCATGTCTTCGATCAAGAGGTCGAAGTTCTGTACATCACGGCTGATTGTGCAGGCAACGATCGGCGCTGCTTCGGGTTGGGGCATAGTGCTGCTCATGACCTTTTGTCCTTTACATCAACGGTTTGGCCGGAGGGCGGCAATATTCTGTCGCCGCGATCGCTCTGACCTCTGCCTCATGCGCGGCCCTTGAGCCGGGCACATTTATCCTTCTGTATCGAATATCACCCCCAACTGGGGCGAGATTGGGGCCAAAAAGCCTCTATTGTTGGGTATCTTGAAACGATCTGCTCATTCACGCCCGATTGACCATGGACGGGCTGGGACGAAAAACCCCCGCGGCCCGAAGGTGCGGGGGGATATTCTTTTGTCGAAAGAAGGGCTTGCCCTACTCTCCGCCACCACCTGCGACGGTGGCACTGGCGCTCAGTTGCGAGGGGGGCACGGCGCTGGCCACATACTCGCGGTAAATGATCTGCGCATATTTGCCATCCAGCAACATCGGGTGGCCGTGCACAAAGCCGCTGACCTCGGTCACGGTGCGGCGATTGCGGCGCTCGCGGCCTTGGGTCACGATCAGGGGCTGCGTTTCACCAAAGGAAACAACGGCTTCCAATCGGCTGGGGCTGATTCCCAAGGTCGAGAGATAGCGCACCACAGCCTGCGCGCGGCGCAGCCCGAGGGCGCGGTTATAGGTCTGCGAGCCGACCAAATCGGTGTGGCCATAGACGCGGAAGCGCATCTCGGGGAATTGGCGAATCCACCCGGCCTGCTGGCGCAGGATCGCCTGCGCATTGGCGTCCAACCGGTCGGAGTTAAAGGCGAAAGTCACGGTAGAGCGGACTTCGCTGGCAAAGCGATTCGCCAGATCAAAGGTTACACGCTTTTCGCCTGTCATGACCTGCCGGTTGTGCAGCGTGGCATTACCGAACTGGCCCGTGTCCACGATCGACCCTGCCTCGCGGTAGAACTGTGTATAGACCGGATCATTGCTGGGAGAGCAGGCGGTGAGCCCGGCGAGGGCCGCGGTGCCAGCGATCAACGTGATATGTCTGTGTGTCATCGGATCAATCCAGTACATAACCGTAGGAGCCGCGGAAGTCCTGTTTGGCGACCTCGCCCGCAGCACCCCGGCTCGGGGTGCGCGTGCCGTCCGCCGTGCGCCCGTGCAGGAACAGGTCTTTTTCAGAGGGTGGCTTGATGCGGTCCGTGGGCAGGGCCAGCGCTTCGCCGCGGGTCGGGGTGACCAGATGGGCGGTGACGATGATGACCAGTTCTGTCTGGCTGCGCTGGTAATCCGCCGAACGGAACAGCGCGCCCAGCACCGGCACATCGCCGATCCACGGCAGTTGCCGCGTGCTGTCGGTGAAATCGTCGGTCAGAAGGCCCGCGATGGCAAAGCTTTCACCGTCGCGCATCTCGACCGTGGTCGATGTTTCGCGGCGGGTGAAGGCGGAAATCTCGATGCCGTTGCCCAAAGCGATGCTGTTGCTGGCATCAATGGCGGACACGGCGGCGTTCATTTCAAGGTTGATGATATCCTTGTCCACGACGCGCGGGATAAAGGCGAGCTCTACGCCGAAGGGTTTGAACTCCACGGCGATGGTGTCACCGGTCTGGGCCACGGGGACGGGGTATTCACCCCCGGCGAGGAACTTGGCCTCTTGCCCCGAAAGCGCCACGAGGTTCGGCTCGGCCAAGAACCGCACGACGCCTTTTTCTTCCAGTGCTTCCAACAGGATGCCCACTTGGGTCGAGCCTGCGTTGAAGCCGAAAAGCACCGCGCCTGCGTTTTGGTTCGACCCAGGGATCGAGCCGCCAAGCGAGGTTGCGACCCCGCCCGAAGTATTCGTACTGCCGGTGCCCGCACTGAAATCGGACCCGCCATTGATGGCCAGCGAAGAGCCGAGCGATTTCGACACGTTGCGCTGCATCTCTGCAAAGCGGACCTTCATCATGACCTGCTGAATGCCGCCGACGCTCATCAGATTGCTGACCCGCTCGGGCGCATAGCGTTCGGCCAGATCAAGCGCGCGTTGTAGCCGCTGCGTCGACGAAACGATGCCCGACAGCACGATGCCGTCATTGGCGGTGCGCACTTCGATCTTCTCACCCGGTAGGATTTGGCGCAGACGTTCTTTGAATTCAGACACATCCGCTGCGACGCGGACATCGACATTGGTAATCAACTGCCCCCCGGCGTCTAGCAGCGTTAGCGTGGTCAGACCCGGAGATTTGCCCAGCACATAGATCGTGCGGTCAGACAAAGATGAGATATCCGCGATGCCGGGGTTGGCAATGCTAAGCTCCGCGAATGGGATGTCGCTTTCCACCACCACAGCGCGGTTCATCGGAACGTCGAGGCTGGAATTGGTGCCGCGTTTTACGACGCGCAGCGTGTCGGCGCCAGCTGAACTGGGCAGGGTCAATGCCATCGGCATCGCGCCCAGTGTCAGCCCCAGCAGGGCCGCTTTTAGAAATCTATCGATTTTCATGTGACCTGCCTTTTTGATCACGCCTCGGGATGGGTCTTTTCGCCCTCGTTTGGCAGCACTCTGCGGCAATTCAAATTTTATTGCAAGAATCAAGCTCTTCGGGGGTGCTGTGCATGTGGGCTATTCGCAACATAACAGAAAAATGGATAAGACGCCGCAGGGGGACTGCGGCGTCTTTTTTAGCTTAGCAAGAGGTTGTTATCGGATCAATTTGTGCAGGGGATCGGCAGTTCGACCACTTCGGCCCCGCGGCGGGTGCGGATCGTGCAGACCTTTTCTTTGGCGACCTCTGCGATGGTTTCCTGCGCTTCGATGCCCAGAAGCGAGCGTTGGTCGACTTCGATGGCCTCGGCCACGGTGTCGTCATTCGTACCGACGAGAGCAAGGGACAGACGGCCAGTTGATTGCGCTTGGGCAAGGGCGGCGACCTGTTGAGGGTTCACGGCCACGGTCACGGTCTTGGCGATTGAGGCTTCGCCCATCACCAGCGCATCTGCGCTTTGGTCGATGGCGATCAGCTGCACAGCCGATTCGATCAGTTTGGTTACATCGCCGTTGCTGGATTGGTTGCCCACGTTCACGCGGCCTGTCCAATAGACATCCACCCGGTCGCCGGGACGCAGGAAGCCCGACACGCCGCTGGAAACGTCGACTTTAAGAGCAAAGGCGCGCATGCCGCGTGCCAGACGCGAGGTCAGACCGGAATCTTCGCCCGGTTCGGTCACCTTCACAGCCATGATCGCTTCATCTTTCTCGATGTTGCGCAGCACGATGCGTTGTTCTTTGGTGTTTTCCGGAAACAGCACGGTTTCCTCAAAGAATGTGCCCTCGGGGATGGCATTCTCGGGCCATTTCACGGCGCGCACATCTTCGCGGGTGAGGGGCTGACCGTATTTCAGGGGCTTGTCGGCCACCCAAACGGTTTTGGTTGGCACCACTTGCGCCAGCGCAGCTTGGGCCTGCGCGTTCGCGGTTTGATACTGTGAAATCCGGTCTTTCGCCAGATAAACGGCCCCGCCGGCAAGCGCTATGCCCACCAAAAGAACCAATCCGAATACGGCTCGCATGTCGTCACCTCTTTGCTATGGAAGCGAGTCTTGGCCCGCTTTGATCACCTCGGCAGAATAGCCGCCGAATATGGCGAGATTTGGTCGCCACGGCGGCGATGCGATGAAGCTTGCCGTGGTGCGTTTTTACGGCGCCGTTGTCTTAAGCGGTCAGCTGGACCCGGATGTATTCGACAAGCCCGTCAAGGCTGTCGGAGAATAGGCCCAGCACCAAGATCGCTAGGCCCGCCAGTCCGGCGGTCAGGACAACCCAATCAACGCTGACGGCGCCGTTTTGGTCACAGAAGAATTTCTTGAAATGGCTGCGCATGCGTATCTCCGCTTGCTGAGCGACACCGTTAGGTATGCAAAAGGACCGCTTCCCAGGTTGGGAAGCGGTCCCAATTGTTCGTAGAGCCGACCAGCTCTGATCTGCTTAGTTCGCCGCTGGTGTGCGATCGGCAGTGGTTTCAAAAGTCGTAATGTCTTGAGCAATATTGCCCGCCATTGTGCCTGTGCTGTCGCCAATTGCGTTGAACGCGACGATAGCCAGACCAACGATTGCAGCGGTCAGAACGACCCAGTCAACTGTCACGGCACCGTCTTCGTCTTTGCGGAAGTTTTTGATAAAGTTCATCATGTCATGTCCCTCCAAGGATCACTGAGTAAAAGGTTTTAACCTCGCCGTCCGGTTTGCCTCGTTCTCTCATTGAGGCTGTCCGACTTGGTATGACCCTATATAGCCGTCAGATTGGGGCGCGAATTTGGCAGCAACTGCGCCTTTTTCAGACCGTTCTCATTTTTCTTGCAGAAACTTATTAACCCTCTGTTTAGTCTAGGTTTATTTGTTATACCGCAGCTTCCTGCTGCGCTTTCCCGTCGTCTGAGAGGGTAATTGCGGCGAAATCGCCATGATCCCCGCCTCAAACGCTGGCCCGATTCCACGATTCGTGAGATATTGCCGAACAAAGGCGCGTCAGACGCAAGGTAGAGCAGGCATGTATCGTATATTGGCATTCTCGCTGGTCACGGCCCTTATGGCCCCCGCCGTTGTGGCAGAGGGCCCGAAACCCTTTCCTGAGTTTTCCGCCAAACGGGTCGGCCCGCCCAAGACGGGGGCCAAACGCATCACAGTGCAAATCGACCCAGCCGCACGCGCAGCTGCCGCGGCAAAGGTCGACACGGGCCCCGCCGTGGCCGCCACGCCAAGCGGCGCGATTGCGCCTTTGAATGCGGGGCAGTTCGAATGGTTCTGGGATAAGGTCTCTCCCGCAGCAGACCGCGGCGGGGCGGGGCGGTTGGCGCCTGCGATGGCGGCGCTTTCAACGGGCAAGGTGCCCGCGCCGCGCCTGCAGCACCTGCAAGATATCGCGCGCAGCAATGGGGTGGACATCCTGCGCGCCACGGTCGGCACGAATGTCTCTCCGGCACTGGTGTTGGCGGTGATCAGCGTGGAATCGGCGGGCCGTACCGATGCGGTAAGCCGGGCCGGGGCGGCTGGACTGATGCAATTGATGCCCGATACCGCTGCCCGCTTTGGCGTGGGCGACAGTATGGTCGCGGCCGAGAATATCTCAGGCGGGGTCAAATACCTTAATTGGCTGATGGGGGAGTTCGACCGCGATCCGATTCTCGTACTGGCGGGCTATAATGCGGGGGAGGGGTCGGTGCGCAAACATGCGGGCGTGCCGCCTTTTGCTGAGACGCGCGACTACGTGCCCAAGGTGCTGGCCGCTTTTCAAGTCGCGCAGGGGCTTTGCCTGACACCGCCGGAACTGATCAGCGATGGCTGCGTCTTTGCCGCGATGAACTGATCGCGAAAGCTGTGCCCCCGGCGGATGCCGCCGAGGGGGGCCGCCGGGGCGGTTGTTAAACGACGGTCGCTTGGGTCGCGGCGCGCAGCTCGTCCTCGGTCACGCCATCGGCGCATTCAACGATCTTCAGACCGCCTTCGACCACGTCGAGCACGCCAAGGTTCGTGATGATCCGGTCAACCACGCCCTTGCCGGTCAGCGGCAGGGTGCATTCCTTTAGCACCTTTGACTCGCCCGCTTTGTTCTGGTGGTCCATCACCACGATGACCCGTTTGACGCCGGCGACAAGGTCCATCGCGCCGCCCATGCCTTTGACTAGTTTGCCGGGGATCATCCAGTTCGCCAGATCGCCGTTCTCGGCCACTTCCATGGCACCGAGGATCGCCGCCGCGATCTTGCCGCCGCGGATCATGCCAAAGGACATGGCGCTGTCGAAATAGGCGGTGCGGCTGAGCTCGGTGATGGTCTGTTTCCCAGCGTTGATAAGGTCGGGGTCTTCTTCGCCCTCAAAAGGGAAAGGGCCCATGCCCAGCATGCCATTTTCCGACTGCAGGGTGATGTCCTTGTCGCCAACGTAGTTCGCCACCAGCGTCGGAATCCCGATGCCGAGGTTCACATACATGCCGTCTTCGAGTTCCTCTGCGGCCCGCGCCGCCATCTGATCTCTATCCCAAGGCATTATGCTTCCTCCCGCTTGCGTGTCGTGACCTTTTCGATGCGCTTTTCGTGATCGCCTTGGATGATGCGATGCACGTAGATGCCCGGCAGGTGGATTTTATCGGGGTCGAGGCTGCCACGCGGGACGATCTCTTCGACCTCGACGATGCAGACCTTACCGCACATCGCGGCAGGCGGGTTGAAGTTGCGCGCGGTCTTGCGGAAGACAAGGTTGCCGGTGTCGTCGGCTTTCCACGCTTTCACGATCGACAGATCGGCAAAGATGCCCTCTTCGAGGATGTAATCCTCACCCCGGAATTGTTTGACCTCTTTGCCCTCGGCGATCTGGGTGCCGACGCCGGTCTTGGTATAGAAACCCGGGATGCCCGCACCGCCCGCGCGCATGCGTTCGGCCAAAGTGCCTTGGGGATTGAACTCCAACTCCAACTCACCGGAGAGGTACTGGCGCATGAACTCGGCGTTCTCGCCCACGTAGGAGGAGATCATCTTTTTCACCTGCCGCGATTGCAGCAGAATGCCGATGCCGAAATCATCGACGCCCGCGTTGTTCGACGCAAAGGTGAGGTCTTTGGCCCCGTTTTCCTTTATCGCCTGCAGCAGCAATTCCGGAATGCCACAAAGGCCAAAGCCCCCCGCGGCGATCAGCATGCCATCCGACAGAACGCCTTCCAGCGCTTCGGCGGCGGATCCATAGATTTTGTTCACGGGCGACCTCCCTCTGGTTTCGTTGCGCCATATGTGACCCTGCGTCGTCGCAGTGTCAATTACGTGGTGCTACGCAGCGAGGCCGCCCAGAAGGGTCAGATGATACGCACTTGCGTGCCGACGGGGCACATGCCGAAAAGCTCTTCGATCTTCTCGTTATAGAGACCGATGCAGCCGTCCGAGGAGCGGCGTCCGATCTTGCGCGTGTCATGGGTGCCGTGGATGATATAGGCAGGCCAGCTGAGATACATCGCATGGGTGCCAAGCGGGTTATCGGGGCCGGGCGGCATGTATTTATAGTGCGGGAAGCGTTCCATCATCGACGCGGTGGGGGTCCAATCGGGGCCCTCTTTCTTGCGCACGATCTCGGTGTAGCCGCGTTTGGTCAGCTCTTCGGTGGCGGGCACGGAGGTCGGGTAGACCTTGTAGGTCTGGTCGTCGGCGCTCCAATAATGCAGGGCGCGGCTGATGGTGTCGGCCACGATCGCGCCTTTGCCAAGACTGTCAAAGTGGTCCTGCCAACGCTGCGTGGCAAAGCTCGACGCATTGCGCGAAACAGGGGCTTCGTTGGAAAACTCGCGGGCCGCTTGGCCAAACTCCTGCGCGCGCAGGATCTGCGGGGTCATCAGCGCCGCACCGCTCGCGGCGATCACGCCACGTCGGGTGAATTTAATGCCTGACATCTATCTGCCTTTCATATTGGTCTTGCCGGCTCCCTGATCGGAAAATCGAAGGGAGATGGCAAATCACATATTCATGATGTTGGATGTAAACGCCGCCCACAGGCGGAACCGCGCCGATCCCCGGCGCGGCCGCTGTGGTCTGGCGGCGTAATTACGCGCTGTCGGCCTTTTTCGCCGCCGGCTTCTTCGCGGCGGGTTTCTTGGCCGGAGCCTTTTTGGCGGGCGCTTTCTTGGCTGCCGCCTTCTTTGCCGCGGGTTTTTTGGCCGCGGCTTTCTTCGCCGGTGCCTTCTTGGTCGCCGCCTTGCGTTTGGCGGGGGACTTGGCGAGCTTCTCTTCGATCAACTCGACCGCGCGTTCCATGGTCAGGTCTGCCGGTTCGATCTCTTTCGGGATCGTCGCGTTGACCTTTTCCCACTTCACGTAAGGCCCGTATTTGCCTTCCATGACATTGACCGCGCCGCCCATATCCGGGTGATCGCCCATCTCGCGGATCGGTTTTGCGGCCTTGCCACGGCCACCACGGCTGGCAACCTTCTCGGCCAAAAGCTGCACCGCGCGGTTCATGCCCACGGTCCAAACCTCATCGATGCCCTCAAGGTTGGCATTGGTGCCGCCCCGGTCCGAGGTGCTTTCGGCGTGTTTGATGTAAGGCCCGTAGCGGCCGATATTGGCCCAGACCATCACGCCGTCCTCGGGGTGGGGGCCGATTTCACGCGGGAGCGACAGCAGCATCACGCCCTGTTCCAGCGTCAAATCCTCGGGCACCCAATCCTTGGGGATCGACTGGCGCGGCGGTTTTTTGTTTTCCTCGGTCACCGGCCCGCGCTGGACGTAAGGCCCGAAACGGCCCTTGAAAACGCGGATTTCGTCGCCCTGATCCTCACCCAAAAGCTTGCCATCAGGCGGAATGGCCGAGGCTTCGGCCTCCGGATCGGGCGGGCCAAAGGGGCGGGTGTAACGGCATTCGGGGTAGTTCGAACAGCCGATAAAGGCCCCGCCCGAGCGCGCTGTGCGCATCGACAGGCGGCCAATCTCGCAATTGGGGCAAAGCCGGGGGTCGCCACCGTCTTCGGTCGGCGGGAAAAGATGGGGCTCGAGCACCTCATTGATCTTCTCCAAGACCTCGGTGATGCGCAATTCGGATGTTTCTGCAATCGCCGCCGAGAAATCACGCCAGAAGCGACGCAGCACTTCCTTATAGGCGGCATCGCCCGCGCTGACCTTATCAAGCTGGTCTTCGAGATCGGCGGTGAAATCATAGCCGATGTAGCGGCGGAAGTAATTTTCGAGAAATGCGGTGACCAGCCGGCCCTTATCCTCGGGGATCAGACGGTTGCCGTCCTTGCGAACATATTCGCGGTCCTGAATCGTGGTGACGATGCTGGCATAGGTCGAGGGGCGGCCGATGCCGAGCTCTTCCATGCGTTTAACCAGCGTGGCTTCGGTATAGCGCGGCGGCGGCTGGGTGAAATGCTGCTCGGGGGTGACGGCGCGTTTGTCCATCGCGTCGCCTTGGCTGATCTGTGGCAGACGCTTGTCGTCCTCATCGACCACATCATCACGGCCTTCTTCATAGACCCGCAAGAACCCGTCGAACAGCACGACCTGACCATTGGCGCGCAGGCCAACCTGACCGTCATCGCTGCCGACCTCAACCGTGGTGCGCTCCAGCCGGGCGCTTTCCATCTGGCAGGCCAGCGTGCGTTTCCAAATCAGGTCATAAAGCTTCGCCTGATCGGCATCGAGCTTCAGTGTCTTCGCGTCTTTGGTCATATCCGTGGGGCGGATACATTCGTGCGCTTCCTGAGCGTTTTTCGCTTTGTTTTTATAGATGCGCGGCTCTTTCGGCACGTAATCCGCGCCGAAACGGTCAGCGATCGCATCACGCGCCATGCTCACCGCTTCGGGCGCCATGTCGATGCCGTCGGTCCGCATGTAGGTGATGTGCCCGGCCTCATAAAGGCGCTGCGCGGTCGACATGGTCTGGCGCGCGCCCATGGAGAATTTGCGGCTGGCTTCCTGCTGCAGGGTCGAGGTCATGAAAGGGGCCGAGGGGTTGCGGCTGGCCGGTTTCGCCTCGACGTTCATCACTTTCAGCGCGCGGCTGGTGATCGCCTGCACGGCCATCTCGGCCTGCGTGGCGTCGGCCAGATCGAAGCGATCCAGCTTTTTGCCTGCAAGCGAAACAAGGCGTGTCTCAAACTCTTGGCCGCGCGGCGTAGAGAGCAGAGCTTTTACCGACCAGTATTCACGGGCGCGGAAAGCCTCGATCTCCATCTCACGCTCAACGATCAGGCGCAGGGTGACCGATTGCACACGTCCGGCGGATTTCGCGCCGGGCAGTTTGCGCCAAAGCACGGGAGAGAGGTTGAACCCCACCAGATAGTCCAGCGCGCGGCGGGCGAGATAGGCCTCGACCAGCGGCATGTCGACCTGACGCGGGTTCTGCATCGCCTCGGTCACGGCCTTTTTGGTGATCTGGTTAAAGACGACGCGGCTAACGGGCGTGTCTTTCTTGATCGACTTGCGCTTGGTCAGCGCCTCTTGCAGGTGCCAGCTGATCGCCTCGCCTTCGCGGTCGGGGTCAGTCGCGAGGATCAGTGCGTTGTCTTTGGCCAGCGCGTCGGCGATGGCTTTGACGTGTTTCTTGCTGTCGGAGGCGACTTCCCATTTCATGTCGAAATCGGCGTCGGTGTCGACCGATCCGTCCTTTGGCGGCAAGTCCCGGACGTGGCCGTAAGAGGCGAGAACGGTGTAATCGTCGCCCAGATATTTGTTGATCGTTTTGGCCTTGGCTGGGGATTCGACAACGACGACGGGCATAAATACAGGCACCTTAGATCAAAAATGAGGGCGGCTTTGCGCTGTCTCATGTGGGATGGCGGGGGTGTTTGTCAATGCGGCTGCTGCGGATGAGGGGTTTGGCGCGCAGGGGTTAGGCAGGGCGGATGGGCCGTATTGCCGCTATTGACGGGCGGCTTTCGGCGGCGCCTTGGCCGGGGCTGTGCCTCGCGGAGGCGCCACGGCGCAGCTATGGTTTGAGCGGGCCGAAATGTGCGACGCCGTCAGGCGGAACGGCTTAGCAACCCGCCCGGCTGACGCTGAATTTCCCCCTCCATCTCAAGATCAAGCAGGGCAGGGGCCACGTCACTGCTGGGCACTTGCAGATCGCGGATCAACTGATCCTCTGCGACCGGGGCGGGGCCGAGGCGGGCGAGGATCTGCGCGTGGAGCTTTGCGACGGGGCCGCGGTTTGGCGGAGGCGTTTTTGCCCGAAGTGGGGGCGGCGCGGGCTTGCGTCGGGGTAATTCGGGCCCCTGCGTGGCCAACTCCGGCAAAACCTCCAACACGTCAGCGGCGGAGCGGACCAGCACTGCGCCATCGCGGATCAGCATGTTGCAGCCCGCCGCGCGCGCGTCCATCGGGTGGCCGGGCACCGCCAGCACGTCGCGCCCCTGATCCAATGCATCGCGTGCGGTGATCAAACTGCCCGAGCGGGCCGCCGCCTCAACCACCACGGTTGCCCGGCTCAGGCCAGAGATGATGCGGTTGCGGCGTGGGAAATGCCGCGCCATCGGTTGCAGCCCCATTGGTTGCTCTGACAGGCGCAGCCCCTGCGCCGCGATCTGTTCCGCCAGTTCTGCATTTTCGCTTGGGTATATAATGTCGACCCCGCCCGCCTGCACGGCGATGGTGCCATGGGCCAGCGCGGCGGAATGGGCAGCGGCGTCGATGCCCCGCGCAAGGCCGGAGACGACGACAAACCCGGCCTCCCCAAGCTCTGCCGCGAGGGTGCGTGCCATGCGAAGCCCAAGCGAGGAGGCATTCCGCGCACCGACCAATGAAATCATAGGCCGGGTGAGGAGGGATGGGTCACCGATCACCCACAAAAAGGGCGGGGCATCGTCGAGATCATTCAATAGGTCGGGGTAGGGCGCCTGTCCATGAACCAGCAGCCGTGCCCCGGCGGTGCGGGCGGCATTGAGTTCGGCCTGAACAACCCCTTCGGGGCAAATGCGATAGTTCGAAATGCCTGCGGCCTGCGCCACTTCGGGCAAGGCGTTCAGCGCATTGATCGCAGAGCCATGTTCATCCAGCAGACGCCGGTAGGTGGAAATGCCCACCCTGCGTGAGCGCAACAGACGAAGCCGGGCAAACTGTTCATCTTCCTGGGTGGGTGGGAGTGGGGGGTGAGTGGAAGAAGGATGTAGGTCCTTGTCAGTCATCCCGAAGCTCCGTCCGTTGCAGAATCAGGTATAGGATTTAGTGCTTAACAACCTATGAATTTTCTCCAACCCATTCGATTCAACTTAGGCGTGTCGTCAGGTCGCGGCCCCGCCCACGGTCAGCCCACCGATCATCAGGGTCGGCTGGCCCACGCCCACCGGCACCCATTGGCCCTGCTTGCCGCAGTTGCCCATTCCGGGGTCCAGCGTCGGGTCATTTCCGATGGCGCGGATCTGCTGCAGCGCCGTGGCCCCGTCGCCGATCAGCGTGGCCCCTTTGACCGGCGCGCCGATCTTGCCGTTTTGCACGCGGTAGGCCTCGGTGCAGGAAAATACGAACTTGCCGTTGGTGATATCCACCTGACCGCCACCAAATCCGACGGCATAAATCCCATCTTTGAGGTCGGCCACGATGTCCTCCGGTGCCGCATCGCCGCCTAGCATATAGGTGTTGGTCATGCGCGGCATCGGGATATGCGCATAGGATTGCCGCCGTCCGTTCCCGGTCGAGGCTCCGCCCATCAGCCGCCCGTTCTGACGGTCCTGCATATAGCCCACCAGCACGCCGTCCTCAATCAACACATTGCGCGCCGAGGGGGTGCCCTCGTCATCGACCGAGATCGAGCCGCGTCGGTCGGGGATCGTGCCATCGTCCAGCACGGTCACGCCCTTTGCGGCGATCTGCTGGCCCATCAGCCCGGCAAAGGCGCTGGAGCCTTTGCGGTTGAAATCGCCCTCCAGCCCGTGGCCGATGGCTTCGTGTAGCAGGATGCCGGGCCAGCCGGGGCCAAGCACCACGTCCATCACGCCGGCGGGGGCAGGAACGGCTTCGAGGTTCACGCAGGCGATGCGCAGGGCTTCGCGGACCTTGGCCTGCCAGTCTTCGGGGGCCAACATACCATCAAGCCCAATCCGCCCGCCGCCGCCGACACCGCCGCTCTCGCGGCGACCGTCTTGCTCCACGATGACCGAGACATTGACCCGTGTCATCGGGCGCACGTCGCGCACTGAATGCCCCTCAGGGCGGAGGATCTCGACCTCCTGAATGCTGGCGGCAATCGTAGCACTCACCTGAACCACGCGGGCATCAAGGCTACGGGCATAGGCGTCGATCTCGCGCAGGGTATCGACCTTGACCGGAAAGGCATGGCCCGCGATCGGGTCTTCGTCCGTATAAAGCCGCTTGTTGCTGGCCTGCGGAGCATCCGCCCAAGTGCCGCCGCCATCGCCCACCGCCAGCCGCGCCGTTTCTGCCGCGCGGCGCAGGGCGGCTTCGCTCAGTTCGGTCGAATGGGCATAGCCTGCCACTTCGCCACGCACGGCGCGCAGGCCAAAGCCCTCGGCGGCATCGTAGCTGGCGGTTTTGAGGCGTCCGTCGTCGAACACCAGCGCCTCTGAGCGGCGGCGTTCGAGGAATAATTCCCCGTCATCGGCACCGGCCACAGCCTCGCGCAGCACGCTCAGAGCGGTTTCTCGGTCCAGATCGGCCTCGAAGGGGGTGAAATGCGCGCGGCTCATTGGGGGTATCCTTGCTTGCTGTCACAAAACTGTCTCGCGCGGCTCTATGACGCAAGCATGTGACTTTATCTTGTAGGCAGAATATGATTGTAAGCACCCAGGATTACAACGGCACCGGATCGCAGCAGCGGTTTGGGGTGCCTTATCGGCTTCTTAATGGTCACAAGATCAGGACGACATATGAAACATCTACTCCCCCTTTCCGGTCTTTTGACCAGCCTTGCCGCCCTGCCTGCATTGGCACAGGACAGCCTGCGCATTGACGGGCTTGATGTCATCGGCAGACCTGTTGACGGCGAGACAGGCTTTCAACCCGCTGTGACGCGGTTGGCGCAGGATATTCACGATCTGGATTACCTGATTCTCGTGATCATCACGCTGATCACCATTTTCGTGACCGGTCTGATCGTCTGGGTCATGATCCGCTACAACAAAAAGCGGAACCCGAACCCCTCGTCCTTCACGCACCACACCCCGATTGAGATCGCTTGGACGATCCTGCCGATTCTCGTCCTTGTGCTGATCGGTGCCTATTCGCTGCCGATCCTGTTCCGCCAGCAGGAAATCCCCGAAGCGGACATCACCATCAAGGCGATCGGCAACCAGTGGTACTGGACCTATGAATATGTCGACGAAGAGATTGCCTTTGACAGCTACATGATCGGTGCCCCGGCCACGCTGGGTGACGGCGACGAAGATGTGACCCCCTTCGTGTTGAACGACGCGATGGTCGCCAAGCTCGAAGACGAAGGCTATGCCCGCGAAGACTTCCTGCTGGCCACCGACACATCGGTGGTGATCCCCGTGGGCAAGACCATTGTCGTGCAGGTCACGGCAAGCGACGTGATCCACTCTTGGACCATTCCCGCCTTCGGCGTGAAACAGGATGGCGTGCCGGGCCGTTTGGCGGAACTGTGGTTCACCGCCGAACAGGAAGGCGTCTACTTCGGTCAGTGTTCCGAGCTTTGCGGTCAGGCCCACGCCTATATGCCGATCACCGTCAAAGTCGTCTCGGAAGAGGCCTATGCGGAATGGCTTGGCAACGCCAAGGCGGAATATGCGGGCATCGAACAGCCGCTGACCGTCGCCTCTAAGTAAGCCAGTGCCACGGGGCAGGGCGCAGGCCCGTGCCCCGTGTTTACCCTTGGAAGGTTCGGGATGACTGACATCACCAATACGCCAACACGTGAATACGACGCGCAGCTGGGGGATTACTTCGCCCTGCTGAAACCGCGCGTCATGTCGCTTGTCGTCTTCACGGCCTTCGTGGGGCTGTTGGCCGCGCCGGTCTCGGTCAATCCCGTCATCGGCTTTTGCGCGATCTTATTCATCGCCATCGGCGGCGGCGCCTCGGGCGCGCTCAACATGTGGTGGGATGCCGATATCGACGCGGTGATGCGCCGCACGCGCGGGCGCCCGATCCCCTCGGGCCGGGTCCAACCCGGAGAGGCGCTGACCCTCGGTGTGGCGCTGTCGGGTCTGTCGGTGATGATGCTGGGCCTGGCGACCAACCTTCTGGCGGGGGGGATGTTGCTCTTTACCATCCTGTTCTACGCCGTGTTCTACACCATGTGGCTCAAGCGTTTGACGCCGCAGAACATTGTCATCGGCGGCGCCGCCGGGGCCTTTCCGCCGGTGATCGGCTGGGTCGCCGCGACGGGCAGCTTCTCGGTCGAGGCATGGCTGATGTTCGCGCTAATCTTCATGTGGACCCCGCCGCATTTCTGGGCGCTGGCGCTCTTCATGCGCTCTGACTACGACGATGCCAAAGTGCCCATGCTGACCGTGACCCACGGCCGTCCGGCGACGCGGCTGCACATCTTCGTCTACACGGTTCTGCTGGCCGCACTGGCCATTGGCACAGCCTTCACCGCCATCGGTGGGATCTTCTACTTCGCCGTGGCGCTGATCTTGAACGCCGCCTTCCTGCTGGGCGCTTACCGCATCTGGAAGCGGGACGAGGTCATGGCCGAGGGTGACGATTATGCCGAAGAGCGCAAGTTCTTCCGCCTGTCGCTGGCCTATCTCTTTTTGCACTTCGGGGCGATTCTGGGCGAAGCCGCCCTGCGTACCTTTGGTTTGGGGGGCTGGTGATGAGCTTTCGTCCTGAGCATGAACTGCACAAGCGCCGCCGGGGCCGCAATATCGGCGTAGGCCTGATGCTGGGTGCCTTCGTGGTGCTGATCATGGCGCTGACCTACGTCAAGATCACGCAAACGGATTTTGAATTGCCGGCCAATCAGCGTGAGGTGACCCAGTAATGGCGCTTTCCGGTCCTCAAAAAACAGTAATGCAAACCGTGAGTGTCGTGGTGCTGATGGGCGGTTTGGCTTGGGCATCTGTCCCTTTCTACGATTGGTTCTGCCGCGTGACAGGCTTCGGCGGGACGCCGGGGCAGGTATCGGCAGGCAGCGCGGATGTGCTGGACCAGACCGTCAAGGTCCGCTTTGACGGCTCGCTCAACGACGGCATGCCGTGGGAGTTCAAACCCGTGGTGCGTGAAATGGAAGTGCGGATCGGCGAGACCGGACTGGCCTTCTATGAAGCCTACAACCCCACCGACCATGCGGTCGCAGGGCAGGCGAGCTATAACGTGACCCCCTATACCGCCGGGCCGTTTTTCGAAAAGATCGACTGCTTTTGCTTTACCGAACAGGTGCTGGCACCGGGCGAGCGCGTGCAGATGCCGGTAAGCTTCTTCGTCGATCCGGAAATGGTCGAAGACCGCGATGGGAAGTTTGTACATACCATCACTCTGTCCTATACATTCTACGAAATTGACCTGCCCGAGGGCTATGCCGCCCTCGATCAGGACAGCGCCACAACAACGAATTAACGACCTGATTAAACAAAGGTGAGGGACCCGCAACCATGGCCCATGCAAAAAACCACGACTACCATATTCTCCCCCCCTCGACCTGGCCGCTTTTGGGGTCGGTAGGCGGATTTGCCATGCTGGCGGGCGCCGTCCTGTGGATGCACGGAATGACGCCCTTCGTCTTCTTGGGCGGGCTGGTCGCCACACTTTACGTCATGTTCGCATGGTGGTCCGAAGTGGTCTCTGAAAGCGAAGTGGGCGATCACACCGGTGTGGTGCGGATCGGCCTGCGCTATGGCTTCATCCTGTTCATCATGTCCGAAGTCATGTTCTTCGTCGCGTGGTTCTGGTCCTTCTTCAAACAGGCCCTTTACCCGATGTATGAGTATGTCGGCTCAGAGTACGTCCAGCCCGAAATCCACGCGGTTGACGCCTTTCACCTGCCGCTGATCAACACGCTGGTGCTGCTGCTGTCGGGCTGTGCCGTGACATGGGCCCACCACGCGCTGGCGCATGAGAACAACCGCAGGGACCTGATCTCGGGCCTGACCATCGCCGTGATCCTCGGCGTGCTCTTCACCGCGTTGCAGGCTTACGAATACTACGAACTGCTGGTCCATGACGATTGGACCTTCGGCGGCGATATGTATTTCTCCAGCTTCTTCATGGCGACCGGCTTCCACGGCTTCCACGTTGTGATCGGCACGATCTTCCTCTTCGTCTGCCTGCTGCGCGCCATGCGCGGCCACTTCACCCCCGAACGCCACGTCGGCTTCGAGGCGGCGGCGTGGTACTGGCACTTCGTTGACGTGGTCTGGCTGTTCCTCTTCTTTGCCGTCTACATGTGGGGCCAGCCCTAAACATAAGGCGGGGTTGCATCCGCGCCCCACACCCGTAAAACCCAAACGCGCGAAGCCCTCTTCGCGCGTTTGTCGTTTCAGCCAGAGAGATTCGAATGCGGCGCAGCCTGTTCTTCATCATCGTCGGCCTTGGCGGGGCAGCCATCCTCGTTGCACTCGGGGTCTGGCAGGTGCAGCGACTGGCATGGAAAGAGGCGATCATCGCCGATATCAACGCCCGGATCACCGCCGCTCCGGTGGCCTTGCCCCGCGATCCTGACCCACAAGCCGACGCCTATCTGCCCGTCACGGTCAGCGGAGAGATCGGGGCCGAGGCGCTGCATGTGCTGGTCAGCCAGAAGCAGAAAGGCGCAGGCTACCGTGTCATCGCGCCCATGACCTTGGAGGATAGCCGCCGCATCCTCGTCGACCTCGGCTTTACCGCCACAGCGAACAAAGACGCCATCGCCCCCGCGGGCAGCGCCACCCTGACCGGCAACTTGCAATGGCCCCAAGAGGTCGACAGTTTCACGCCCGAAGCCGACACCGAAAGCAACATCTGGTTCGCCCGGGATGTGGAGGTCATGGCTGACACGCTTAACACCGAGCCGCTCCTCGTCGTGGTCCGCGACGGCAGCGGGCCGGACCCCAAGATCACGCCGCTGCCCGTGGATACCGCCCGTATCCCCAACGATCACTTGCAATATGCGATCACCTGGTTTTCCCTCGCCGCCATCTGGCTGGCGATGACCGTTCTTTTCCTGCGCCGCCGCCGCGCCCCTGCAACGCCGAAAGTCGACTGACCCTATGCGCTATA